>JAWCLG010000005.1:0-68569 GCA_038851075.1 Hadarchaeales archaeon (SeqCode) | reverse complement strand
ATATCCTCGCACAAAATCTTTACTGGGCCCGTGGTCCAGTGGTTAAGACACTACCCTCACACGGTAGGAACCGGGGTTCGAATCCCCGCGGGCCCACCACTCTGATCAAAAATTACTCAGTGCTCTTGCCTCCAGAACAAAATCTAAGAATCCGTGCGAATTTTCGCCGGTGGACAGGAAAAGCGTCCGGGATCGGCGCATACTTATGAAACCCGTGTATATTAAACGGCAGAACTTCAGGCGCCTACAGCGGCACACAACGCAGAATTTCCAAACGCCACATCCGCTAGCAGTATAGGCTCCGGTATAATAATAAATCCGCTCGGAACAGGAGCTTTACCGACTCGTGGACGGCGACATAGCCTAGCTCTAGTGTTTTATAACCATCCTCACGGCGGCCAGCAGAAGGACGATGCCCAGAAGCATCTTCAGGACAGCCTCAGCGGTTCCCGGAACGAGGGCAGCGCCGAGATAAGCCCCAATCACCGCAGGAAGTCCCATCGCAATGCAGGTGCAGAACACCCCCCTGTCAACGTGGCCCATCCTCCCGTGCTTCAGCGCTCCGGCGACCACGGCTGGCAGCGAAACAAACAGGCTCGCGGTTCCCGCTCCCTTCGTGGACATTCCGAAGAGATAAACAAGGGCAGGGATTCTGAGCTCCCCGCCGGCCACCCCAAGCGAGCCGCACACGATTCCAATGAGGGTGCCCAGCACGGCACCGAGCACCAAGTCAATCGGATAACCGGCAACCGGTGTGGATGCAATTTCTCCGGTCAGGCCGCCGTGGATGAACTTCAGGCCCAGCAGGACCAGCAGTACCCCGACCGCACACTTCAAGCGATTCTCACTTACCCTGTCCGTCAGCTTTGCTCCGGCGTATGCTCCCGCAATTGACCCTAGGCTCATGAAAATTATCAGAGGTAACACTGCCGGATCGAATACTCCTGCTGCCAGACGTTTCACCAGACTAACGCACACAGTCATTATCCCGACGATGAGGTTTGCCGCAGCGGCGACGGCGACGGAGAAACCGAGCATGCATATGAGGATTGGAAGCCTGAACTCGCCGCCGCCGACCCCCAGAAGTCCTGCTGCGATGCCGATAAAAAAACTCAACGAAGACGCCGCGGCAAGGGGGGCCAACCTCAAACCGATGCCCGGCTGTCTTTTCATTTAACCCATCCCTTAACTCCGCAGTACAGGCATCGCTCGGGCGGTATAACCGGCGCCGCTCCAGATTTTTCCGTAGGAACATCCAAGCCGCGTATCACCGCCGCAGGCCTCTTTTCATTACCCTCTCCGGTGACAAGCTGGGCGGCAGTGGCAATCTGGTCGGCAAGTGCTCTGAAGGTTATCCTCAGCGGTTTTCCATAGAGGTCAGGCTGTCCCCTGCAGTCGACCACAGGACTAAATCCGGCCCAGCCTATCGCCTGGCCTACTGTGCCCAGCCTCAGCGGCCGCACAACGCTGTCCGCTATTATGACGCCGGCCGGTTTTTTGCAAAGCGATCTCATTATTTTCCTCGATGAATAGAGCGGATTTTTCGGCCAGAGAATTGCGTGTCCGGGTGCGGCATTTGACATGTCTGCCCCCGCATTTGCGCACACGTGTCCGTCTTTGAGAGTTAGTATTGCGCCCTTCATGACCTTCAGCACCCTGTCTGCCTCCCTGAGAATCACCTCAACGAACTCCGGAGGCTGGCCAGTTCTTCTCGCCAGCCTCTTCGCTGTGGGGCTGGGGCGAACGTCTGAAAGGTCTATAACCCTGCCTTCGGCCAGGGAGACCACTTTTGATGACACGACGAGGATGTCCCCGCTTCTGAGACCTCCCACCCTTCTCACGGCTTTGTTGATCTGGGAGGAAATATCGTCGCCCTTCTTCACCAGCGGCAGCTCCAAGCCGATTATCTCTATTTTTTTATCCGGCATTTCTTATCGCCTCTGCCACCCTGACCGCTTCCACGGTTTCCTTAACGTCATGAGTGCGGATTATGCTCGCGCCGTTAAGCACGGCTATTGCAGCTCCTGCAAGCGAACCGCAGAGCCTTCCATCAGGATGCTTTTCCAAGATTTCCCCGACGAAAGATTTTCTTGAGATGCCAACGCATAAGGGTCTGCCGAGCGTTCGGAACTCCTCCAGCCTCGCAATTATCTCAAGGTCGTGGGAGGTGGCCGGAGTATAACTGCCACCGCGGCTTTTCTTAGAATTCAGCCTGGCCAGCCTTCCGGGCCAGTGGCCGACCGCCGGATCTACTGCAACTCTCCTGAGGCTTACTCCATGTTCACTGCATATGTCCAGGCTCCTTCTCAAGGCATTCTTTATTTCTGCAATGCCCAGAACGTCACCGGGGAGCCTCCTTGCGGCCATCAGAATCGCCGATGACCCGGTGCGCTTTAGAACCTCAACCATGCCCAGATCTCCCTTCAGCCCGGTCACATCGTTCACCACGGAAGCTCCGGCAGATATCGCAGCCGCTGCGACCTCTGACCTTTGAGTGTCAACCGATACCGTGACGTCGAGCTCCTTCGCTATACTTTTAACTGCCGGGATGAGAAGCTTTAGTTCGAGTTCCTGCGGAACCGGACTTGACCTGGGCCCCGTGGCCATTGCTCCAACATCGACGATCTTCGCGCCCTCCTCAACCATCTCTCTGGCGCGCGGAAGAACCTCATCTGTTCTTACAACCGAACCGCGAAAAAACGAATCGCTGCTGAGGTTTATCACTCCCATCACGGCGACAGGCTCGCTGCCTCCAACCTTCACTTTTCCCAGTAACCCCGTTCCCAGGTTAATCCCCCTTCTTGAGGTGCTCCACATCCCTGACAACAGAGCGTACCGCATCTTCAACCATTCTGGTTCCCATTCTCCTGTCTATTTCCACTCCTTTCGACTCGACCTCCCTCGCCTGTTTCTCCGCCCATCCATATCGCTCTCTCGCTTCCCTGAGCCCCACAAATCCGACCTCGGGATATCTGTCGGGGTCACAGTGCTCCTTCAGCTTTTTCTCGTCGGCGATTCCAATCGCGGCTGCCATGCTGGCCTCTCCGGTGCCAGCGTGGGGGCCCTCCAGCTCTATTATCCTGGAGTTGAACCTGAGCGGTATGCCGACCTCCCGCTCCAACTCCGGAATTCTCCCACCGACAGGATTGTTTCCACCATGACCGTTAACAACAACAGCCGCCCTCAGGCCCAGCGTCAGGACCGCCCTTTTCAGGACATCGGTAAGCTCGCCAACAACCTCGTCAAGCGAATTGTGCGTTCCCGTATCTATTCCCGGCAACTCATAAGAGCTCAGCACTATGCCGATGAATTTCGCGCCAGTGCGCTTTGCGGCCTCCAGGGCGACATGGGCTGCCAGCTTCGCATCTATGTCCTCAGGTAGCGCGGAGCCGTGTCTTTCCCTGTGCGAGCCCAGCGCCAGAACGCCGATGTCCTGGACCCTCAAAACCATCTCCTCATTACAGGTGGTCTGACGGATAAAAAAGATGCTTGTCACTGGAAACCGGGCACCTTTTACGCACCACGAGGATATTTTTCTTGGAACCCGATGTACGACCCATCAAAAAAGATCATAGCTGGTCTGGACGAGGCCGGACGCGGACCTGTTTTTGGCCCCATGGTTATCTGCGGAGCCATGTTTGACCGGGAGAACCTGAAAAAGCTTGGCGATATTGGTGTAAGGGACTCCAAGCTCCTGACTCCGCGCAGGAGAGAGATGCTGGACCGAGAGATAAGAAGCATCGCAAGAAGGATTGAAATCGTGGAGATACAGCCTCAGGAGATAGACAGACTAAGAATGGAAGAAAACGTGAACCTGAACGAGCTGGAGGCGATGAAGTTCGCAGGCATAATAGACGCGCTGAGACCCGACATCGCATACGTTGACGCCGCCGATCCGGATCCATCAACTTTCGAGCGAAGGATTAGAAAGAACATGAAAAGCGGAACGGAGCTGGTGGTGGAGAACGCCGCAGACAGGAAGTACACCGCTGTCGGCGCGGCTTCGATAGTGGCCAAGGTCAGGCGTGACGCGAGAATATCGGAGCTTCGCGAGAAATATGGGGACTTCGGGTCCGGATATCCCTCAGATCCCAGAACCATCTCATTCATCAGCAGATGGGTGGAGGAGCACGGAGAGCTTCCGCCATTTGCCAGAAAATCCTGGGTGACCTCTCAGCGCCTGAATCCGAAAAAGAAGGATTAAACCACATGAAACCGACTTATAGTGGTGCGTGGGCTTGCCCATACGCATGATAAAAAAGCGCGACGGCAGGAACGTAAAGTTCGACCAGAGCAGGATAACAGACGCGATACACAGGGCGATGCTGGCCGTTGCCGAAAAGAACGGACGCATCGCTAGGAGGCTTTCTGATGAGGCCGTGCGGATTCTTGAGAAAAAATCCGCCGGAAAGATACCTTCGGTCGAGGACGCGCAGGACGCGGTAATCGAGGCGCTGAAAAAAAACGGATACGGGAAGGTCGCCGCCGAGTACCTCGCGTACAGGAAGAAAAAGGAGGAGATAAGGGCCCTCAGGGAGAAGCTCGGGATCGACAGGGAACCGAAGCTGACGGTAAATGCCCTCGAGGTGCTGAGAAACAGATATCTGCTGAGAAACGAGGACGGAGAAATAATCGAGACCCCTTCCCAGATGTTCCACCGGGTTGCCGAAACCATTGCAAAGGTTGATTCCCTCTACGGTGAGGACTGGAAGAAAAGCTACGGGGAATTCTACGGAGCGCTGAGCAGACTGGAATTCCTGCCTAACTCTCCGACGCTTTTCAATGCCGGAGCTCCCCTGGGACAGCTGAGCGCGTGCTTCGTGCTCCCGATCGAGGACTCACTCGAAAGCATATTCACTGCGGTGAAGAACGCCGCCATAATAGAAAAGAGCGGTGGCGGTGTCGGGTTCGACTTTTCTAAAATCAGGCCGAAGGGAGACCTAGTAAGGTCCACAAAAGGAGTCGCCTCGGGGCCCGTTTCATTCATGAGGGTGTTCGACACCGTCACGGAGACGATCAAGGCCGGCGGGAAGAGGAGGGGTGCAATGATGGGCATCCTCCGGGTTGACCATCCCGACATCGAAGAGTTCATAACGGCAAAGCTCAGGGAAAACTACCTGAAGAACTTTAACCTGTCCGTGGCCGTGACGGACGATTTTATGAAAGCCGTCGAAAATGACGGAGAATATTCGCTCATCAACCCGAGAACCGGAAAATACGTCAAAAAAATCAGGGCCAGGGACATATGGGAGCTGATGGTGAAGAGCGCCTGGAGCTGCGGGGATCCTGGAGTGCTATTTATAGACGAGATTAACAGGCGGAATCCCACACCATCGATAGGGAGGATAGAGGCAACAAATCCATGTGGAGAGGTAAACCTTCTTCCCAATGAATCATGCAACCTTGGAAGCATTAATCTATCAAAAATGGTGAAGGTTAAAGACGGAAAAAACGGGATTGACTGGGAAAAAATAGAGCGCACGGTAAAAATCGGAGTGCATTTCTTGGACAACGTTATAGATGCCAACAGATATCCGCTGCCCGAAATAGAGCGCATGACCAAGGATAACAGGAAGATAGGCTTGGGCGTGATGGGGTGGGCCGATCTTCTGATAAGGCTCGAGATTCCATACGACTCCGATAAAGCCGTGCGTCTCGCGGAGAAGGTAATGAAGTTCATATCACAAAAAGCGCGCGAAAAATCCGCGGAGCTGGGAAGAAAACGCGGTTCATTTCCAAACTTTGAGAAAAGCGTCTGGCGGGAATCACACGATGCAATGAGAAACGCGACCGTGACCAGCATTGCCCCAACAGGGAGCATCTCAATAATAGCCGGGTGCTCTTCCGGGATAGAGCCGCTTTTCGCAGTAAGTTTCATGAGGAAGGTGCTGGAGGGCAGCAGGCTTTTCGAGATAAATCCCATGTTCGAAAAGATCGCCAAGGAGAGAGGGATATACAGCGGAAGGCTGCTTGAAAAGATAGCGAGAAGCGGTTCGGTTCAGAAGATCAGAGAGATACCGAGGGACATCAGGAGGATTTTTGTAACTGCTCTGGACATGGCCCCGGAATGGCACGTCAGGATGCAGGCGGCTTTCCAGAAATACGCAGATAACGCCGTTTCGAAGACGATAAACCTGCCCCCCAGCGCGACACCAGAAGACGTGAAAAAGGTGTACATGATGGCGTGGAAACTCAGGTGCAAAGGGATAACCGTGTACAGATACGGAAGCAGGACGGAGCAGGTTCTTTACATCGGGGGGCTCGAGAAAAAATCAGGATACTCGTCAGCCGACCCTGAATACGCGGGCGGGTGCATGGCCGGAGTGTGTCCCACAAGCGGGTGATGGGATGGCAGTGTATCTCTACACCGGAACCGGAGGTGGAAAGACCACAAACGCTCTCGGCGCCGCACTGAGATCCGTCGGACATCGTCGGAAGGTTGTCGTGATACAGTTCATGAAGTGGTGGAAAAACGTCGGAGAATACAAAATCAGGGACAGGCTCAAACCGTATTACGAGATATATCAGTTCGGAAGGAGGGGGTGGGTCGGCCTCAAAAACCTGGATGAGAGAGACAAAAAGCTTGTGAGAAAAGGGCTCGAGTTCGCAAAAAAAATCGTGGAGGAGAAAAAACCGCATCTTCTCATCCTGGACGAAATAAACCTGGCGGTGCACTGCAAACTCATCGACGTGAAAGAAGTTATAGAGTTTTTGGACCGGCTACCTGAGGGAACGGACGTATTTCTCACCGGCAGATACGCCCCCAAGGAGCTGATTGAAAGGGCTGAATTCGTGAACGAGGTTGTGGACATCAAGCATCCGAAGAAGATCCAGACCACAAGGGGCATTCAATATTAAACGGGCCCCCGATGTCCCTGGCACAACTAACAGCGAGCCTCACGGACTGTCGTTCCGACGCACTCCGCCCGCTAACCCTCGATGGCAGGGTTTTTCCCGGGGGCCCGGCCCGCCTGTTACACGCCAGGGTTGTCTTCAGGGTCATCGATAGACGATCCCGCCAATAACTCCCCGAAGGACCCAATTTGGCGTGGTTCTCGGCGGGTGCGCTCAGGTGTCGCCGCAGTGATGCACCGACGATCACTGATCACGCCAGCTCTCGATTCCTGCGGCCTTTATCCCATCATTGCATTATAACATCTGGAGTAAATCGGTAAAAGACTATTTGCTGCGACTGATGGACCGAAGCTGCCCAGTAGAAAGACCATGAGAGCCGACACCAATATCTATTTGCTCTTTGAAAATAAAACTGAAGACCATGAAAACTCTGATAATATGTGAAAAACCCATGGCCGCCGCGAAGATCGCCTCGGCGATCTCTGGGGGAAAATCCGTAGAGAAAAAATTGAAAGGCGTGCCATACTATGAATTCAGCATTGATGAAAATCAGTGTGTGGTGGTGCCCGCGCTCGGACACCTCTTCACCCTCAAGAACACCAAGCCAATGCGCAACTATCCGATTTATGATGTGGACTGGGTGCCGGTTTATGAAGCCGACAGAAGGGCATCCCGAATAAGGGTTTTCGTTGAAGCGATAAGAGAGTTGGCGGCGAATGCAACGGATTACATTTCGGCCTGCGATTTCGACATCGAGGGATCGGTTATAGCCTTCATGATTCTGAAGTATCTCTGCGGTGAAGATGCCGTTAAACGCGCAAAGCGCATGAAATTCTCAACTCTGACCGCGGAGGAACTCCGGTGCTCATACGAGAACCCGATGCCACGGCTGGATTTCGAGCAGATAGATGCCGGGATCGCCAGACACGTGATGGACTGGTACTGGGGAATAAACACCTCGCTGGCGCTCAGTTCTGCGGTGAAGGCTGCAGAACAGCGTTTCGCCAAGCTCTCAGCCGGAAGGGTCCAGACTCCCACCCTGAAGATACTGGCGGACCGAGAAAAGGAGATAAGCGCTTTCAGGCCGGAACCCTACTGGACGATCACGCTTCTGCTTGACGTCTCTGGCGAGGAGATCTCCGCCGCCCACGCCACACCCAGATTCTTTGACAGGGGGCAGGCTCAGAGGGTGCTCGAGGTCTGCAAAGGGAAACCGGCAAAGGTATCATCTGTTCATCTCAGGCAGTACAGGCGTCTTCCTCCCGTACCGTTCGACCTCGGGACGCTCCAGGCTGAAGCTTACAGATGCTTCGGGTACACACCCATGAGGACGCAACAGCTGGCCCAGGACCTATACCTTGCCGGACTTATCTCTTACCCCAGGACTTCGAGCCAGAAGCTGCCGGTCACAATAGGATACGAGAAGATAGTGAAAAAACTCGGAGAGATCGAGGACTACAAAAAACTCGCACATGGCCTCCTCGCGATGCCAAAGCTCATTCCGAACGAGGGGAAGAAAAGCGATCCGGCACACCCGTCTATACACCCAACCGGAGAAAACCCCGGAGGAATATCCGGCCAGCACCGCAGGCTCTATGACCTGATAGCCAGGCGCTTCCTGTCGGTTTTCGGTGAGCCCGCCATCCTCGAAGGAATGAAGGTGGAACTGAATGTCGGAGGTGAGCCATTCCTGATTCACGGCCGCAGGGTAATTCGGGAGGGTTGGCTGGAGTACTATGGCCAGTACGGGGCCTCCGAGGAGATGGTTCTTCCCAATATGAAAGAGGGCGACACGCTGGCGGTGAAGGACATCGTTCTCGAAGAGAAGGAAACGCAACCTCCGCCGCGGTATAACCCTGCATCCATCGTTAAGAAGATGGAGGAAATCGGTATCGGAACCAAGAGCACGAGGGCTGCAATTGTTCAGCATCTTTACGAGAGGGACTACATTCAAGGATCACAGATAACCGTCACGGATCTGGGTCTGGCTGTGGTGGAGGCCATTCTCAAATACTGCCCGGAGATAGCAAGCGAGGAGCTAACCGCAGAGTTTGAGCGCGAGATGGATGCAATACAGGAGGGCAAGAAGACCAGGGACGAGGTGATAGCCAGGGCACGTGCTGAACTAGACAGGATCCTTTCAAAGTTCAGGGAGAACCAGATAAGCGTCGGAAGAGAACTGGCAGAGGCATACAGGCGGACGCGCATCAGGCAGAGGGTTCTTGGAAAATGCCAGAAGTGCGGCGGTGAGCTCAGGGTTGTCGTTTCCAGAACCAGCCGGAAGCGATTCGCCGGATGTTCGAACTATCCAAAGTGCGATCAGACGTTTCCGCTTCCGCAGGTCGGCACCATTGCGGCCCTGAACAAGACGTGCGGGAAGTGCGGGGCTCCGGTTATCCAAGTTATAAGACCTGGAAGAAGACCCTACAAAATGTGCCTGAATCTCAGCTGCGAGACGAAGGAAGGGTGGAACACGAGAAAAAGCCAACGTGAGAATCAAGAAAATGAGGACAAAAGCGCTCCGTGAAAATTCAGGTTTCTCGACTCGCACTACTGTCTTCCGCCAAGCAGCGAAAAATGCGCAAGCATCGCCTCCAGTTGCAGGCGTTCGTTCGCGCCCTGAGTGATCCTGAATGAGAACTCGCCAACCCTGTCAACGAGCTCCACCTTCATCTGGTCCGACACCTTAAGATTGAATATCTCCCTGTGAACCTGTTCGAGAACGTCCTCCCCGGACAGTCCCCTGTCTATGAGCAGGGAATGCAGCTTTTCCCTGGCCTCAATGAACTTCCCGGAAAGCGCAAGCTCCAGCATGTCCCTCACATCCTCAGGTCTGACCGCGGCACTTACCTCATATATCACCTTTTCAGATACCCTCTTGCCAAGCGCAGCGGCGGCCTGCAGAACGTTTATCGCCTTTCGCATGTCTCCCTCGCTCACGTAAAATATCGCCTTTATCGCCTCGGGGGAAACCATCAGCTTTTCAGCCTTCTCTATCCGCTTAACCATCTTTTCGACATCGTTCTCCGTCAGGCGCCTGAACCTGAAAACGGCGCAGCGGGACTGTATCGGTTCTATGATGCGGCTGCTGAAATTACAGTCCAGTATGAACCTGGTGCTCCGGGAAAACATCTCCATGGTCCTGCGCAACGCATGCTGGGCATCGGCGGTTAACGCGTCGCTTTCATCGAGGAGGATCAGCTTGTACGGAACGTCACCGATAGGCCGCGTCCTCGCGTAGTCCTTCACCTTCGTCCTTATCGTGTCTATCCCCCGCTCATCAGACGCATTTAACTCGAGCAGGTTCTGCCTCCACCCATCCCCGAATAGCTCCCGCGCAATGCAGAGCGCGGCTGTGGTCTTCCCCGTTCCAGCCGGGCCTGCAAACAGAAGATGCGGCAGTGATCTTTTATCAACAAATCCCTGAAGCCTCTTCACGACCTCCTGCTGTCCCACAATCTCATCGAGTTTTTTTGGCCTGTATTTCTCAATCCATATCTCCACAGACTCTTCCACTTTCTGACCTCCGTCATTCAGATGAGAATAGTTCCTCCTCAACCATTTTTACTTTCACATTCAGACGACTTCAATATCTCATCGACAAGACGTTTTGAATCCCTGAACGATTTAAGGAGGCTGCAAACCACCGTTTGTACGACCTCGCGTTCGAATCTCTTTCTGGAAACTTTGACCCTGTATATGTATCTGAGTCCACCCTTTCCCTTGCTTATTGTTGAGGAAAGCAGCCCTTTCCTGCAGAGGGCGTTCATTGTCGAGTTAACCTTCGATCTGCAGACGCTGTGCCTGCTGTTCAGAAGGCTGTAGACCGTCCTAGCAGTCGCCCTCTTCTCCCTCCACATGATCTTCATTATCTCCGCCTCAAGCCCGCTCAAAACCGTCGCCAGCCCCTCCTCCTTAGGTCTGTATTCGGCCCAGCCAAACACTCGAATCACCAGAACGCAAAAAGAGATTATATTTACTATGATAAAAACTTTGACCAGAGATGGTTTTTATTTGAAAAAAAGATGTAGGTTGGGGACTGCATGATACAACCTGCGGCAAAGTCGTACGACGCGGTAAAATCAGAGGCGGAAACAAAGCGATGGTGGGAAGACGCCGGCATATACGAAAAGGTGAAGGGGCTCCGCGCGGGGAAAAAGCCATGGTACTTCTTAGACGGGCCGCCCTACGCAAGCGGGTCGATACACCTGGGCACGGCATGGAACAAGATAATCAAGGACGCCATCATCAGGTACATGACGATGAACGGATTCAACGTGAGAAGGCAGCCTGGCTGGGACTGCCACGGTCTCCCGATAGAGGTCAAGGTGGAGGAAAGACTTGGGATAAAGACAAAAAAGGACATCGAGCTGAGGGTCGGGGTCGAGAATTTCATAAGAGAGTGCAAGGGATGGGCAATGGAGCACGTTGCGCTGATGACACAGCAGTTCAGGGAACTCGGCGTCTGGATGGACTGGGAAGACCCCTATATCACGTTCAAGAACGACTACATGGAGGCGGCCTGGTGGACTCTGAAAAAGGCGCATGAAAGAGGACTTCTCGAGAGGTCCCTGAGGGTGATACACTGGTGCCCGAGATGCGAAACGGCCCTCGCGGAACACGAGGTGCGTGGGGAGTACAGCGATGTTACCGATCCGTCGCTGTACGCTCGCTTCAGGATCAGGGGCAGTGAAAACGAGTACATTCTGATCTGGACCACAACGCCATGGACTATCCCGGCTAACATCTCCGTATGCGTTCACCCGGAGTACAACTACGTGAAGGTCGAGGCGGGAGGTGCCACCTACATAATGGCAGAGGCGCTTTCCGGGAGAGTTATGAACGAACTTGGAATAGGAGAGTGGCAGACGAAGGAGATGATGCGCGGGAAAGATCTAGAAGGGATCGCTTACGAGCACCCGCTACTCGACGAGGTTCCCGCACAGAAGGAGTACACTTCCAGTCACAGGATAATATGCGGAGAGCACGTCACGCTCGAGGAGGGAACAGGATGCGTTCACACCGCACCCGGTCATGGAGAAGAGGACTTTGAGATCGGCAAGAGATACAACCTGCCGGTATTCAGTCCAGTGGGACCGGACGGCGCCTTCACACATGATGCCGGGAAATACTCCGGAATTTTCGTGAAAAAGGCGGACCCGATCATCATGGAGGATCTGAGGAAAAAGGGAGTGCTGATGAAGTCCGGAAAGGTTCTCCACTCCTATCCACACTGCTGGAGGTGCGGGACCCCTCTGATATTCCGCGCCACCGAGCAATGGTTCCTCAGAGTCAGAGATATAAAGTCCCGCATACTGGAGAGAAACTCACCCGTGCGGTGGTATCCAGACTGGGTGGCGACGAGGTACGTGAACGGCGTCGAATCGGTCGGCGACTGGTGCATATCGAGACAGAGATACTGGGGCATACCAATTCCGGTGTGGAAGTGCGATGGCTGCGGGAAAACGATCGTAGTGGGGGGAACGTCGGAACTGAGAGAGCTTGCCGCTGAGCCGATAGGAGACATTGATCTTCACCGGCCGCATGTTGACAGAATTGTGCTGAGGTGTCCGTCCTGCGGTGGGAGGTGCACAAGAGTTCCGGACGTCCTCGATGTCTGGTTCGACTCCGGCGTGGCGTCATGGGGCAGCCTCGGATATCCCAATAACCAGACACTTTTCAAAGAGCTCTGGCCAGCCGACTTTATAACGGAGGGCGAGGACCAGGTCACAAAGTGGTTCTACAGCCAGCAGGTTCTCTCGGTTGTCGCATTTGACGACGTGCCATACAGAAAAGCGCTGATGCATGGGTTCGTCCTGGACGAGCGTGGCAGAAAGATGTCAAAATCCCTCGGTAACGTGATCGATCCTCTGGAAGTGGCAAAAAAGCACGGCGCGGATGTTCTCAGGTTTTACATGCTCTCCACAAACCCGCCCTGGGAGGATCTAAAGTTCAACCTGAGAGAGCTGGAGAACGTCAGGAGAATGATGAATGTGCTATGGAACGTGCACGTATTCGCGACAACCTACATGTCGCTGGATGAATTCGATCCGTCACTGGTGAACATGGATGCGGTCCGCAGAAACATGCGCGCTGAGGACATGTGGATGTTATCCAGGATAAACAGCCTGATCAGCGAGATCACGGAAAGCATGGAGCGATATGACCTGCACCGAGCGACGAGAGCGCTGTCTAAGTTCATTCTGGATGACATGAGCCGATGGTACGTGAAGCTGGTCAGAGAAAGGGTATGGATAGAGAGAGATGACCCGAAAAAGATTGCTGCGTACGTAACGCTCTATCAGGCCATGCATGTCCTGATCAGGCTGCTGGCACCATTCATGCCGCACCTTTCAGAGGTGATGTACAGGGACCTGGTAAAGGCGTCCTGTCCCGGATCTCCGGAAAGCGTGCACATGCTTCCCTGGCCGGCGCCGGACCGGGAACTCATCGATGAAAATCTGGAGATTGGAATGGAGCACATCAAGGCATTCGTTGAAGCCGCCGCATCCATCAGGCAGAGGGCCGGCCTCAAGCTGCGCTGGCCTGTCAGGATGGTGATGATCCAGCCCTCCGATGAAGGCTCGGCGCAGAGAATAAAGTCCCTCGTAAGCATCGCAGGGTCCCAGATCAACGCAAAGGAGGTTATCATCGTAAATCCAGGAGAGGAATTCAAGCCACCGCAGGAGTCCCTCACGGCTGAAACCCCATCGGGCAGGATCGCGGTGGACACGGTGATAACTCCAGAGCTGAGATCTGAATGCCTGGCGCGTGAGGTGGTGAGGCGACTTCAAATGATGAGAAAGGAGATGGGTCTAGGGATGGAGGAGAAGGTGGATGTTGAGGTCGGAGTAAGCGAGCGGGAGTCAATGAACCTCCTTGCCATGCAGCAGCAGTACATCTCCAGAGAGGTCAGAGCAAGGGGACTGAAAATAGCGCACCAAGATCAGGTAAAGGGAGAAGGCTATCTGAAGGACTGGAACATCGACGATGAGCGCTTCAGAATGCTCGTAAAGCGCATTCCAACCTAACGGCTCTTCTTTTTCTTACACTTCGCCATGTGGCTCCGTTTAGATTTCATCTCCAGCTTTTTAATTTTTTTGCGGTGCACTATTTATTAAAAACCGGGTTAAGTTATACGGTTGACTTGCCGGCAAGATCAGACATATCCGGATTCTACAGGCTGACTCCGGAGGAAAGGCTGGAGAAGGTTGCGGAGCTGGTCGGGCTGACCGAGGATGAAAAGGCGCTCCTTAAGAAAACTGGAGCGCTGGATATAGAACACGCCAACCGCATGATCGAGAACGTCATAGGGACCACAGAACTCCCAATTGGCATTGCAACGAATTTTCTGATCAACGGTAGAGATTATCTTATCCCCATGGTTACCGAGGAGCCCTCGGTTGTGGCCGCCGCATCAAACGCGGCCAAGATGGCAAGGGTGAAGGGAGGTTTCACAGCAGAGAGCACGGATCCGGTGATGATAGGCCAGGTGCAGGTAGTTGATGTGGCGGATGCTGATGAAGCGGTGCGAAAATTGACCAGCGAGAAAAAGAGGATAATCGCCCGGGCGAACGAGAAGGACCCGTTTCTCGTAAATCTCGGAGGAGGAGCCGTCGATATTGAGGCAAGGGCAGTTGACACGATACGCGGCAGAATGGTCATCATGCACCTGCTCGTTGACGTGAGGGATGCTATGGGCGCAAACGTGGTGAACACCATGTGCGAGGCGGTGGCACCTCTCGTGGAGGAAATCACCGGAGGAAGGGTCTTTCTCAGAATAGTGTCGAACCTCGCCACGAGGAGACTCGCGAGGGCTAGGGCAGTATTCTCAAAGGACGCGCTCGGCGGAAGCGATGTTGTGGAGGGGATAATGCAGGCCTACGCGTTTGCCCTTGCGGATCAGTACAGGTGCGCCACCCACAACAAGGGAATCATGAACGGCATTACCGCGCTTGCCCTCGCCACAGGGAACGACACCAGGGCAATCGAGGCGGGCGCTCATGCTTATGCCGCAATGAGCGGGAGATACAGGCCTCTCACGACATGGGAAGTAAACGATGACGGAGATCTCGTTGGGAAAATAGAGCTGCCGGTGGCGGTCGGAGTGATAGGCGGTGCAACGGCGGCCCACCCGGTTGCCAAGGTGTGTAAAAAAATACTCGGGGTCAAATCCGCGAGGGAGCTTGGGGAGGTCATGGCGGCCCTCGGGCTTGCCCAGAACCTCGCGGCAATGAGGGCGCTTGCCACCGAAGGGATACAGAGGGGACATCTGAAGCTCCATGCAAGAAACATCGCAGCGACTGCAGGGGCAAAGGGGCAGGCGATCGATAAAATCGCAAGCATGATGATAGCGGAGGGCAGGGTCAGCTACGACAGAGCGCTCGAGCTTGTGAAGAAAATGGAAACCGGAGACCGCTAAATTTAAAAACGTCCAGCTTTTCTGTAAAAAGAGGTCAGAAATTGAACAAGATAGCAATATTCGACATAGAAAGCGTGCTGCTGGACGGTGAGTTTCTGCCCAAGCTGGCAGAAAGGTTCGGAAAGGGGAAAGAGGTACACCATATCACGCTCAGGGGGCTGCGAGGAGAGATAAAGTGGGAGGACGGACTGAAGGAAAGAATCGAGCTGCTCAAGGGAGTGAGCGAGGATGAGGCCAAGAAGGTGGCTGATTCGATGCCGTACATGAAAGGCGCGAAGGAGGTATGCTCTGAACTGAAGAAAAAAGGATACGTGATTATCGCGGTGACCGGAGGTTTCACCATATTCTCCGAGAGGGTCAAAAGAGAGCTGGGCATAGACTACTTGTTCTCAAACGAGCTGATATTCAACGACGGTGCACTGCACGACATCGCCCCGCTGAAGGTGAAGAGCGACAGGGTTGAAGGAATCGAGGAGCTGCTGGTCAGTCTCGGTGCCAAGAAGGAAAACGTGGTGGCGGTAGTTGACGGGGCCAACGATATGAAGCTGTTCAGGTATGCCGGCACCAGAATAGCGTTCAACGGTCAGCCGATTGTCAGAGAGGTCGCCAACGTCATCGTTAACAGCAAGGACCTCAGAGACATTATGAAGTACATCGTTTTCTGATCTCCCAGGATTCGGTAAAAGTTAAAGGGATAAAAAAACAGTTGTTTCGGGACTGGAATTGGAACACAGTTTTGATCAGATGATTGAGCGCATAGTCAGGGACACCGGACTTAACCGGGAGGAGGTCCTGAGGAGGGTCAACGAAAAGCAGAGGGA
Organism: Hadarchaeales archaeon (SeqCode); assembly: GCA_038851075.1. GTDB lineage: Archaea > Hadarchaeota > Hadarchaeia > Hadarchaeales > Hadarchaeaceae > JAWCKV01. The sequence goes on along the minus strand of JAWCLG010000005.1, from coordinate 52,471 downwards.
GCTGGACTGGTTTGTAACTCCTGAAGGTGCGGCAAACATTGTGGCACGCGAACTCGGCATCGTTTTCGAGCGCCCGGAGCCGGAGACCAGATCCCTGAGGCTGCAGGACCTCGTTCCAGGCATGTCACGGGTTGAGGTTATCGCCAGGGTTCAGAGAGTCCAGGAGGTCAAGGAGTTCAGAAGAAGCGACGGGACCACCAGCAGTGTCGGAAGCATCATACTCTACGACGGAACGGGACAGGCCAGGCTCACGCTATGGGGTGAGAAGACATCGGTTCTTCAGGACATCAAAAAGGGAGACATATTGAAGGTAACCAACGGATACGTCAGAGAGGGTCTTGACAGAAAACCAGAGATCAGTCTGGGCTCAAGAGGTACGCTGGAGCTCAACCCAGACGACCCGAGATGCAGAGATATACCGGCGCTACCGGAAGGTCCGACCAGGATATCTGAAGTAGACCCGATGATGGCCGAGGTGGATGTAATCGGAAGAATTACAGGCATAAGCGAGCCAAAGGTATTCGAGCGTTCAGACGGCAGTACGGGAAAGGTATCAAGCATCTTTATTACCGACGGAACGGGTCAGATACGGGTCTCGCTCTGGGGGGAACTCTCAGATATCTCCCGCAGGCTGAAACGGGGGGACGTGGTGAGGATAGAGAACGCCTACGTGAAGGAAGGACCCGGAGGTAGACCTGAGCTCGGACTCGACTCAAGGGGGCGCATATTTCAGAATCCTTCGGATGCCCCAGCTATTCCGGAGCTGCCTACAAAACCCGCCAAGATCAGGGAGGTGGAGCCGAACATGCCGAGCGTTGATGTCATGGGGGCTGTCAGGAGGAAGCTTCCGACTCGAGATTTCAGGAGAAGCGATGGATCGACCGGAAAGGTCGCAAGCGTTGTGATAGGTGACGAGACCGGAACTATAAGGGTCTCCTTCTGGGGCAGGACCACGGAAACCGCAGAAAGAATAAACGTGGGGGATGTCCTCCTGCTGAAAAATGCATCTTCCAGGTCAGGATTATGGGGTTTTCCCGAACTTCACGTCGGTCCGCTCACGACTATCGAGATAAACCCGTCAGGAGTGGATATAAAAACACCCGCACAGAGCCAGGTAAATATCTCTGAACTCGAGCCGAATATGGAGGCTCTGAAGATCGTGGGGAGAATAATAGAAATCTCTGCTCCAAGGGATTTCACAGATTCCAGCGGAAGGTCCGGGAAAGTAATGAGCATGATAATCGGCGACCAGAGCGGAGCAGTACGGGTATCGCTCTGGCACCGGAAGGCTGAAGAGGGATCGGGACTCAGGGTGGGAGATATTGTGAGGCTTATTGACTGCTACACCGCGCCGGGACTTTTTGAGCCTGTCGAAGTCCACCTCGAGGAAACCGGTAGAATCGAAAGAGTCGAAGACGATGCAGGGATTCCTCGGGTCGAGGTCATCAGGGGCATGAGGGAAAGGGCAAAGCGCACCCCTATCGCTGAAATCGGCGGTGAGGGGGCAAGAGTACAGATACGCGGCACCGTGGTTCAGGTTTTCAACCGTCGTCCATTTTTTGAGGTCTGCCCCAGCTGCGGAAGAAGCCTCGGGGTCGAAGAGAGAGAGGTCACATGCAGAGAATGCGGAAAGGTCGTGACGCCCGAGCACAGACCGGTGCTGAGTCTGCTTCTCGACGACGGAACTGAAACCCTGAGGGTCGTCATGTTCGGAAAGATCGTGGAGGATTTCCTGAAAAAGAGCTCCGGGGAGATATACAGGATGTATCACTCCGCACAATCCACCGAGGAGTTCTACGGTGGGCTGAATCTGATCAGCAGAGAGCTGGTGGTGACCGGAGTTGTCAGGCAAGACAGGTTCACAAACCAGCCGGAACTGAGGGCCTACGAGGTCAGAGAAGCGGTTCCCGTTGATGAAACCAGGATGCTTATCGAAGAGTTAAAAGCGGAGGCGAAAAAAATATAACGGAGGCATCATTTGGGCGAAACACAGAAACGCACGATAGAATCGCTTCCTGGGGTCGGGGAGGCAATAGCACAGAAACTCATGGAGGCCGGATACAAGACCATAGAGTCAATTGCGGTTGCCACGGTGTCGGAACTCCACGAGGCCGCTGAAATCGGGGAATCAACAGCGAAGAAGATAATATCTGCGGCGAGGGAACTCGCGGAGATCGGACTCTTCACAACCGCGGACAAGGTTCTGGAGAAAAGGGAAAAGATAGGGTTGATCACCACGGGAAGCCAGCAGCTTGATGACCTTCTCGGCGGAGGAGTCGAAACCCAAGCAATCACAGAATTCTTTGGCGAGTTCGGTTCGGGAAAGACACAGCTTGCCCACCAGCTCTGCGTGAACGTTCAGCTTCCCCCGGAACAGAAGGGACTGGCGGCGAGGGCGATCTACATAGACACAGAGAACACATTCAGGCCGCAGCGCATAAGGGACATGGCGATAGGAGCGGGACTGGACCCATCAGAGACGCTGAGGAACATTTATTACATAAGGTCTTACAATACCGACCAGCAGCTCCTGATAACCGACAAATGCGAGGAGATGGTCGAAAGGGAAAACATAAAGCTGATAGTGGTGGACTCCCTCACCGCGCACTTCAGGGCCGAGTTCACGGGGAGGGGCACGCTTGCGGACAGACAGCAAAAGCTGAACCGGCACCTGATGAGCCTCCACAGGATAGCGGACATACACGACCTCGCAGTTGTTGTGACGAACCAGGTTCAGGCCAGGCCGGACGTTTTCTTCGGAGATCCGACAAAGCCGATAGGGGGGCACATAGTGGCGCACTCCGCGACCACTAGGGTGTACCTGAGAAAATCAAAACCGCCGAAGAGGATCGCCAGGATATTCGACAGCCCGAATCTCCCGGAGAGGGAGGCCCTTTTCAGCATCACCGAGCAGGGGATCAAGGACTGAGGAATCCGCATGATAAGGATCGTCGCCGTCGACATAGATGGCACCATAACTTACGCGGACAGAAGGATCAACCTAACTGCCGTGGAGGCCATCAGATTGCTTGAGGAAAACGGGATAAGAGTTGTAATATCCACCGGGAACATCCTGCAGTTCTCCGAGGCCGCATCTACAATGATAGGAACATCGGGACCGATAATAGCGGAGGACGGGGGAGTTGTGTACGACCAGGAGAACGGAATTGAATACGTGCTCGGGGACAGGATGGATGTGGACCGCGCGCTTTCGATGCTCATGAAAGAACTGCCGGGTGTTAGGGAGACCAGAAACTCCCGCTTCAGGGTCACCGGCGCCACCGTAAACCGGAACTTGGACATAAACAGGATAAGGAAGATACTTGAAGAAAAAGGATTCAGACTCGCGGTCATTGACTCTGGCTTTGCAATCCACCTGAGGAGCCCATCAGTTAACAAGGGGAACGCGCTCAGGAAGGTGTCAGAGATAACCGGGATTCCTCTCGAAGAAATTGCTGCAATTGGGGATGGACCGAACGACGTCGAGATGCTTGAAGCTGCGGGTGTAAGCTTCGCTGTGTCCAACTCGCCTGATGAAGTAAAGCGCGTGACCACTCACGTAACTAGGGGAGCGAACGGCAGCGGAATGGTTGAGGCCGCGCGGATGATTCTGAGGATGAACAGGTAACTACTTTTATCGCCGAAAGCTTGAATTCATCAGAGGGGGCAGATGGTAAGGATAGCCGTCATCTCCGACATCCACTCAAACCTCGAGGCCTTCGTGGCTGTTCTTAAGGATATGCCCAAAGTCGACATGGTCTTGTGCGCCGGAGACCTGGTCGGTTATGCCGCAAACCCGAACGAGATCGTGAAGCTGGTGAGGTCCAAAAAAATCAGGGCCGTCATGGGGAACCACGATTATGCCTCTCTGACTAACAATTCGATCGGATTTAACTCTCTCGCAGGTCGGGCTATAGAGTGGACACACGGACATCTCACCACAGAATCCGCGGACTTCCTGTCATCTTTGCCGCTGGAGATCGAGCTCAAGCTGGATAAGTGGAAAATCCTGATGATCCACGGAAGTCCGAGAGACCCCCTCAATGAGTACTTGTTCCCTGACATCTCAAACGATGAACTCGCGAATGCGACGGAGGACGCTGCATCCGACATCGTAATCGTCGGACACACGCATGTTCCCATGAAAAGGATGATACTGGGAAAGCTGGTAGTCAACCCGGGAGGCGTGGGGCAGCCGAGGGACAGAGACCCGAGGGCAAGCTACGCGATAATCAAGCTCGGAAAAAACGTCGAAGTCGAGCATAGAAGGGTGGAATACGATTTCAAAACAACGGCTAAAAAAATAATGAAAGCCGGCCTTCCGGAGGAACTGGGGAGCAGGCTCTTTTACGGCTGGTAAACTACTGAGTTCCGGGACCCGGAACTCCGCTCTCGCCGGTCTTCGGCTCGAAGCCGGGGATTCCAAGATCGGAGGGGACCTCTTGCTGCCTGCCCTTTAGCTGCTGTATGGCGAGAACACGCTCGTTAACGACTATAAAGTCGCGTATCGACATCACTGCGCTGAACGGTATCATCGCGTTGCCGGAGTTATCCTGCGGCACACCCTTCAGGGTTTCCTTAGTCAGCGGCCTCACCAGGAGAAACAGTATCTTTCCACTTTCCTCCTCGAAAAGTATGTCGTTCAACCTGCCAAGCTGAAGTCCTCTGTCAGATATAACAATCAAAGACCTTAACCTTCCGGCGAGCAGCTGTGTCAAGTTATTCCCCGCCTTACGTTGTTATTCCTACTTTAAAAACTTTAGTAGTGCATGCTGGTAGAATTTTTTAGAACCTGTTTTTCCTTCCTCTCTGCGAAAGTCTCATAGACCTTAACTAAGTCCTGCGTCAGTGACGGACGAATCTCTCCCATTGCCTCCCTGAAGTTGGCCATTTTGATTTCCCCTCCTTTTATATCCTTGCGCAGCACGCGCATAGCGGCTTCTCTGCAGAGGGCGGCAAGATCTGAACCGGAATATCCCTCCGTTTCCTTTGCAAGCTGCTTCAGATCCACATCCTTCGCGAGTGGCATTCCCTTGGTGTGTATCTTCAGTATATCAAGCCTTGCCTTCTCATCCGGAGGCCCGACATAAACGAGCCTGTCAAATCTTCCGGGTCTCAGCAGGGCAGGATCAACAAGGTCAGGTCTGTTCGTGGCACCTATCACCACGACGTTCTCCAGCTTCTCCAGTCCATCCATCTCCGTAAGCAGCTGGCTTATCACTCGCTCCGTGACGTGAGAATCGCCGAAACCTGAACCGCGCCTCGGCACGAGCGAATCTATCTCGTCGAAGAAAATTATGCAAGGAGCAGCCATCTTCGCCTTTCGGAACGTCTCGCGTACTCCGCGCTCTGATTCCCCAACCCACTTCGACAAAAGCTCGGGACCCTTTATAGATATGAAGTTAGCCTCGCTTTCGGTCGCCACAGCCTTGGCCAGCATGGTCTTTCCGGTTCCTGGAGGCCCGTATAGCAGTATTCCTCTCGGTGGCTCTATTCCAACTTTCCTGAATGAATCAGGGTATTTCAGTGGCCACTCAACCGCTTCCTTAAGTTCCTGCTTTGCTTTTTCAAGCCCTCCTATATCCTCCCATTTAACGTTAGGAACCTCAACCAACACCTCGCGCATCGCCGATGGCTCAACTATCTTCAGCGCGTTTTCAAAGTCATCCTTTGTGACCTGAAGCTTCTCCAGAACCTCAGGCGGAATCACCTTCTCCTCGAGATTTATCTCCGGAAGTATACGTCTGAGCGCGCTCATGGCAGCCTCCTTGCAGAGAGCTTCTAGATCGGCGCCCACAAAACCGTGTGTAACATCGGCGTAGTGATCCAGATTGACATCCTTGGAAAGCGGCATTCCCCTAGTGTGTATTTGCAGGATCTCCTTTCTCCCGTCCCGGTCAGGCACGCCTATCTCTATCTCGCGATCAAAGCGCCCGGGCCTGCGGAGGGCTGGGTCAAGGGCGTTCGGACGGTTGGTGGCACCTATGACAATCACCTTTCCACGAGACTTAAGTCCATCCATAAGCGTGTTCAGGGTTGCCACCACTCTGCGCTCCACCTCCCCAGTTACCTCCTCACGCTTGGGCGCAATCGCATCTATCTCGTCTATGAATAGAATCGACGGCGCGCTCTTCTCAGCCTGTTCAAATATCTCCCTCAACCGGGCCTCGCTCTCACCGTAGAATTTGCTCATTATCTCCGGGCCGTTTATCGCGAAAAAGTTTGCACCCGACTCATTCGCAACCGCCTTCGCTATGAGAGTTTTACCGGTGCCTGGCGGGCCATGAAGAAGAACTCCCTTCGGAGGGTCTATGCCGAGCCTGTCGAATATCTCAGGATGCTTCAGAGGCAGCTCTATCATCTCCCGCACCCGCTGCAGCTCATCTTTCAAACCCCCGATGTCTTCATAGGTTACAGCCGGGACCTTTGTCTCCTTTATCTCAACGGCCTCGGGCATCACCTGAACCTCTGTCATATCCGTCACTAGGACTATCCCTGAAGGACTCGTTGCCGTTACCACGAACTTGATCTCTCCAAGCCCAAAGGGAAGCGCCCTCATACCAAATATCCCGCCGAATATCTCCTCGAAGAAATCCCCAGACATCTGCATCGGCTCCTCAGGAGGAGTTGGGGTTATCAGGTCCCCCTTGGTGAGCGGCCTTCCGAGAAGGTTCCTCTTTATTACCTCTCCCGGCGCCACGAATCTAATGCCCTGCTCGGTCGGAGCTATGGTTATGGATTTTGCCTCTTTAACATCTGCCCTCTTGACTTCGACCTTCTCGCCTATCGAGGTACCGGCATTGTGCCTTATCAGACCATCAATCCTTATTATGTCCAGCCCTTTGTCCTCGGGCATCCCCCTGACTGCAATGGCACCGGTGGTCTTTGTCCCTGTGATCTGAATGTAATCTCCCTGCTTTATCCCGATCTGTTTCATCAGAGAGTCATCGATCAGCGCGAATCCTCTGTTTACGTATGTCTGATGCCTGTTCTCCGCGACAACCAGCTTTAGTTCTTTTCCCTTCTGAGTCACTCTTTCACCTCCTCCACCCTGAACCTGAACCAGTTAAGGTACTCCTCAAATTCCCTAAATATCCTTTCAACCATCCTCGCATATTCCTCCTCGATAAGGAGCGTGCTCCTGTTGATGAAATTCCAAACCTCATCTGGAAGCTGATCAAGAACTCCTGGCGAGTGTCTCCTTCCGCCCTTTGTTTTGTAATCATAGCCGCAGAGTGCCCTGTAGAACAGCGTTGCCGGTGTGCCCCTCGCCTTTACATCCCATATTATCAGAACCTTGGCCATGGTAATCACTTGTTATATTAGTAACAAAAGGAGTATATAAATCTTTTGTTATATTATTAACTAAAGACCGGTGCCAATAAATCACAAACCCGGGACCAACAATATCGCAGACCCTGAGAAACTCAACTTTTGAGATATCTCAATCCTTTAAAAAATCTATAAATAAGGATCCTGACCAAATGGATTACCGGCGGGAACGGAAGCCCGCAGAGGAGGTCGAACCGGAGCCTACGGGCAACGGGGACCCGCGTGAAAACCCGGGCGAAAAACCGGGGAAGAGCGCGGATAACCTCCGTGGAAGAACGGAGGGAGACATCGACTGCGGGATAAAGATCCTGACCTGAAAAAACTGCGGGCGGGCGAGGTGGTCGAGATTCGTCTGCTCGCCGGGCGAGTAGGGAAGGGATCGAAGTTCCCGCCTTTTTTATTTGCCTTTAAAGAACGCGCTTGCTCCAATCAGAGCTCCTCTTAATCCAACTTCAGCCACAACATCTGGAATTTTTTTCATCAGGGCCGAAATCAGCCTTCCGTGATGGTCAAAATCGAAATTTTCACACACAATTTTCTTCATTCCTCCATCCAGCAACCTGACTGCCTTATCAAGATCATCATCTGACATTCCCCTGAAGATTCGCCTGGCAATCTGACCGAGATATATCTCTCGGCCAAAAATTTTATCGACCGCTTTCCCATACTCGGAAAGATCCGTGCGTCCATCTCTCAGGTATTCTGCCGCAACCCCCGCCGCAATGTGGGCGCATCTCAACCCCATCCATATACCGCCTCCCGTGAGAGGCTTTACCTGACCGGCCGCATCGCCCACTAGCATCACCTTCCTTCCAAAAGGTTTGCGAATGAAAAAGTTAGGAATCGGCCTTGCGCATGGCACTATCTTACCGCGCACCCTTCCTCTAAGTGCAGGGTTCATTCTGACAAGATTCTGAAGACTCGTCAGCGGACTGCCCTCCAGAGTCCCCGTACCTATCCTGCAACGTCCGCCCGCATTCACCATCCATCCAAAGAAACCGCGAGCATATTTTCTCCCGAGAAATATCTCGGCCGCATCTTCCTCACATTGCCCCTTCAACTCTGTCTGGGCGCAGAGAATGTAGCTCCTCTTTTTCGAGATTTCGGCCATCCTGGCCACCCTGGACGCCGCGCCATCTGCACCGAGGACGAGATCTGCCTCCACACTCCCGGAACATTTTCCGCGAAACTCTGCCCTCACAGTTTTTCCGATCTTCAGACCGACACATCTCGCTCCGGTGATCAGCCTGGCCCCTGCCGCCTCAGCATCCTCAGAGATAGTCCTGTCGAAACCCGCGCGGTTGATCACCACTGCCTCAACCCTTCCTCTTCCGATTTCGACCGAGTGGCCAGATGGAGAGTGAACGATCGCGCGCCTGAGCTTCGAAAGAACATGGGGCGAGTAACTGACTCCCATCTTCTTAAGGCCTCTCACACCGACCACTCCTGCACAGCATGCCGGATTTCCTACCTCCAGATGCTCCTCCATCACCACAACGCTGAAGCCGCTTCTTGCCAGAAGAAGCCCGGAATAGCACCCCACGGGTCCTCCTCCCACCACGACCACGTCCGCCCTCACGGCCATCACCTCACACTTTTTTATGCCGGCTATATGATAATGCTAACGAAGTGGTGGTATGCTGGATGCGATAATCTATCTGATCGCTGGGGCCTTGCTGCTGCTGGTACCGGGATTTCTTTTCTCGGCTGTGCTTTACCCAAAACCTGACGGGATCGATATATGGAAGAGAATTGGAATCAGCGCGGGTCTCGGAATAATGCTCATTATTTATGTTGCATACTTCCTCGCAAAACCTAACATCAGAATGCTGGAAGCGCTCCCGTTTTTCACGTCAGTTGTGGGGGTGTGCGCCCTGCTTGCCATCATCGCATACTTCAGGGGTGGTCTGGGGCTGATCCCAATGTACCTAAGAGGGCTGGCCTCTATCATTGGGATCTCCGGGAGGCGAAAAACTGAGGCACAGGCCACAAAACCGGAGTCTCAGGAAAGCGCGGGTGGAGAAACCCAGCCGGCCGCTGGGTGAGGGGTCTTGTCCGTTCTCAGAAAAAAACCGGTTAAGGGGAACAAATTCAAGTACAAGCAGGTTATCGCGGTAAGATGCGATCTCGAGATGAGTGCAGGGAAGCTGGCCGCCCAGGTCGCTCACGGTGCGGTCGGCGCGGCAGAAAGCGCTAGAAAGACCAGCAGAAAATGGTTTGACGGCTGGCTGAAAGAGGGACAGAAAAAGGTTGTCGTGAAGGTCAGCGGCGAAAAGGACCTCATCGATCTGAAGATCAGGGTGGAAAGGGCAGGACTCCCCAATGAACTAGTGCGCGATGCCGGACTGACCGAGATTCCGCCTGGCACGGCCACGGCGCTTGCAATAGGGCCAGCTCCCAGCGAAATCCTGGATGAATTCACCGGAGACCTCCCTCTCCTCTAGGTGATGCATTGAGGCTCAGCGAGTTTGGTGAAAGAAACCTGGTTGAGATGGCCCGCAGGATTTTCAGAAAAGGCGGGCGCATTGTGGTCGGGATAGGCGACGACGCTGCCGCGATTGAAATAAACGGCAAATGTATCGTCGCGACCACGGACATGCTGGTACAGAGCACCCACTTTCCAGAAGGAACCTCCCCCCGGCTCATGGGAAGAAAATCCGTTGCGGTAAACCTCAGCGACCTTGCGGCCATGGGGGCCAGACCGCTCGGGTTGATATTCTCGGTCGGCCTCAGGAGGGACCTCGACGTGAGATTCGCGAGGGAGATGATCATCGGCATGAATGAGTCAGCGGCTAGGTACGGCACGTTCGTGGTCGGAGGAGACATCGACGAATCAGACGAGGTGGTTATCTCAGGATCAGCTTTCGGGATATGCGACAGGAAAAATCTGATGAGGAGGTCAGGAGCGAGACCGGGGGATGTCTTGGCGGTAACTGGATATGTCGGCAACGCATCCGCCGGGCTCGATGTCATTAAAAAAGAAGGAAACATGAAAAAACATGTGCTGCTCGTGAGATCTCTGTTTGATCCAGTGCCGAGGGTGAGGGAGGGAACAGCGCTCGCTGAGAGCGGCACCGTAACCGCGGCCATCGATATCTCGGACAGTCTGGCATCGAATCTCTGGCAGATCTCGAGGGAAAGCGGGGTAAAAATCACCCTGGATGTGGAGAGGGTCCCCATCCATCCTGCTCTTGAGAGATACGGAAGGGAAACGGGGAAAGACCCGCTGGAGTTCGCCTTGTTCGGAGGGGAGGACTTGGAACTTCTGGTGACTGTAAGACAGGATAAACTGCGAAAGGCGCGCGCTGTGCTCGCCGGATGCCAAACTCCGCTGACTGCGATTGGAAAGGTGGAGAGGGGCAGAGGAGTATTCGCTGTGAGAAACGGAAAAGCAGAAAAGCTTCCAGACCGCGGCTACGAGCACTTCAGGTAAACCAAGTCATTTTTACCCCTGCGCATCATTCTTTTTTTGGGGTGCTGTTGGAGAAAATTGAAGAAAAGATCGGTGCGAACGAAATAAGGGTCCTTAAAGCGCTGATGCGCCTCGGAGGGAGAAGAAGCGTCTATCAGGTGGCGGACTCGGCAGGGATCGACCAGTCGGCAACAATGCGGGCATCGCTGCTGCTTTCCGAAAACGGTCTGATAAGGATTTTCGAGAGAAAGGAATACCGGGCAACGCTGACGCATGAGGGGCTCAGGTACGCGCAGACGGGCCTTCCTGAGAGACGGATGCTCTCCGCGATCGAGTCTGGGGGATCTGAAATCAACTGTGCGGCATCGAACGCCGGACTAAATGAAAAGGAAAAAAGCGTTGCTGCGATATGGCTCAGAAAAAAAGGGCTGGCCGAATTCGAGAAAAAAAACGATAAGGTTTTCATCAGGATCACACCCGCCGGACGCTCCAACATCGGCAGGGTCTGGATCGAAGAGAACATCATTCAGGAGATGTTAAACGGACCGATCCGGTGCGATGAGGCCGATGCCGAAAGATTGCAGGCGCTGAAGGAACTCGAGAGGAGAGGAATAGCGAGGCTTGATGAAAAAACCGTGAGGGAGATTGAGCTCACGGAGGACGGAAGAAGGCTCGCCGAGAAGGGACTGGAAGAGGTCGAAGAGGTCACGGAGCTGACGCATGAAATGCTGATAACTGGAAAATGGCGTGAAGCGAGACTGAAAAGATACGACGTGACGCTCCCAGGAGTTCCAGTGTATCCTGCAAAAAAACACCCGCAGCAGAAGGTCATTGACGAACTCCGAGATCTTCTGGTCAGGCTCGGGTTCAAGGAGATACAGGGGAGAACGGTCGAGTCAGAGTTCTGGAACTTTGACGTTCTCTTCCAGGCACAGGACCACCCTGCAAGGGAGATACACGACAGCCTCTCACTTTCAGCTCCAGAGATCACAAAAATCCCGCGCTCTCTCCTTCTGAAAGTGGCCAGCGCGCATGAACGCGGGGTAGATGGATCAACCGGCTGGGGTTACAGGTTCGACCCTCGAATAAGCGCCAGACCCGTGCTATGCTCGCAGACCACCGCAGCCACCATAAGGTACCTCGCATACAACCCTGACCCTCCGGCCAAGGTCTTCTGCATACACCGCGTTTACAGGAGGGAAAAGATAGACTACAAGCATTTGGCGGAGTTCTACCAGGCCGAGGGGATAGTCATGGAGGAGGGGCTGTCTTTCAGAGACATGCTCGGATATCTGAAACTCATCCTCAACACGCTCGGCTTCCAGAGGGTAAGGTTCAGGCCCGGAATGTTCCCCTTCACCGAACCCTCCGTTGAAGCGGACGTATACCATCCTGTCAGAAAGGAGTGGATTGAAATTCTGGGGGCAGGACTGTTCAGGCCGGAGGTAACCCGTCCGCTAGGCGTAAGACATCCTGTTCTGGCATGGGGGATAGGCCTCACCAGACTTATAGCGATAAGGCTCGGGGTCGATGATATCCGGAAGCTGTTCAGCGGGGATCTGAGATGGATTCGCGGGGAGGAGGACTGATATGCCGACCATAGAACTGGGCTACCGGGACCTGTGCTCGCTCATCGGTAAAAGAATAAGTCCCGCCAGTCTGCAGGAATCGCTTATGATGCTGGGCATGGAAGCAGAGATCTCTGGAAAAAACATAAAGCTTGACATATTCCACAACAGACCGGATTTGCTCGGCCCTGAGGGAGTAGCGCGGGCGCTGTCTGGATTCCTCGGAATTCGCGCGGGGTTACCGGAGTACAGCGCGGGAGCGCCGAGGCTGAAGGTGATTGTGGACAGGAGTGTTAGAAGAGTAAGACAATTCATAGCGGCCGGAGTGGTCAGGGGCGTCAGGCTGAACGATGATGCTGTGGCATCGCTGATGCAGGTTCAAGAAAAGCTTCACTCATCCCTCTGCAGATCGCGAAGAAAAGGTTCAATAGGTGTTTACGATCTTGACACAATAAAACCTCCGGTAAAGTACACCACGGTGGGGCCGGATGAGATCAGGTTCGTTCCACTCGACTTTCAGGTGGACCTGACTCCCAGAGAGGTTCTCTCAAAACACCCGAAGGGCCTGGAATACGGGAAGCTGCTCGAAGGCCTCGGCGCCTATCCGATCCTCATCGACTCGAAGGGAACCGTTCTTTCCATGCCGCCGATAGTTAACAGCGAAGACACCAGGGTGAAGAAGAGCACGAAAAACCTATTCATCGATGTAACTGGGACAGACGAAAAAATAGTTAACAGGGCGCTGTCCATTGTGATGACGGGCCTCGCGGAGAGGGGATTCAAACTGGAATCCGTCGCGGTGAAATATCCGAACAGAACTGTCGTAACCCCGAATCTGAGACCTGTCAAACTGAACCTGAAAGTGGAAGATGTTAATCGCGTTCTGAAACTCGGATTGGACGCGAAATCGGTGGCTAGACTCGCAGCCAGGATGCGGTACGGATCAAAAGCACGCGGAAATAAGGTTGAGATAACCATACCGCCATACCGGTCTGACATACTCCACCCGATCGACATAATCGAAGATCTGGCGATAGGGTACGGATACGGAAAAATCCAACCAACTCTTCCGAGAGTGCCGACCACCGGGGAAAAACTTGAAATCGAAACACTGTGCGAAAAGATCAGGTGGACGATGGTAGGACTTGGTTTCACCGAGGTGATAACGTACACGCTGACCAGCAAAAAGCGCAACTTCGATGCGATGCAAACCCACGGAGAGGCTGTGGAGATAGAGAACCCCATATCCGAGGATCATGAAATACTGAGGACATCCATACTCCCATCACTCATGGAGGTCCTGAGAGAAAACAGGAGAAATCCGCTGCCCCAGAGTATTTTTGAGATAGGAGATGCAATCAAACTGAACAGCGGGGCAGAAACCGGGGCGATGGAAGAGCGAATGGTCTCAGCGGTGACAATAGGTGAGGGCCTGGGACTCGCCTACATGAAATCGGTCGTGAGTGCGCTGACAAAAGAACTTGGTGCAGCGGCGGAATTTCGACCATGCGACCACCCGAGCTTCATCGATGGGAGATGCGCGGAAATCGTGCTGGAAGGCAATGGAACTGGAGTGCTCGGTGAGATACATCCGAAAGTGATCTCTGGATTCGAGCTGGAGTATCCCGTGTCAGCATTTGAAATTTCGCTGCAAAAGATCGACGGTGAGAGATAGCCAGTAACTGCTGGCCCGCATTCAGCTCTCCTGAAGCTGCGCCCTCAGGGCCCTAACCCTGTTCTCCAGAGACGTTACAACGTTCGAGTTGTCGTACTGCTCGAGACTCTCCCCGCACTTTGAACACTTAAAGTCCGTTTCGGTTGCCTCCTCAAAGGAAAGCTTTACGCAGCCGTTGGAGCAGCTGAAGAACATCGTATTTTTCTCGCGCTCCAGCTGTTCCTCAAGCTTCTTCAGCAGCTGCCTGCGGTTTGTGTTAACGTAGTCGATTGCCCTATCCGGCTGAAGCTGCCAGTAGTAAACGTACCATCCGGTGTTCTCGTCCCTCACCCTTCTGTAGTTCACAACCCTGTTCTCGTACAGATCGTAGAGGATCCTGCGCACCAGATTTATCCTGAGGCCTGTCTTTTTTGCTATTTCCTCGTCAGTGAGTTCTCCCTTGGCTATTGTCTTGGCTACCTCATGCCCATGGACTCCGCCAACCTGCCCCAGAATCTCAAGCAGAACTGGGTCTCCAAAGGGCTGGTCAGACCCGTTGGAATTCTTTTTCGCCAAATTTTCCCCCACCTTTTACCAACTAACTGTATTCTAACTTGTTAATAAAATTTTTGAATGGGGTAAATTTAAAAAATTTTTCCGATTTTAAATTTATGATTGAAAATATAAGTATAATAGGTATTTTTTGATAATATTCATTTAAAAACAGTTTTTCATAAAAATAAGCATTTTTTATGCTTTTAAATGCTGGATCTTATCTTTTCCACCAGAATGTTCAAATTTGTACCTCTAAGAGCAGAAATTGGTATGACGCTATCGGAAAGACCCTGCATAACATTCACCTTTTCGTCGAGTTCCTCATCATCAATCAGGTCGACCTTGTTCAGCACCAACAACGATCTTGTCCGGTACTCTGAAATCACATTTCTCGAGACCCTGAATTTCCGTATCATCTCCGGAAGAGGATCCGAAGCATCAACGACAAGCAGGACAAGATCGGAAGTGTACACCTCCTCAAGAGTGGCCTTAAAAGCCTCGAACAGCCATGGTGGCAGACCATCCATGAAACCAACCGTATCCGTAACCAGAACCTTGCTCGCGCCCCTCACCGCCCTTGTTCTTGGCATAAGAGTGGTAAAGTACATGTTGTCTATTTCGGTACGTGCAGATGTGAGCGCCTGCAGAAGGGTCGACTTGCCAGAATTCGTATAACCTGCGATTGCAACTAACCTGAAACCTCTTCTCCTCCTAAGCTTCCGCCTCTGCTCGCGTGCCTTTCTTATTTCTGCAAGCTTCTTCCTGAGGTTCGCCAGCTTCCGTTTGACCATGTCGAAATACACGTTAACCTCGTACTCTCCTCCTCCCATCAGGCCTGGCTGTTCAACGGAGAGCGCCTCACGAACACGCTCACGTATTCTCGGAAGCTCATAGGTGAGCCTGGCGTATTCAACCTGAAGCTTTGCCTCAGGGGAAGACGCGCGCATGGCAAATATCTCCAGGATGAGCTGAAACCTGTCAATGACCTCTTTTCCAACCAACCTCGAAAGCTTGTGGGCCTGGGACGGTGTGAGCTGATTCCAGAACACGACACGATCCGCGCCCGCTGACCTTACCAGATCAGCAAGTTCCCTTGCTTTTCCCCTTCCAATCAGATAAGCCGGGTCCGGATCTCTGATCTGCTGAACTGCACCTATAATCTCATGCCCCAGCGTCTTCACCAGCGCTTTCAGTTCATCCATTCTCGACCGCTCCCCTTTCGATCTGAGCTCCACAAGAACGACCCTCATGCGAACCGGATATATTCTAATCCACATAAATCAAAAAGGTGAGCAATGTACGGAAGGTCCGCTGCGATCGCTCTTCTGCTTCTCCTGATCACCGCCTGTGTGAAACCGTGCTCCGCGCTTGGCCCGACGCCCTATTACAGAAGGGTCGTGGCATCATACACGATAAACGAGGACCGGAGCGTTCTGCTGAGTCATGAGTACACACTGGTGAACCCGTTCCCGAGGACGGTGATCTACACGATAAAACACTACATACCGACCGAGAAAACCGAAGGGGTGACGGTGAGGGGGCCACCGGAACTCAGCTACAGCGTTAAAAAGGAGAACAATTATACGAGTGTAGAACTGAGTTTCACGCTCAGACGCGGAGACGATATCACCTACACGATATCATGTACGGCACGCGGGATGGTCTCCGGAGCGGGACCGGGTTATGTCGCAAAACTCGGCTCGATTGAACTCGGGGACGAAAGCTACCCCTACGAGAACTACGTCGTTGAGGTAACCGGTCCGCCCGGAACGGCGCTATTCACGTCCTCGCCCGGCATTGAACAGACCTCCACCGATCCGCCTTCAGTCAGATACGAAACGAGGCTGAGCGCCCCTGGAAAGTTTGAAGGCCTGCTGGTCAGCTTCTACGTGCCCAAAGTTTTCTATGCAGTGACAATGACCACGGAGCTGTACAACAGCGGCTTGGGGGACGCAACTGACGTGTCTCTGGACTCGGTGCTGTTCCCCAAAGTCGACTGGCAATTTTCAGCCCTCCTGGAGTCAAACTTTCCCCTGTCCAGGATGTACACAGATGAGGAGAACAACTATCACGGCGTGTTCAAGATCGGAACGCTGAAAGCCGGAGAAACAAAAATTCTGGAGATAAGAGTTCTTTATGAGGAATCGGTTTATGACCCTGAAATATCCCCGGAGGACTCTGGTACCATATCCGAGGTTGGGGAAAGCCTCGGGGGATATCTGAAACCTGATGAATGCTGGGAGGTCTCCGACCCACAAATATCGACCAAGGCCCGGGAACTCGCGGGGACCGCTGTAAACGCATTTCTGATAGCCAGAGAGATGTACAACTTCGTGAGTTCAAATCTGGAGTACGAAAAGCAGGACGCAAGAATGGGGGCGCTCTGGACGCTCAGTAACCTGAGGGGAGACTGCAGCGAGTTCACGGATCTCTTCATAGCGCTCTGCAGGGCGTCAGGTGTTCCTGCCAGAGCGATCTACGGCTGGGGATATTCCGAAGAAAACGTTACCGGGCACGCGTGGGCCCAGTTCTACGCTCCAGGGGTGGGATGGCTGGTCACGGACCCGACCTGGGGAAACAGGGGCGAGAACTATTTTTCCAGGCAGGACTCCATCCATCTGGCGCGCTGCATTAGAGGGCTGAGCTCTGGGGAATCATGCGTGAACGTTGCATACAGAGGACAATCGATCTCGTTTTCTGAAAATGTCACCATGAGAACCCTGAGCGTTCAGGAATACGCGATGAGCCTTTTAAAAGCGGCGGAACTCGCATGTGGCACTGCGGATAACCTGGTCAAAAAATACGGCGATGAGAACACTGCCGCCCTCCTCAAATCCGCAGTTGATGAGATATCGCTGGCGAAGGGCTCCGGAAACTATCAGCTTGTCCTTATTCACTCCAAAAATTCGCTTTGGAATTCCTATGCAGTCATCGAATCGCTGTGCAATATTGAGGAAACAGAACAGTCGCCGCTGATGCCCGTGGCGTTCGTTACCGCTGCCGTCGTCGTCTTGGCATTTGCCGTTTACCTCGCAAAGAGGAGAGCGCAGGTACTCTAAGGCTTATTAGCAGAAAGGGTGAAATTAATAATCGGTGTGAAAAATTGTCTGAGTCAAGGGCGGATGGCAGCGGGGAAACCAACTACGTCGCCGATTATATACAGAGTCTCGAGCGACGCATAAGGGATCTGGAGCACGAAAAACGAATGATGGAGGGGCGCTACCTCAAGCTCGATCGCGAACTCGCCGGACTGAAGGCGGAGTTCGAGCGAATGAGATCGCCACCTCTGATCGCCGGCACGATAGTGGAAACGCTGCCCGATGGGAGGGCGATTGTGAGAAGCAGCGCGGGTCCTCACTTCGTGGTCACCGTGTCGCAGTTCATGAAGCGTGAAGAGCTGACGCCGGGGACCAGGGTCGCTCTCAACCAGAGAAGCCTGAGCATAGTCGAGGTGCTGCCTTCCAAAAAAGACCCGTTTGTTCTCGGAATGGAGGTCGAAGAGGCCCCAAGCGTGACTTACTCTGATGTCGGCGGGTTGGAGGATCAGATAAGAGAGATACGGGAAACCGTGGAGCTCCCCCTTCTCAAACCGGAACTGTTCCAAAAGGTCGGGATAGACCCTCCCAGAGGAGTACTGCTGTACGGGTCCTCAGGTACCGGAAAAACGCTGCTTGCGAGAGCGGTTGCCCATGAAACAAAGGCCACCTTCATACGGGCCATAGGTTCCGAACTGGTTCAGAAGTATATAGGCGAGGGCGCAAGGATGGTGCGTGAGATGTTTGAACTAGCCAGGGAAAGGGCGCCATCCATAGTTTTTCTTGATGAGCTTGACGCCATAGGAGCCAGAAGACTGGACACATCGACAAGCGGTGACAGGGAGGTGCACAGGACCCTCATGCAGCTCCTAGCGGAGATAGACGGTTTTGATCCGCGGGGAGAGGTGAGGATACTGGGAGCCACGAACAGGCCCGATATACTTGACCCCGCACTTCTCAGACCTGGAAGGTTCGACCGTCTGATACACTTCCCGATACCAGACGAAAAAGCTCGTCGATCGATATTCGGCATACATACGCGGAACATGAACCTGTCGAAAAACGTCAACCTCGAAGCGCTTGTTAAGGGCACGGAAAGAGCAACAGGCGCGGACATAAAGGCGATATGCACTGAAGCTGGAATGTTCGCGATAAGAAACGGCCGAGAGGTTGTCGAGCAGTCTGATTTCGAAAAGGCAATAAAAAAAGTGCTGCCCACCGCGAGGTTAACCGAGGTTACCGAATTTTCTCTGAAAGCGGAGAAGATGTACGGCTAAACTCGATCCAACGCCTTCTTTATCATTTCCCCGACAACTCTCGGGTCTGCTCTCCCTTTCACCGCTTTTAGAACCTTCCCGGTCAGGAAATTGAGGGCCTCATCTTTACCGGAAATATAGTCCTGCACGGCCCTGCCATTCTCCGCAATCACTCTTTCGACCTCTGCCCTCAGTTCGTTCTCACCAACAGGCGCAAGCCCCAGCCTCTTCACGATCCTTTCCGGCTCATCTGGATTTCTGGCAAGTTCCCTGAGCACAAGCTCACCCTGCTCCGGAGTCAATTTTTCTGACTGTACCATATTCAGAACTTTGGCGAGTTGATCAGGCGTGAACTTCAAATCAACCGCACGGATGCCCATATAGTTCATGATCTTCTTCAGCTTTGTTCTGAACCATGTGGCTGCAAGCCCCGGATCGACCTTTATGGCCACTGCCTCGTAAAGGTCTGCCAGCTCACGCTCGCTCGAAATGACCTCCGCAACGTTTGAGGGAATGCCATACTGCTGTGAAAGTCTCTTCTCCCTCATGATTGGAGGCTCGGGCATCTTACTTCTTATTTCATCCACCTTTGATTTTTCGATTATGATCGGATAGATGTCAGGGTCAGGGATATAGCGGTAGTCCTCCTCAGTCTCCTTGGTTCTCATGGGCACCGTCACCATCTGACTTTCAAGATAAGCCCTCGTCTCCCTAACAACGCTCTCACCCCTCCTGAACATTTTGCCCTGCCTCATTATCTCATACTTCAACGCTCTGTAGGCCCCCCTCACCGAATTTATGTTCTTTATCTCCACCCTTCCACCACCCTCAACCGATATGTTAACATCCGCCCTCATTGCACCTCCGGCCTCAGGCCTGACCTTTCCTGTGTACTCAAGTGCCCTCATCAGAGATCGCAAAAACCGCCTGGCGTGTTCCGGGGACTCTATGTCGGGCTCGGTCACTATCTCAACAAGAGGAACCCCTGATCTGTTGAAATCCACGGTTCCTGAAACCGGATCATACTGGCCCGGGTCCTCCTCAAAATGAAGCTCCCTTATTCTGACTCCCTCAAGCTCTCCTCCGGAAGATATCGGAAGACTGGTGCGCTGATAACCCGATGGCAGATCAGGATAATCGTAGTGCTTACGCTGTATGTATATCACCTCGCCAGAGTGCACCCTGCACCCCAGCATCAGTGCGATCTCTATTGCCGAGTTAATCGCGCTCTCGTTTGGAGGAAGAGGCTTTGCGCCCGGCGTGCCGGTGCATATCGGGCATATGTTGGTGTTGGGTTTGGCCTCCTGATAGTTGGTCGGACAATTGCAGTACATCTTCCTGTCGGTCGCAAGCTGCAGGTGTATCTCAAAGCCTATTTTCACCTTCATCCAGCTTCCTCCAGCGCTTTCATAGCTCTGAGCACCTTCAGCTCTCCCAGGATTTTTCCCTGGATCTGAACCCCGACCGGAATTCCATTTACATCACCGGCCCTCACCACTCCTGCGCATATTCCTGCCAGATTGGCGGGCACGGTGAGATAGTCGTACGCATACATGTCCGACACCGATATTTTTTCTCCAAGGCGGTGGGGAAGCTTTGGAACGGTGGGTCCTACAAGCACATCGACCTTATCAACTGCAGCAAGCAGCTCCTGTCTGATGAGTGTCCTGACCTGAAGCGCCCTCTGGTAGAACCTGCCGCGGTGCTCCTTCCTGCTTATGTAGCTGCCCCTTATGATCCTGCGGAGCACCTCCTCGCCGCATACTTCCTCAATCTTTTTACCGTATTTTCTTCCATCGAACTTCCTCGTTGCTGAGAAGAACTCAACCGAAACTATGAGATAATACGCAGAAAGCGCTCGCTCGAGGTTGGGAAGGTCGACCTCAATCACCTCGGCGCCAAGGTCTTCGAGCTTTTCAACGGCCGCATCCACAACGTCCATTATCCTGGAGTCTGTGAGTTCTGCGAACTTTGGACTGATCCCAACCTTCAATCCTTTTATGCCGCCTTCAAGATTATTCAGGTACTCAGGCTTCTCTGCGTCCAGCATTGCACACTCGTTTTCGGATCTGCCACATATCACCTCCGACATGAGGGCCACACCGCTGACATCCGGAGAAAAAGGTCCGATCTGATCAAGGCTCATTCCCAGATCTATCAAACCCTGCCTCGGAACAAGCCCGTAGGTGGGCTTGAGCCCAACGACTCCGCAGTGGCTTGCCGGATTTCTGATAGACCCTCCAGTATCCGATCCGAGTGATAAGTCGCAGAATCCTGCCGCAACCGCTGCGGCCGATCCGCTGCTCGACCCGCCCGGAATGAATCCACGGGCCGCGGGATTATCCGTCGGGCCGAACGCGCTGGTCTCTCCGCTGGAACCGCACGCGAACTCATCCATGTTTGTCATGCCGACGATGATCCCATCTTCAGCCCTTATTCTCCTTACAACCTCCGCGTCGTAGGGCGAGATATAGTTCTCAAGGGTACGTGAGGCGCAGGTGGCCCTGAGCCCAAAAACGTTGATGTTGGATTTTATGCCTATCACGAGCCCGGCGAGCTTCCCGACCCGTTCTCCCTTTTGTATCCTTCTGTCGATGCGTTCGGCCTCCGCAGGTGCGTTAGGGTTGAGCTCTATGAAGGCTCTTATCTCTCCATCAAGTTTTTTTATGCGATCCAGCATCCCGCTCAAATTTTCAGCGGCGGAGAGCTCCCCCTGCCTTATCCGCCTCATCTTCTCCATAGTCACTTCACCCAACGTGCCACCTCCACCTTGAGATTTCCTTTATCGTCTGATGAGGGCATGTTTGAGATGAATATCTCACGAAACACCTTCCTCTCCGCTGAAGACGTTGGTTTGCCGTCCGCGCGAACGATGTTGTAAACACTGTGACTGTAGTAGGCCTCCTCAAGCCGTGGCAGCCCCTTCTCGGCCTCCACAAAAGATTGGACTATCTCCTCAGCGCTGCGCTCGATCTCCTTCATTTTTTCAGCCATCTGAACCCTACTTGATATCGTACCTATTATAAGAAAAGTTTGGATACCGGAACTATCCGCAGTCGGCTTTTAAGCGAAGTCGTTGTACCACATCTTTATACTATAAAAAACTTTTGTAGAGATGATGTTCGACCAAAATTTTGATAAAATAAAAATGTGACTCGGTAAACAGCCCAAACAGGCTGGCAAGCGCAATACGCAGTGGCACGCGAGAGGGGGATAGAACTCTTCTTATGGGCATTTTAGCGATGGCTGTCTTTCCCATCATTATTTTCATATACTCTAACACGCTGGACTCGTTGCTCTACTTTGTCGAAATTCGACACCTCTGGGTGGCCTCAGGGACCATGTCCCCCATGCTGTGGATCTTAAGTCTAGTCGCCGTGCTCCTTACACTGATTGTGTCCTCCAAAGCGGCAAGGATCAATGTTCCTATAAACCACACGATACGCCTGACCCTTCACCTATATCTGATTCCCATGATCTTCTCAGGCATCCTCATGATCCTGAATCTTTTATCCATGTACTTTTTCGGCATTTTTTCTGGAGAATGCACGCTGATAATCCCAGTTGCCGGATGGACATGGTTTACCGCAGCATGCGCGCTCGGGATGCAAACAATTGGCGAGATCTCGCTGAAAAAAGCTCTCTAGTCCTGCCTGCCTTCATAATCGTTCTGGTCATCTGCCTCTATGATTACATCTCCATGTTAAACTCCATAAACGAGATACAATCTTACTTGAACCAGCTGCTTTTGGGAGGTTGAAATGTGAAAAAGTTCATGTGCATATTTTTGATCTGTCTGGCAGTGTGGGTGGCAAACGTCTATTGGATAAAATCCTCTCCAGTACTCGGACAGGTCGCTCTGAGCGAAATGATGCCCAGCGAGGGGAAGCGTGCGCTCTCCGAATGGTTTTCTGGTGAGGATGAAAACTATCAAGTCTATTCCACAATATACGCCAAAAGACCACATCAGGCCGATGTACTACGGGCGGGGATATACAAAATTGTCGCCGGCGACACTTTTGCCATTTTTGAAGTCCAAAAATTAGCCTTCATGAGTGCTGCGGTTGCCATTCCTCAGGAAAATCTGCCGTTTGTTTTATCCAAAGTTAGACCAAGGGCAGCTGCATCTGAATACTTCGATATAATATTGCCCAGATTAATTTCAAAAGAAATTATTAGATGGAAGAAAGAGGAGAACAGAGATGGAACCTTTTTTGTCACAAAGCTGTTGGTCGACGCACAAACAGTAAGTTCGCTTTACGTCACGGGTCTGTTGCTTTTCGAGAACCCGGCTGAAATCAATAGAGTGCTGGAAGGCCTTACAAGCAGAGAACTTATCGAGAGCTTCGCCGAGCTGTATCGTTTATTGATAGCAAGGGCTTCATTTTCTGAGAGCGTGCTCGATGAGAGCGAACCGGACCAAGGTATTTTGTATCTGCTATATTATCCCTACTACAACAAGCTATGGGTGGTTGTAAAATCCGTTCCGGAGACATCGCTGCAAAATTCTGAAATTTTTGTCGACGGGCGAAACGCCGCCGGGGAAATAGTATATCCCTTCATTTTTGTTAACGCTGAACTCGAGAAGGGCCTGCACAAGTTTGAGTTGAGAGTCAGCGACAGGACGTACAGGCTGGACTTTGAAGTCGAGCTTATTCCGATCTGGATTTATTCGCCGGTGATTGCCAAAAACGAAAACGGAGTGCATTATGCCGTTGTCTATAATATAGACCATCTCGGGCGTCCGGTCACTCTGTCGACAGTAAAAATCACCTTGGATGGTCAGGAAACCTCCATGAGTCTTAACAACCTGACAATTGGCCCGTACGAGCAGGTGATGATATCCCAGCTGCCGGTGCCGAACTTCACCGGCAGAAATGAAGGAAAGGTGGGAATTGAATACACCGTCGATGGCATCAGCGATACATTATGGTTCGATGTGCTTTTCCAGGGTTAGGGCAGTGTATTTTTTGACCTCACCCGCCGTCCCTGAAGTTGTCATGGTATGTTTCTCTTTAGCGGACCAAAACTGGAAGATCACAACAGAACTAACAGTCTGATTCGATGTTCTGAAGATACCAGCATTTGCAACTGGTTGGCAGGTAAAGCAAAAAACATATACCTCCGCCTTGGCTAAATAACTGTGAACATGAAAAAGTCCGCAATGTTCTGGAATAAACTTAAAGAAGGTAAAGTCAGGTGCAACCTGTGCCCCAGACACTGCGTCATCTCTCCCGGAAAACTGGGCTTCTGCAGGGCACGCAAGAACATCGGCGGTGAACTATTCACGCTCGTATATGGCTCAATCATATCGATGGGGGTTGACCCGATTGAAAAAAAACCATTCTATCACTTCTGGCCGGGAAGCAGCGCGTTTTCAATAGCCGTTCCGGGATGCACCTTTGCCTGCAGCCACTGCCAGAACTGGGAGATTTCACAGGTTGGTGTTGAGGATGTGGAATGTGAAGATGTCTCCCCGGAACGTGTGGTGGAGCTTGCCAGAAGCCACGGCTGCAGGGGGATATCGGTCACATACTCGGAGCCGACCATAGCCACCGAGTACGCAATCGACATCGGCAGGATCGCCCACCGGGAGGGTCTCTACAACAGTTACGTGACGAACGGATACATAACGCTGGAGGCTCTTGAAGAACTGTGCCCACACCTGGACGCTGCCAACGTCGACGTGAAGGCCTTCACGGACGAGTTTTACAGAAAAGTTTGCGGGGTTCCAAGCCTTCGGCCGGTGCTGGACGCCTGTGAGTGGATGGTTGAGCACGGGATACATCTCGAGATAACCTATCTTATAATCCCGGGAAAAAACGACAGCATGGGGGAAATAGAAAAGTTCTCCAGATGGGTCGTCGAAAATCTTGGCCCCGATGTTCCGGTTCACTTTAGCAGGTTCTACCCGCAGTACAGGATGACCGACAGGAGAGAAACTCCGGTCAGTACTCTTGAGAGCGCACTTCAGACGGCGAAGAAGAATGGACTACACTACGTATACATAGGAAATGTACCGGGGCACCCCGGAGACAACACCTACTGCCCCAGGTGCGGAAAGCTCCTGATAGAAAGATACGGGTTCAGCATAAATCGATGGAACATTTCTGGAAAAAAATGTCCGGACTGCGGTGAAATGATAAAGATCATCGGAGAGTATGAGGAGTAATCAGGGACCGGAAATCAAGCTCTGAAGCTCTCTCATTCCAGCGGCCGCCAGCTCCTCGGCCCGCTCCTTTGTTCTTGCCTCTGCAAAGCACCTGAAGATCGGCTCCGTCCCAGAGGGGCGTACAAGCAACCACCCATCCTCAAAGATGACCTTCACGCCGTCTGTGAGGTCCAGTTTCTGCCCGCTGAACCTCCCAGGCAAACTTTCCAGAACCTTTGCCTTCCTTTCCTCCGGACACTCAACGCGCCTTTTCACCTGATAATAGCGCGGAAGCTTTGCGTCAAGAGCTGAGACCGGACCCCCGCTTCTGTCCAGCGCCTCCACGAAGGTCAGAGCGGTGTGTATCCCCTCCCTGCACATCGACCAGTCAAAGAAAAACACCCCTCCGTTTTCCTCGCCTCCAACGCCTCCCCCCGCCTTTCTGTACTCCCCTATTATCTCGGGCTCACCGACCCTTGTCCTGACTATAGATGCTCCGAGCATTCTGGCAACATCGTCCATCACGGAGCTTGTCGCAACGGTTGTGATTATCCTCGCATCCTTTTTTCCCGAAAGGTGGTGAAGCGCCGCTATCGCAAAAACCCTGTCCCCCATCATCACCTCTCCTCTCTCGTTGACCGCTATTGTCCTGTCGGCGTCCCCATCATGCGCTATTCCCAGGTCAGCGCGGCACGCCAGAACTGTTTCCGAGAGCTCCGTGAGGTTCTCGGGAACAGGCTCCAGCTTTCTTCCAGGGAATGTGCCATCGAGCTGTCCGTTCAGGGTCACAACCTTGCATCCCATCTCCCTGAGCAGCCTCGGGGTGACGAGAGCACCGACTCCGTTCGCGCAGTCGACCACGACCTTCCACTCCTTTTTCACCCGGCCAACACGCCTAAGAATCGCGTGAACGTAGGGCTCTATTGCATCCGCGGTGGAGATGCTGCCTACCTCGTCCCACCTGACAAGCTTTCCGCCTTCATCAAGGATCTTTTCCACGTCGCGCTCCATATCTCTGCTGAACCCTGCGCCATCCCTGCACCAGAACTTCACCCCGTTGTACTCGGGAGGGTTGTGCGAGGCTGTTATCATCACTCCGGCATCGCACGAGAAGTGTCTTGTCCCGAAGCTCAGCACCGGAGTCGGGACCAATCCGAGGCTCAGCACATCGCATCCCCCAGCAGTCAAACCGGACGAAACCGCGTGCTCAAGCATCTCGCTGGATGTCCTGTTGTCCCTTCCGACCGCCACCTTCCCTGAGTTACCTAGATACGTGGCCAGCGCCAGTCCGAGATCAAACGCCACTCTGGGCGTCATGTCTCTCCCCACGATTCCGCGGACCCCGAATGTGCCGAAAAGCCTTCTCATGATATCAACCACATTTAAGGGGGGCTGTTATTAAATCATTATATCCCCACATTCAATCTGGGCCCGTGGCCTAGCCAGGATAAGGCGGCAAGCGAAAAGCCCGCAAGCCTTCTATCCCTGGAGGAAAGCTGCACATCGCGGGTTCGAATCCCGCCGGGCCCGCCATTCATCTTTAACAGCGGATCAATCGGACGCGTTAAATTTGCGTCTGAAATCGAGATAAGTCAGTGCTGCCGCGAAAAAAAAGAAAAATAATTTTAGAGGCGGGCTTATTTTCCGAACTTGTCCCAGAAAAAACCTACGAGCGCTCCCCAAATCAGCGAGGCTATCAGACCGAGCAAAGCGTATAACGGATAGGTAATCACAGTACCGTAGTTAAGCGCAACGCTGAAAATTAGCCAGAAAATTATCCCTAGGATAATACCTTTTACAACACTGGTACCAGGAAGTGAACCGTATGCCGCCGCGTATATCACTCCAAATATGAGCCCACCGATAATCCCGCCGACCACCATCCCAGTTGCGAAAATAGCTATCGCGGGACCAGCAAGTCCTGCTGCCCCTGCGATGGTCCAGAAACCTGGCATCAATGCGTCAGCCAAAGCTATCACCAGCACTAGAAGAATTATTCCATAGATGATCCCCGCAACAACGCCCGCTTTTATTCCTCTTCCATATTCGGCCATTTTATTCCTCCAATATACCACTAAACGTGTCCTTATAAATACTTTTGACGGGCATAAATCCAAAGAGGCGTATTGTGAGAAAAGGACTGCTAGAGGCAGGTGTTGCTGCGATAACAGTGGGAGCCATCCTAATCGTCCTTGCCGTTGCTACATTCACTGAAACCGTTGTGTTAAACGGCATCTCTCTGAGAACGGCAAATTCGTCACTTCTTTACTCAGGTGTCGGTTTGATGCTTCTGGGGATTTTGCTGATCATTTTGAGCGCCGCCGAATTGAAGAAACCCAATTATGAGGCCCGCCGCGAAACAGCGGGTGCTGGTGCCGAGGAAAAAACCGATATCATAAAAATTCTGATAAGATCATACAGGTCGCTGATCGACAATCCGGGATTCATCCTCCTATATCTAATACCGTTCATGGTAATGGTAATCTTCTTCGCCCATGTTTGTCTGACTCTCGGTACCTGGACACCTTGGATATCGGTCAGAAACTACTCTACACTGATCAACTTCGTGAAGGATTGGGCACTGTGGATCATCGTTTACGTCATCGCCACTGTGATTACGATGCTGACAGCCCAAGCCGCAATAATTTTGCGAGCCGCAGCCCTGAAACGCGGCGAAACCATGAGTTTAGGGGATGCCCTGGCGGAAGGCATACGTCGTGTTCCAAACTTGTTAGTCGCTTTAGTAGCAGCCGGGGCGATCATCATTGGACCTCTTTTGTTGTTAATATGGGCCTTAGTGTTTGCGCCCACGTATATCTTTATATTCGTGTTCACGCTCGTGCTCATCTGGTTCATACCGATGTTTTATATCAGCATACGATTGGCCCTCATCGCCCAGGCTTGCGTGCTCGAGAATTTGGGACCTATTGGAAGCATGAAGGAATCCTGGAACACGACAAAAGGTAATTTTTGGCTAATCTTCGTCATGATTTTCTTGTTTGGAGTTGTCTCCGCGTTGGCAAACTTGATCCCAATATTCGGATTTCTAGTAGCCACATTTTTGGTTGGACCAGCGGGCATCATCGCTTACACTCTAGTTTACATTAGTTTGCGTGAAGCCAGGCAAAAAAAAGTTAGGATTTGAGATAGGTGTTAAAAGTCCAGCTCGTGAGAATACACGGGCGGGCAGCCATAATAGATTCAAAGATTGTTTGAATCATTAATTTGCGCATGACTTTGGCAAAGGTATCTAGCTGGAATATTGACTTCGTTTGAGTGGGGCTCAGGATTTTTGTGCCCGGCGATTTACCACAGGTGGGTAAGGAGGATTGCCCCCCAATTGTAGCATTTGTACTTAGCAATCAACCTGGACGGTTCTCCGCTGGAAAAGTCGTGTTAAAGGAGCCGTTCTTTGATGGTATTGGGCCCTCCAACGGTCAAATCCCGCCGGAGCCTGCTTTTATCAACACGGCGATGGGATCAAATATTGAAACTGTGGTAAATTCCTCGATGGCTCTATAAAACATGGGGAGATATTAAATCTTGTGTTAACTTGGTAAGGATTATCGCGATAGATGGGAAAGTGGAGGAGGCCATATCAAAAGCGACAACGACGCTGAGAAATGGAGGTCTGATTATATACCCAACCGAAACGGTCTACGGACTTGGAGGAGACGCACGCTCCGACAGCGTCGTTGAAAGGGTGATCAGGGCAAAAATGAGAAAACCAGACTCTCCGATATCCATCGCGGTCTCATCGATCAGCATGATGAAGGAGTTCGCGCATCTGACGCTCGCTGCGGAGAGGCTCACGCGGTTCATGCCAGGACCGATCACGCTGGTCATGAAAGCAAAAAGGGGTGTTTCAAAGCTCCTCCTGTCAAGAGATGGAAAGGTCGGAGTCAGAATTCCTGATCACCCTTTCGTTCTGAAATTGATAGATGCCGCAGGTTTTCCGATAACATGCACCTCGGCGAACATCTCCGGCAGGCGCCCTCCACTGACCGTCGAAGAGGCGATAAAACAGATTGGTCCCTGGGTTGATCTCGCGCTGGACGGAGGAAGATGCGCCTACGGGACCCCATCCACGGTGGTCGACGTGGTGGAGAAACCATTCAAGATCCTCAGAGAGGGGCCGATAAAGAGAGCGGACCTGGAAAGCGCTTTCAAATCAACTTGAAAGCTCGTCTGCGCGTTTTGCTGCGGCCTTCACCGCCTCCCTGAAAGCACTCTCGATCCTTTTCTTCCTTAGAACGGATATGCCCTCGGCGGTGGTCCCTCCGGGGGTGCACACTTCCTCGACCAACTCCTCAGGCTTCTTTCCGCTGTTGAGCACTATCGCGCCTGCCCCCTTTGCAGTCTGGGCAGCGAGCTTGAGCGCGACTTTATCAGGTAGTCCAAGTTCAACTCCAGCGTCGCGCATCGCCTTCATGACCAAGTAAAAGTATGCCAGACCGCTGCCGCTCAACCCGGTCACAGCATTCATTATATGTTCATCCACCCTGAACGTCTCCCCCATGGCACCAAAAATAGAACGCAGGAGCTCCTCATCCTCAGGAGTCGCCCTCTTCCCAAGACAATAGCATGAAGCCATCTCTCCAACTTCAGCCCCCATGTTCGGCATGGCCCTGATGACCCTCGCCCCGGTGCGTTTCTCTATGAAGTCAGTGCTCACTCCGGCCGCAAGCGAAACCAGAAGAGCGTCTCTTATCTCCTTCTCCGTTTCCTTCAGCACCCTGTCGACGACGTTCGGCCTGACCGCAAGAAACACCACATCCGAAGAGGACACGGTTCTTCTGTTGTCAACCGTTGTTTTAATCCCCAGTTCGCCGAGCCGTTTGAGCATCTTCCGATCCGGGTCGCTCGCCATTATATCCCCGGCCTTGAAACCCGCCCTGAGCAGTCCTCGTGCCAGAGCAGTCCCCATGTGCCCGGCACCTATTATCCCTATCCTCATCAAACCCCAATTCCAGATGAGCATCTGCCGTTATATCTGTGTTCCTGAAGATAGTTTTTTCAGTAGATAGACTGAATTCAACTGGTGCCTCGGTAGCTCAGTCTCGGTCAGAGCGCGCGCTTGGTAAGCGCGAGGTCGCGGGTTCAACTCCCGCCCGAGGCTCCACACAAAAATTGATACATTAAAAGCGCCGCGTTGGGATGCGACTCAGTCCTTTTTTCTCTGCTTTAACCTGACCTCTACTCTCCCTGCCTTGGTCTCCCACTCTGAAACGACGAATCGCTCCCTGGAAAAGACGAAGTGGAACACCAGCCCTACGCCCCATCCGATTGTTATCCAGTAAAACCACAGCTGATCTGAATACGTTATCAGGTTGAACACCAGGATGAAGATGTTTATTATGAGATAGGCCGCGAGATGCGCCATGAATCCCCTCTTCGCCTCCTCTATTTCAAGTTCCTTCCACGCCCGCTTAAAATCTTCAATTGATGGCATTTATGTCACCACCTTTTGGCTGGAGTGGTTTAAAAAACTTCTGGTCTTACAGCTGCAGCTCTATCTTGCGTTTTTCCTCCTCAGTCGCCCTGAAGAATTCCATCGGCTTACATCTCATCAATCTCGCGATGATCGTATCCGGAAAAACGCGGATCCTGGTGTTGTACAGGAGCACGCTGTCATTGTAAAACTCTCTCCGATCTGCTATCTCGTTCTCGATGCCCGTAATCCTCTCCTGCAGATAAATAAAGTTCTCGTTTGCTCTCAGCTTGGGGTAGCTCTCGGCGAGGGCAAATAATGATTTCAATGCGCCCGTGAGAACATCGTTGACGGCCGCCTTTTCGCCAGGCGTTTTTGCCCCCGTGTAAGCCTCCCTGGCCCTGACAATGAGCTGGATCATGCGCTTCTCGTGCTTAGCATATCCCTTTACTACCGCCACAAGGTTGGGCATCTCATCGTTTCTCTGCTTTATCAGAACATCTATGTTCGCCAGCGCCCTGTCGATGTTGTTCCTCAGCTGTATCAGACCGTTGAAAATCACGATGATGTAAACCACAAACGCCAGAACTATAAGAAAAATCATTACCCACATCACTATGTCAAACATCCGCCCACAATAATCTATAATATTGAAACTTTTTAAAAGGCTGATCACGAAGATTTACGGTAAAATCATCCATGCTGGCCGAGAACATGTTTAACTGCGCCCGTTTTTACCCTTAGGAAACAATAATCTCTGGGGAGAGCCTTGGCCGATGGATATGTCGGAGAGATATTCAGCTCCATACAGGGAGAGGGGCTCTACGTCGGAGTAAGGCAGCTCTTTTTGAGGATGGCCGGATGCATCTGGAACTGCGTCTACTGCGACACGAGGAGATTCAGGGATTTCAGGCCCGCGAACTGCATGGTCGAGATAAAACCGGGCAGCGGTAGGTTCAGGCCCGTGAAAAACCCGCTCTCAGCCGAGTCGGTCTTCGAGCATCTGGAAGGGCTCTGGACCGAAGACGTGCACAGCGTTTCCATCACCGGAGGCGAGCCCCTGCTCTCGGCAAATTTTATTGCGGATGTTGCGCGGATATGCGGGCGTAACGGTCTCAAAACCTATCTTGAAACGAACGGTTGCTCGAGCGACGCCATGGAGATCGTGCTCCCCCACATAGATATCGCGGCGATCGACATCAAGCTCCCGGATCACCGCGCCGTCCCTGAAACAGGATGGAAAAGGATCTTTGAGGAGGAGATGAAATGCATAGATATGGCCGCGAGGCGCTCGGTGGATGTGTTCGCCAAGGTCGTGGTGCTGGCCTCCAGCAGTGACCGCGACCTCGCCAACGTCTTCTCGAGGCTGGCCAGGCTAAACGTGCCACTGGTCCTTCAGCCAGTTACCGGGACCGGCAGGGTGAAACCCCCGCCATTCGAGAGGCTCTGCAGGATCTCAGAAACCGCAGTGCGCGCGGGTATAAGGGAAATAGCAATAATACCTCAGGTGCACAGGCTGATGGGGGTGCGCTGATGAGGATAGACCTGAACGAGGGGCTCGGTTTCTCCGGAGCCCACTTCATAATAGGGCACCAGAAGTGCGAACATCTCCACGGACACAACTGGAAGGTTGGCGTCACCGTGGAGGGGGACCCGGATGAGAGGGGCCTCGTGGTCGACTTTATGGAGCTCAAGAGGATCCTCAAAGCAATGTGCGAGGCCTACGACCACAGGGTCCTGCTCCCATCCAAAAGTAAATCCATCAGAGTTCTCTCGAAGGGCAGGAGCGTGAGGATATCAGTCCAGGGCAGGGAGTTCGAGTTTCCATCCGAGGACGTTGTTTGGATACCGTCTGTAAACACCACAGTTGAGGAGCTGGCGAGGGTCATAGCGGAGGAGGTGGCGAAAGGACTATCGGGTTACGGGAATGTCAAAAGGATCACCGTGGTCGTTGAAGAGTCACCAGGAGAAAGCGCCACCCAGGAAAAGGTCTTGAGGTAAGAGGGCAAAATGCGCGGAACCTACGCCATCATCTTGCACGTTCCGTACGACATTTCTCTCAGCGTGGGTGAGCTGGGCAGAGTTGACTTTGGTGCAGGTTACTACGCCTATATAGGATCCGCCCTCGGAGGACTGGAGGCAAGGGTCAGCAGACATCTTAAGTCTGAGAAGAAGCTGCACTGGCACATAGACCACCTGATGCTTCACGCGCGCGCCGTGGATGTCGTGGCCGCAGAGTGCGAAGAAAAAAAGGAGTGCGAGGTCGCCGGGAATCTGGCAAAGGGGCTGAAGGGGGTGAAAGGTTTCGGATCGAGCGACTGCAGCTGTGCCAGCCACCTGTTTTACCATCAGGACAGGAATCTCCTTCTAACGGCGGTTATCGGCGCCTTCAGGGATGCCGGGTTGAAGCCCAGAGGTGATTTATCTGGGTAGGGCCAAAAGGGGCGCAACGGCAGACGGATACTATCGCATGGCAAAAGAGCTGGGGCTCAAAAGCAGGGCAGCCTTCAAGCTCAAACAGCTCGACGACCGCTACAGGCTGATCAGGAGCGGTGACGTTGTTGTTGATCTGGGTGCGGCTCCGGGAGGATGGACCCAGATCGCATCAGAAAGGGTTGGGGTCTCGGGGCTCGTTGTGGCCGTGGACCTGCAGCCGGTGAGGCTCCCGCCCACAAAAAATGTTGCGATCATTAAAGGAGACGTGCGCGATCCGTCAACAGTTGAGATGATAAGAAACAGGCTGCCCCAGAAGGCCGACCTCGTTATGTCAGACATGTCCCCTCAGATATCGGGAGTATGGGACGTGGACCACATGAGGTCAGTTGAGCTGTCGAGAACCGCGCTTTCCGTCGCGGGCGAACTGCTCAGGCCGGGCGGTAACTTTATCGTGAAGGTATTCCAGGGGGAGTTTTTCAGCGAGTTCCTGAAAGATGTGAAAAAAAGGTTCGAGTTCGTTAAGGCATCCAAACCCGCAGCGTCTAGATCCGGAAGTGCTGAGATATACATTGTGGCGATGGGGATGCGCAAGACGGAAAACGCTAACCCCTGAAAAGCGCCAAGAGATCGTCCATCTCCGCGTCTGTCCTTATTCCGGTCGGGGAGAAGTGGGTTCTGGACGCGAACCTGCCGGAATTTCTCAGGCTGTCCATAATGCGCCTCATCTTTGGCGGCGATGAACCGGCCATGCTCGCGATCCTGTTTACGTCGTGAAAAGTGGGAGGGCCTCCTGATTCCTCAAGACAGATGGAGAGAAGTTCAACCTCGACCGCCCTCTGTCTGAAGCTCCTTGAGGATATGTCTGAGATGGTCTTCTGGAGAAACTCCCTGTTCCACAGTTCTCCTGTCCACAGCGGTCCGGAGTGATGGAGCGATCCACCGCACGCGCATCTTTCGCCTGATAACGCCTCCGGCTGAACCCTCCTGCCCCCGCACCGGAAACAGTGCGAGATGTAGCCCTGCCCCGCAACCGTCTTATCGGCAAGCGAACTCCTTCTGATCGCACGAAGATAAACCCTGAAGTAATGGAGGGTGGAGTGGACCAGCACCGGCTCAAGCGCAAGGTCATGCTTTCCGGCCACGCGCTGGCAGAAGCCGATGAGGATTCTGATGCCCAGCTCGTGGCAGTATTCGGTGCGCAGAGGTCTGGCTCCGTATCTCCTCAGGCAGGCGCGCGGATATGAGCCGCACAGCGGACCAGTGTCGGTGGCGGTCAGCGCGATCATTCCTTTCCTGGAGATCGAAGCGCACGCTGCCTCAACGAATCTGGCCGGGGAGCCGAAGGGGTCGATGTCTATGAAGTTAAACCTTCCACGGTTTCTCAACATCACTATGTTAGCATCCTCATTTTCAGCGGACACGGGAATGTCTGGAGAGTTGAGCTGAATATTCTTGGACGCGAGCTCGTGCGCTGCAGGAGACCTGTCGTTTATCAGAACATCCACAGCACCCCTGACCTCCTTCGCGTATCTAATCCCTCTTATTCCAACACCTCCTAGAGGATCGCAGATCTTCAGCTCACCGAGCTCGTCGGCCAGAGTCTGAGCGACAGAGACAGATATGTCCCTGCAGAACTCCATCCGCGGGTTGTAGAACACCTCTGAGAGAGAGGGGGCGTAGTCCCCGGAGGCGGTCCTGTACTCCTCTGGATCAGGTATCTCAAACCTGACGCTGCCCTCCTCAGCAAGCTTTCTACCCATCAGATCCCCCCAAGAACCTTCTCGACACACCCGGATATCTCGTGCGGGAGCGTATCCCTGTTTGATGCGTTCACGCTGAAAATTCTCACATCGCTCCTTGATTTCACGCTTCCTATGAACCCGCCCTTCGTCATCATGTGGACCGCGGCGATCACTGGTTTGCCGGAATCCAGCGCGGCAAGCACGGCTTTTCTAAACCTCTCGCTGGCTATCTCCATCGGACCTATCTCATCTATGACAACGAAGTCCGAGCCGGGAAGCATCTCCTCTATCGCGGTCCTGCTCATCAGATCGATCCCGGCCAGGTTTACGCCGTATCTGCCGACCGAAGGCCCGTCCCTGATCCCGATGTGGGCAAGCACCGCTGATTCGCCGGTTGAGATGTTCACCATTCTGAAACCGACCCTCACCGCACCATCCCTTATCTCCGGGCAGACTATGCCTGCGGCCTTCATCCCCTTGAGGCGAAGGATTTCTACCGCACGGGCGATCACCGTGCTCTTCCCGCTTCCAGGAGCTCCGGTCACCAGAAAGTTCTTAACCGGCATTCGGCACCTCGAAGCCGAAATCGACGGCGCACCTCTTTATCCTAACTGGACCGACCGGAAGGTATTTATTGGCTCAAAACCGAGAAAAACCGACCAACAAAAACAAAAAGGAGGGCATGAAATGGCTGAAGCAAAAACCGAGAAAAGCGCCAACAACGTGGTTTTCATCGGAAACAAACCAGTGATGAACTACGTTCTGGCAGCGATTACGCAGTTCAACGAGGGTGTCGGAACTGTCACCCTGAAGGCACGTGGTAAGGCAATCAGCAGGGCAGTGGATGTCGCAGAGATAGTCAGGAACCGGTTCCTGCAGGGGCTGCAGGTCAAAAACATTGCGATCGGGACCGAAGAGGTCCAGGGCGAAAGCGGCGCGGTGAACGTATCCACAATAGAGATAACGCTGGCGAAGTGAAATCAGGGTTCAACGCGCCTTTTTTTTATTTTTTTATTCTGAACTTTGACCGACATTTTAAGGTTTGCTGGAATGTTTTATAACAAAAGGGGTTCTAGTTGAGCGGGGGACGACGCTTGGACGAGATGGGAGAACTGAGAAGAACGCACATGTGTTCCCAGATAAAAAAGGAGCTCTCCGGAGCCGAGGTCGTATTGATGGGAAGGGTCGGTGACGTCAGGGACCTCGGCGGAATAAAGTTCTTCACGCTTTTCGACGTGTCAGGGTCGGTGCAGGTCACAGCTCCGAAGGTTAAGGTTGATCCCGGAATCCTGTCACGAATCGACTCGCTGACCCAGGAGTCATCGGTCGCGGTGAGGGGAAGGGTAACACCCGCACCGCAGGCACCGCGCGGGGTTGAGGTCGTGCCCTCAGAGATAAGGGTCCTGAACCTCGCATCCGTACCGCTTCCGCTTGACCCGCTGGGCAGGGTGAAGGCAAATCTTGACACAAGATTGGACGCGAGGGGGCTTGACCTCCGGAGACCAGAGTGCCTGGCGATCTTCAGAATACGGCACGAGGCGCTGCAGGCCGTGAGGGAGTGCCTGGTATCAAAAGGCTTCATCGAGGTCCAGACCCCGAAGATAGTGGCAACCGCGACCGAAAGCGGGGCCGCGCTCTTTCCTGTCGCGTACTTCGAGAGGGAGGCTTTCCTGAGTCAGAGCCCGCAACTCTACAAAGAGGTACTGACCGGATGCTTTGACAGGGTGTTCGAGGTCGGCCCGATATTCAGGGCCGAGGAGCACGACACTCCCAGACATCTCAACGAGGCAACATCTGTGGACATAGAGGCAGCGTATGCAACAGCGGATGACGTGATGAAGGTGCTGGAGGACGTAATCTCAAATGTGTTTGAGAGGGTAGCGGAGAGGTGCGCCGGGGAACTCGAGATACTGAAACACGAGCTAGAGGTCCCCGCCAGGCCTTTCAGGAGAATAACGTACGACGAGGTGCTCAGCATCCTTGAAGGCGCCGGGATAAAGGTCCCATGGGGAGAAGACCTTCCCACACCTGCTGAGAAAAAGCTAGGCGAGATGCTCAGCGGGCCGTACTTCATAACCGACTGGCCGCTCGCCATAAAGCCCTTCTACACCATGCCGCACGGTAAAAACCCGGAACTCTCCGAATCCTTTGATCTCATGTATGGGGATCTGGAGCTCTCATCCGGGGGGACTCGCATCCACAGGGCGGAGATGCTGGAAAAGCGACTCAGGGAAAAAGGACTGAATCCGGAGAGCTTTGAATCACATCTGATGAACTACAGATACGGCGCGCTCCCGCCGCACGCGGGATGGGGTCTGGGACTTGATCGGCTTACAATGATCCTCACAGGTAACTCAAACGTCAGAGAATGCGTGCTCTTTCCGAGGGACAGAAACAGGCTCACACCCTAGGGGCCCCGAGGATGAAAAACGCGAACAGGAAAAATCCCAGCGCCGCCAGCCCGTAGTTGGCAAGAGGGTTTGAAGCGCTGAAGAACCCCATTGAGTACTTCTTCCCGCGGGGCCACATGAGAGCAACCCCGCCACTCGTCATCAGGTCAAAGAAAATATGCGACCCGATCCCAAGCGCAACCGGAATCGAACCGGCAAGAAACACCTGAGGGTAAGTTATGCCCCCGAGGAAATCCGGCATCTCAGTGAGGCCGAGCTGCTGGGGGAGAACCGCCCACAAAGCGCATGAGGCCATACCGGACGACACAGAGACCAGGATCAGGAATGCCACCGAGTGCGTGAAACCGCGGTGGGAGTGAAGCCTGATGTCCTCATCCGGGATCATTGCCACGGATGCAGATAAGATGCAGAGAAGCAACGCATATATCTGCGGGAGCCCGAGCTGGACCGATACCGCAGTAGAAAACACAAGCGCGCCTCCGATGTGACCTGACCTCCGCATCCCATCACCGCACCCCCTCTCCCCGACCGCCTCCGGGTCAGAACAACCCTTTAAGCTTCCAGAGCAGCTTCGGATGGGCTCGCGATATCACCTTGAGCATGTCGGTGAGGCTTATCCTGTCGAACCGCACCGAACTCAGCGTCTTGGCCAGCTGATCCAGCTCCTTATCTGAGAGCCTGAGCAGAACCTCCTTTCCCTTTAGATACTTTTCCAGTCTCTTCCCGATCGCCTCTCTCCATCTCCTCTCGTATTCCATCAGTCTTTTCTCGGAGCAGTCCTTCTCCTTGACTGCCTTTGCCGCGACCTCTCCGGCTATCGTTCCCGCACGCATCGCTGAGTCTATTCCTCCTCCGGTCAGCGGATTCACCTGCCTCGCCGCGTCTCCGACAACCAGAAGGTTATCCCTCACCGTCTGCTTGATCGGGCCGCTCACCGGAACTCCTCCGGCGTTGATCTCCACCACCTTCCCGCAG
This sequence comes from Hadarchaeales archaeon (SeqCode), assembly GCA_038851075.1. Taxonomy (GTDB): domain Archaea; phylum Hadarchaeota; class Hadarchaeia; order Hadarchaeales; family Hadarchaeaceae; genus JAWCKV01. Next base: position 14,513 of record JAWCLG010000005.1, on the reverse strand, counting down.
CTCACGTGCGGCATCTTTTTCACGAAGTCCTTGAGATACTCAATTGGTCTGCGATCGGCCCTGCTCCCCAGAACGCCGAGCCCGACGTTCGCTGTGTCCTCGCCCTTCGCAAAAACCCATGCGTAACCTCCCGGAGCAACTTTGCTGCCAAAGTAAAACTCCATGACTGATGTGTCCTTGATCTCAACTCCGACCATCTGGAACTGTATCCCGGACTCTATATCGTCGAGCTTAAGGGCGGTCCTGATGCCGGCCCATCTAGCGACCCTTGAGCCGACGCCATCAGCCGCGATTATAATCCTGCCCCTGAACTCGTTTCTTCCCCACGGCCCGGTTGTCCTGACTCCAACCATTCTCCCGTCCTCCATGACAGGACCGTCCACGTACGTGTTCACGAGAATCTCGGCTCCCTCCCTGGCCGCCCTCATCGCGAGAAACTTGTCGAACACCTTTCTGTCCAGGATGTAGCCGACCTTGCCGGCGATGCTCCTTTCAGCCACGTTGACCTCTATGCCCGAAGGCGAGACTATCTTAACGGCGTTTGTTCTGCACACCGCCCATCTGGGATCCGGCTTGATCTTCAGCTCGTTGAGCGCGTCTTCCGCCAGGGCCTCACCGCACTGGACCGGAACTCCGAGCTCCCTTCTCCTGTCTATCATGAGCACGCTTGCTCCCCCCATCGCAGCCGAGCAGGCGGCCGTTGAACCCGCGGGACCCGCTCCGACCACTATGACGTCATACTCTTTTTCCAACCGTGATCGCCCCCACAGGACATATCTTTCCGCACAGCCCGCACTCCGTGCAGCGCTCGTTTGCCCTGACATAACCATCGGTGGCATCAATCGCGTCGAATGGACAAACGCCCGCGCAGGCGCCGCACCTCATGCAGACATCTGAATCGACCTTCATTCACTCAAACTCCGTGAGCTTTCTCTGGCTCCTTGGCTGCAGGATGCCGACCAGCTCCTCAGGGACCTCAAGATGACCATACCTTCCTCCTCCACCTGGAACAACTCTTAATCCGTTTTCTCTGAAGGCTTTAACCATAGCGGTGACCCTTACATCCGCTATCCTTTCGATCTCGTCGACCGGAGCGTCAACCAAGGCCCCTATCTCGCTGCCGAATCTCTCAACCAGCTTCTTCCACACCGATTCAACTGCGGGTGAGTGAAGGTCCTGCGTCCCGAGCGCCAGAGATATGACCTCCGCCAGGGGGGCGATCCTGAGGTACGCCGGTCTGTGCTCCGGATGTCTCGGCTCGGGATATGTGGCGAGTTCGTTGACCCTGTCCCACACTCCCTTCTTTATCCATCCCCTGCACTTCTCACACCTCCAGTTAAGCTCGATCGCCCTTTTCAGCTCATACTGATGGAAGCACCTCGAACAGGCGGATATGTGGTACTTGCCGAGCCTTGGGTCAAACCCAACGTTCATCGCTATGCGTCTCCCGTTTTTCCTGCTTATCGCCATCACTACCTCCCGGTAAGTGGGCTCCTCCAGCTCTAGCCGGTTGAACTCCCTGCCCAGCTTGTCGGGCCAGGGGCTGTGGGCATCCGAACAGCTGATGAAGGTGATATCCTGAAGCTCACCTATCCTGTCAGCCATGTCGGTGTCCGCGCTGAGGCCGAGCTCAAGAAACTTTACGTCTCCCGCCCTGTCCCCGTAGCATTCTCCGAGGCTGTTGAACTCCTTGTACATGCTGGTCCAGGGAGTGAACGCATGCGATGGTCCGATCATGCAATCGTGATCTGATGCGGCCTCTGCTATCTCAACCGCGCTCATGTTCACCCTGGCCCTCCCGTCAGTGTCGATGTCAGACGACTTGCCGGAAAACACGTTTCTCAGATCCTCCACGGCTGTTATCGATGGAAAGAAAAGGAGGTGGTGCACCCTGTTCGCGTCCTCAACCTCGACCGTCAGGATGAACCTCGTCCCATAAACCCTGTGCTCAAAAGTTCCCTCGGCGACCTCCTCGAGCTCTGACCTCACGCTGTCGAACCATTTCGGGTGAAAGATGTCACCGGTTCCGACTATGCTCAGCCCCTTCAGCCTGGCCTGCTGGGCTATCGTGTCAATATCCATCCTGCTCGATGTTGCTCCGCTGTACTTTGAGTGGAGGTGAAAGTCAGCGTCAAATATTCTCAACGTCACCACATCCAGCGGAAAAATTGAGCTCTTTCAACTCCTCCCTAGCCCATTATCCTATGTACCAGGACTCCTCTTCCTCGCGCATTCTGCTCCTCATCTCCCGCGCCTCCATCTCCCTGCGCAGGCGCGCGATCGCCTCCTCAGTCTTTCTCGCCTTTTCCTCGAGATTCGTGAGGTCCAGCTTCAGGCCGAGTATAGCTCCGAGGACCTCGAGAACCGCCTGCGCGGCTCTGTGGTCAATCAGTATCCCGTGTGTCTCGCTCAGCAGGCAGAGCCCGCTCATGCCCCTGAAGCTACCGAGCCCGAGAACCAGTCCGGCGGCGCCCACGATCGGACCACCGGCCACCTCAACCTGGATCCCCTTTTTCCTAAGGTCCTCTATCACCCTGAGGTCTCCCACTCCCATCACCTTAGGAGTGCCCTCGACATACTTTCCGGTGGCGTAGCCGCCCAGCGTCAATATGGTCTTCACCCCAAGCTTCTCCGCAACGTCGAGAACGCGCTCCACGACCTCATAGTGGCCCTCGGTGGTCACCGACTGTGTGTCCCCGGTCCAGATTATCAGGTCCTTTTCGCCAACCCTCGTGTGGTACATGGAGTTCAGCATCGGCCTGAGTATTCCCTGCTCGTCCACAAGAACGTGATGAGGAAAGTGCGGTGAAAGTATCTCTGCGAACTTTTGCGGTTTGAATATCTCAATCAGGTGATCCGCGGCCAGCTTTCCGACGAACCCCATTCCAGGCAGTCCCTCGATGAGTATCGGGTTGGTCACGACCGGCTCACTTAACATCCTGACGAGGGTTGAGTTCATCACAGCACCTCCGCACACCGTTTGGTCATTCGCCTATATTTCCCATACGGGTCAAGAGGTGAAAAGCGTGGCGGATGCGGTGAAACCGTTTTCTTTCCGCATCTGGGACAGACTTCCTTCAGGGTGTATATCCCGCAGGGTTTGCACTTTTTCATCTTCATTTCTTCATCCCCTGAACTCGCCGCTGCCTCCGGCCTTTTTGACCGCATCGATCGCGATTCCCGCCGCCTTCCTCATCGCTCCATCCGCGACCTTGTAAGACGGCCCGCGCGCCTCGATCATGAAGAATGGGGCTCCCACGTAGCGGAAGTCTATATCAACCCCCTCCGTTATTGTCATGGACTTCGCAGATGCCAAAGCCGACTTTATCACCTCGATCCCGTTAGGAAGCGGACACGTCAGGGCCAGCCTGCCCGTGACCCTGTATGAGGGCGCCTCTATGTTGCTGCTGCCGACCTCGTGCAGCACCTCTGCCCATTCGCTCCCGACAATCTTCTCAATTTCCTCCCTGTTTTTTGCCGCCACCTCAAGTGCGGAGTATATGTCACCGTACCTCTCCTGCAACGTGAAACCGACCTCGGCGTAGGCGGTATCCAGGTCCTTTCTCAGCTTCTGAGCCGCGAGCTCGAGCAGTTTCTCACCCCTCTGCTCCAGCTTCGACCTGTGGATCTTCCACTTCCTCTCATTGTCCTTGACCCTCCTTATCGAGAGGTCTATCTTTTTTCTCTCGGGGTTCACGTCCAGCACCGTGCAGACGACCTTCTGGTTCTCCCTGATGTGATCTCTTATGTTCTTGATCCAGCCGGACGCCACCTCCGAGATGTGGACCATCCCCTCCTTGCCCCCGTACTCGTCGAGCGTCACGAAGGCGCCCTGGTTGAAGATCTCCCTGACGGTGCATATGACGAGCTCATCGACGGAGGGCCACTCTGACCTGCGCCTGACCAAATCACCACCTAGATCTCCAGGGCCCTGACCACGCTGCCCTTCAGTTCGGCCCTTCCGCCCCTGGGCGAAGCGAGCGTCTTTCCGCATACCTGACACTTCACCGGGGTGCTGGCACGAACATAAACGGGCTGCTCGTTGCCGCAGTCGGGACACCTGACCAGCACGAACTTCTGCTCAGGCATCTTATCACTCACCGAATTTCACTCCCTTGCTCCTGAATCCTCTCTTCGGATGTGACTTTCCGCACTCTCCGCATTTTAACATCAGTACGACCTTCTTGGTGGTCTTTGAGAACTTTTTCTGCTCCGACCTCGGCTGGCTCCCGTAACCCGCGGTTACCCTGGCGAACTGGCGCTGACCCCAGCTGAGCGGCCTCGCGGACCTCTTCTTGAGCTGCGAAACCGTGTGCTGGGTGTGCTTCCTGCATCTGGGACAGAAAGTCCTTATCTTTTTCGGTATCTTCACAGATATCCCTCGGAAACAATCTTAACTACAACTCAAAAAGAGTATCGCTCACGCGTTTTACGGTCTGTCCTCGATGAGGATAGCCACGGCTCCATGTCTGCTCAGTATCTCGGCGTTCTTCTTTGGAATGTTCGCAATGTCCCCCCTGACGAATGGTCCGTACGCCTTCCTGTCCTCGCATATTATCCTCTCGGGAATGTCTATAAGAAAGAGGCAGACGGATCTCACCGGTCCGGACGGGTGCGCGACCCTCGGTCTGATGGCCGCTGAGTGGAGGAGCTCAATCTCCATCCTCTTCAGAACCCTGTCGATCTCCTCATATCCCTCCTCATCCTCTGAAAACTGAGGTTTCACTCCGCGCGAGAGCATGCGCAGAACCTTGGACCGCCTGAGGAGGTACAGCTCCTCAAGCGCACGTGACACCCCGGCCAGCTCGGCTCGCAGTATCTCCTCCCTGATCCCACTAGAGTTCTGAGCCTCGAAGATAAGCCTGGACATGTAGTCGGCCGCGTCCCTGAAAAAGTTCCCCGGAAGTTCGACGAGGTCCATCCTTCTCCTCTCAGCGTCCAGGACCTCTCTGAGCTCATCCAGCGAGAACCCGCTCAAGCTCCGGCCTCCCGCATGAACTTTGGAACCGCGTCATCGAGCCTGAACCTTTCAATATCTCTGACCTCGATGCACTTCATGCTAACGCCCGAGTGCAGGCTCGAAGGAAGCCTGAGTATGCGCTTTGTGTCCACGGTGACCTTTCCGTCGGTGCACTCCATGTTCACCCTTGCCAGCAACTCCAGGAACCTCATGAAGGTCCTCTTCCCCATACCCTCGATTTCGGATATCTCGTCGAACCTCCCCGCCCTCATCGCGGCGACCGCTTTATCTCTCTCCGCAAAAATCCTCTCAACGATGCTCCGCCTCATCCCGGAGCTGAGGAGCTTTTCTTCCGGGATCATGCTGAGGGTTCTCGCCGCGCGCTCCCTGAAAACACGGGAGTACCCCAGGCTGAGCGTGAGATCCGTTGGCAAAACACCGCCAGTGACGTACTCAACTATCTGCCCCCTCTCGGTCTGCTCCAGCGGCATCACCCTCTCGTCCATGACCCTGACGTGGAAACCTCTGCCCGAGTATACCATGTGAATGTCCTTGAGATCAAGGTCACCGCCGAGCGTCTCCGAGAATTCGATCGCTACCCTTCTCGCCTCCTCGATGCACACCTCACAAACACTGCCCTCCCGGCATCCGCATGTCCTGATCGGAAGGTCCTTGGCATCTATGTCCATCGCGAGCTCGGACTTCATCCAACCCTCCCTGGCCGATGGCCTGGTGTACATCGCCACGCTCGCGTACGCGGAGTAAGGGCTCCACCTCCTCAGAAACCTCTCGAGGTCCGCGGGGCTCTGGAACTGGTTGTACCTGTTGCTGGGGCCGGTCCCGTCCATGTCGAACCCGAACTCCCTCGAACCGATCGTGCGCGTGATGAAACCGGGAAGATCCTCAGGCCTCCACTCCTCGGCGTAGAACCTCCTCCTCTCCTCAGGTGTCGACTCCCTCATGTTCAAAGTTTTACCCCCTCGCACGGCCCTCGGCCATCCTCCTGAAGTAGTAGGTCAGCGGATTCTTCACCTTTCTGCACAGCTCGTCCGGAACGCAGAGTGGAGGAGCCGACATCTGGATCTTCGAGCAGTTTGGTGGCCTGTACCACTTGGACTTCCCGGAATCGGCCGGGGTCGGACGCTCGACCATGCCGAAACCCAGATGATAAAATATGCTGGCCTTTTCCTGTGGCTGATCCTTGAACAGCGGCGGATTGCACCTCTCGGCGGCCTCGAATATCAGCGGCGCTATCTCCTCGCTCACGACCGAGATGTCGCTCGTTACGTCCGTTATCTTCACCGCAGAAGAAGGTGGAGAGAGCCTGGCGTAGGAGAGGAACGATGTCAGAAGGACTGTTATCGCGTAGTTCCTGAGCCCGGATCCCGTTCCAGCAAGAGCTGCCCTCACGCAGGGTGGGAAGAATTCCGGGTCCAACCTTCTCGACGCAAACCTCGGAACGAACTCGGCTGCTGCGGGTGCCCTCGGAAGCGATGAAACTATCCTGCTGCCCACGTTTATCAGCGACGAGCGCGGCACTCCGGAGTCGAGGATTCTCTCGTAAACGGACTGAATGTACTCCTCCGTCCTGACCGCGATCAGGCCCGCATAGATGTTCCACAGGTCCCTGAGCGTTATCACGACCCAGCCCCCAACGATGTACATCTTCACGAGCTCCGCGCGTCTGTGCTTCAGCAGCGGAGTCATGTCGCTCCATCTCACGGCATAAGCCGGGCTGTACTGATCCGCCACTCTGTCCGCGATATCGACTTCGTCCTCCTGAAGCTCGATCGCGCGTATCTTCATGATGTCAGACCTGGGTATCTCAGCGCCCCCAGGGAGCCTCATGTCCTCCCCCAGCCCGATCACGTTTATCGACCTTCTCACCGCCTCCAGACAAGCATCGCCCATCCCCCTCCTGAAAAGGTCGTACATGCGATACCTGATCGTGTTCCTGGTCACATCGCTGACCGCCCTGACCTCTCTGGAGTAAGGATAGGAGACCGCGGCAACACCCTGGCACATCAGGTAAAAAGAGAGAACGTCCCTTCTAACGTCATCCTCGCCCTGCCCGATCCTCATCTCTCCGGTACTCCAGCTTATCCTCCTGACCGCCAGCTCCACTATATCCTCGGGCATGTTATCGAGAGGAGGCGACGAGCTCACTATCTCCCTCGCCTCTTCCGAAAATGGATTCAGGGCGGTTATGAGGTTCTGCTGAAACAAGGTCAAACATCTCCTCGGGTCCGGTGATGTAATTATCATGCGCGCTTATTTCTCTTCCGAATGTCAGTCCGATTCAACTACCGGCGCAAGGATGAACCTCAGCTTTCCCTTTCCATCAGCGACCGGGAAATCTAGCTGGATCGGCATTTTCTCGCCCAGATTTATGATCACCGTATCTCCGGATCCAGCCTCCCCCAGAACGTCTGAAAGATACTTCAGGTTGAACGAAGACCTGACCTGCTCCTTCGCCGAGATCTTCAAAAGGCCCTTATCACCCTTCCGCAGCGTGAACTCGGTTTTTCCTTTGTCTCCCTCAGCAGTCATTATCAGCGCATCTTCCTTTACTTCGAACCTCACTTTATCCGCCACCATCTCGGCGTCCTTGATACCATCCTGAATCACTCCCGCCAGCACCTCGACCGCTGCCTGGAACTGCAGCTTGGGATCCGGCAGCTCGGACTCACCGATATCCACGAGCGGCATCGTCAACTTCCTGGTCGAGGAGCCAATGAAAGTCACGATCATCCGGCTGGCGTTCTGGTCCAGTTCCAGAACCATCTCATCGTCCGGCTTTCCCCTGGACACGACCTTCTCCATCTCAGAAAGCTTGACGCCGAGGACCACCGGCTCCCTGACATGGTACTCTGAAAACGCGGAGGCGGGTATGTCCAGATCGATCAGCGAAATGCGAGATGGGTCCATGGCCCTTGTCTTCAGTCCGCTCTCCGTCAGCTTGAACGCCGCCTCATCCACGAGGTTTACCATCATGCCGATGCACGTCTTCCAAACCTTCGCGTCCTTTGTCTTTATCCTCAGCAGCTGAATCCCCTCCTCTCAATTTCATCGAGGACCTTCATAAACTCATCGTAGAGTTCTAGATCCAGACCATCTACCTTCCTTATAATCTCGGCGCGGAGTTCCGTCTTCCCAGAGACCGTCAGAGGCGTGCCTATGACGCATATCTTGGACCCCACGTCGACTCCCAACACCGTCGAACTGTCGTCGAATATCACCTGGATCCTGCCCGACTTATCGTCCAGCGTGAGTTCGGAGCTCTTGATGTCGCTCACGACCCCCACAACGCGGACCCTTCTGTCGCCCGCCCTTATCCCGGAGATCATGCGCGGCTTTGCTGGAGGGGGCCTGTAGCCGCCCTGATCCTCGAAAAAATTCAGCTGTACTCCCTCCATACCTTACCACACTTCACGCACTTGTAAAACCTGGTGGAAGGCTCGTCGGCCGCCCTCGTCTGGCGCATCCACCAGTAAGCCTGGTCGTGTCCGCATGCCGGACATTTTGTCTTCGTGGTGGGAAGCGCCTCTCCCCGCTTCTCATCGATGATCGTGACATCCTTCTCCTCCCTGTTTTTCCTGACCACCCTGTAGCCCTCTGCGGCTCCCTCCTGAACGTGGCAGCATGACATGCAGACCAGCTGGACCTTGCCACTCCTCTTCCGGGGAATCATCATGGAGCCGCACTTGGGACAGAACTGCATGTTTTCAGATAAGTCCGTAATCCTTTAAAATTTTGCCGTGATCGAAAGCAAGCCTGCGCGGTGGCCTTCTAAACACCCTCGCCTCAGATGCATCACTGGACGGAAGAAGCGCTCCACCCACGCTTCTGGCTGCAAAACAGATGCTGACCACGTGTCCCCTGGGATCGCGGTTTGGATCAGAGTAAATCCCAACGATCCGCTCTATCCTAACCCTGAGCCCTGTCTCCTCGGCGGCCTCCCTCACCGCAGCCTCCTCGACCCTCTCACCGTACTCCACGAACCCGCCCGGTATCGCCCACCTTCCCCGGTAAGGCTCGTTTTTTCTCCTCACCAGCACCACTCCGCCCTCATGCTCTATGATCACGTCCGCCGCGAGCCTCGGACACCTCAAGCCCTCTCACCTGCCCTGAACCCACAGGAATATGTGCCCTATCTTCGGTATGACGAAAACCGCCCTGCCGATTATCCGCTCCGGCTCTATCGAAATCTCTCCCGGAAGTGACGCAAAGTTGGCATCGCCCTTCGTCCTGATCCTTATCTCTCCGTTTTCCTCCCACATATCGATGACCCTGTGCACGAGCGGGAGGCGATCCGCTCCCAGGTCAACTATCACCACGTCCCCCACCGAGATCTGCGATGGCGAACCGACCCCCTGCACTATCAGCAGGTCCCCGCGCTCGAATCCGCCCTGCATCGGGAAGGATGAGGTGTCGTAACCAAGAGAGCTGTAGTCAAGGCGCCAGTCCTCTCCTGAGTGGCGCATGCTGTTCGACGTGACGGCCATCCAGAAAGACGTGTTGTTCAGCGCCACGGTGAGCGATCCTGATATAAGAAAGTAGAAGAACCCAACCATAAGCAGCAGCTCGACCAGGGCCCTCGCTCCCCTCTTCAGCATATCCAGCTCACGCTTTCTCTGCACGCGCGGTGATCTCTTTCTGCGCGTGCTGAGTGCCCGGGACCTGCCGCGTGACCTTCTAGACCCTGCCGTAGCTCTCACCCCTCACAATGGCTGTCGCGATCAGGTGCGCTATCCTGAGAGGTTCCGGCATGATGCTCCTCGTTGAGCTGAGCCTGACCAGCCTCACCGCGTCCTCGAGCCTCATCCCGGTGGCCTGCACGTAGACCCTGCCTCCCTTCAGATCAACTGGATGTATCCTTCCCGCGTTTTTTATCAGTTCCCACCTCTCCCTCCAGCCCGGAACGTTCGCTATCGCCTTTCTTATGTCCCTCATGCTGGGAAGCTCGCGCGACAGCACCACCACCGGCAGACCTGTTTTCACGTGGACCTCGCTCACGTCCATAACGTTGAATCCGGCGAAAGTGATGCCCTCGGTCATTATCACCCGCAGCTGCTCAAAATGCCTGCTCCCGAGGACCATCCCGATGAGACGCTCGGTCGAATCGGTGCCGTCCTTCATCACGGAGGTCCTCATAATCCCGTCCACCCACCTGCCCCCCCTCATCACGACGCCGACGAGCGGCACTTCTCCTGTGTGATCTGGATCAAAAGGGCCGTCGTCGACTCCGAGTATTCTTATCTCGGGCTTCAGGTGAATGGGTTTCTGCCTCAAGGAACACCGGTTGAACTATTGCTGCTTCTTTTTAATTGCCTTCTGGAAAATCTCTGCAAACTCCGCGCTCTCCTCGGCGATCCTCTTCGCAGCGCCGGCCATGACGCTCTTCGGGCTCTTGCCGCTCGTCTTCAGGTAGAACTCGGGGGGCTCTGTAAGGGGATGATCTATGCGGTATGCAGCCGCCTCGGTGACATCGCTCCTCACAAGCTCCGACTTCAACAGGTTACAGAGGGTGTGCCCCTCTCCCTCGATGCGTATCCTCAGAGTGTCCCCCTTCTTCTCAACAACTTCAATCTCCATCAAATCACCTTATGAGACCGCTTACGCCGTCCCTCCTCTGTAATCGCTGGCGGTCTTTCTCATCTCGATCCTTCCGCAGTTCGGACACTTTAACCTTTTGCCGTCGGACTCGAGCACGTTCCTGCACCTGCTGCATCTGCTGAACAGGACACCCAGATCGTCTCCCACAGTGGTCAGCTGGACCGGCTCTCTTTCAGCGCTTATAACCTTCGCCCTTATGATGTCCCCTGGTCTGAACTGTCTGCTCAGGTCCCTGACGTATCCGGTGCTGGTCTGGGAGATGTGCACCATCCCGTACCCCGGTATCGGGAGCTCCCTGTCCTCCCTGCCGCGCAGGAATGCTATTGAAACGTTCGCGAACTGCTCCCTCACATCCTCCACCACCCCTATCACCACATCCCCCCTCTTCAGGATGGGCGGGCCGCGGACCCTGGGGAAAACTGAAACGTGCTTCTTCCTGGAGTCCAGGAGGACCACTCCTGTCGAAGATGAGTATATCTTTCCTCCTTCCTCGTACGCTCCCTCACCTGGCACGAACTCCTCCGCGGTGCCGAGCAGATCCCCCGGCACCACAAAGTCTCCGGTTTTAACCTCGACCATATCAATCTCACCCACATTCACATTCGGTGATTTATATCCTTTTGCTGACGGGTCCGTGCCCTGTCCGGCGGTCACAGCTCATCCATCCTGTACCTCCCAAAATCTTCGGACCCCAGCATCACCCTGCACTCGAACGGGGTGAGGACCGGACCCCTGAACCTCTCTGAGTCATCAAGGGCTATTCTGGGACAGGCTGTGCAAACGAACGCCTCAAGGCCGAAGTCGTCCAGCTCCTCCGGAGTCACCCGGTCCACAGATATCACGTGGGCATCCCTTCCAGCATTCCTCAGCTCCTCCGCGATCTTCTCAGCGAGCCCCAGCCGCATCTGCCCGGGCTTCGTGCTGGCCACGACTCCGAAACTGTCGCAGAAGGAAGCGCGCGATACCGCCGCCGCCCTCCTCCTGAGAAGGTCATCCGCTGAGAAATCCGTGAACAATCCCGAAACAGGATTAATTGAGACCGTTGACTTGCCCGCGGCGAGCAGGCACCCCAGAGGGTGAAAGGCGCCGGTACCGATGTAGAGAAACCCATCGACCCTGTCAGCTATTGACCGCGCGCAGAAGAATTCACACCCAAGGACCTGCCCGGGATGTCTGGTCCTCGGCCCTGGTGCGGAGATCACCGGTTGCATGCCGTTTTCCACAAGCACGGCAGCCACCCTTTCGAGGGACCACGCGTGCTGAACGCTGCTGATCAGCCCGACCCTCCTGAAACTGATGAGGTCGAGCGATTTTCTCACGTGATCAACCGGATCGATCGTCATTCTGGCTTCAACGTACATCACCGGTACTGACGTTTTCAACCCCATGTCGGAGTGCCCGTAGTGAACCAGGGCATCGCATCCAGCCATCCTTGCCCTTTCATCGCCCGGGTCGCAGGCGCCGTAGCACGGATCTCCCAGGAACACGGGCTCCGCACCCGCGTCCTCCACCGTCTCGCGTATCGTGCGGAGCATGGGCCTGAGGCCGGCCGGGAGCTGCAGGGCGACCCTTTTCGCACCGGTTCCCCTTATGAACGCCCTAACACCGTCTTCCTCAAGATCGTACGGTATGCTCATGCAACCAGAATTAATCTTGGGACCCGGGATATATCAAACGTTACATCTAATTTGGTGCAGGTCAAAACCTCATTCGGCGTGGTCGCATGGACGCCAGATGGCTCGGCGATATGATATCCGCACCGGAGCTGAAGCCCGGAACCGTCAGGGTGAAAACCGCTGGAAGGGGATCCCTGTGCCTGATGTGCAGGGGAGGAAGGATGCTCTGCGGGAAGACATCCTGTCCGGTCATCGCAAAGGCGCGCTCTCTGGTGAGGACGACTCTGAGCATAAGGTCCCCGGACCTGAGGGGCTCAACCCCTCCCGGTGTCTTCATCGGCAGGATCGGTTATCCCAGGGTCTTCGTCGGTCCGATGGTGCCTCCGTTCACCGGTGATACGGAGATACTCGACACGCCTGAGATGTGGGCGGACGCGGGGGTGCAGGAGATAATCGACTACAGGTTCTCGCTCATAAGGGGCAAGGTTCCGCTCCGCGTAACCGACGCGGCGAGCGGCAACAGGCTGCTCGATGAGCTGCGGGAGCTCGCGATGGGCAGGAAGCCCGTCGAGGCGGAGCTATCACTGGCCCGGATACCCCGCCCCGTCATAACTCTGAGCGACGACGTCCAGCCATTCGGACCATCCGCGCCGCTCAGAAGCTTCAGCTTCTCCGAGGTGAGCCCGGACAGAAGAATCGAGAGGGCATTTTATGACAGGGACCTGCGGGCGTCTGAGGCGGTGGTGAACCTCTATGATGACGGAGTCCTGGTGACGAGGATCCAGCGCGCGTTCAGCCTGGGCATGTTCGGACATGCGAAGAGGAGGAAGCTCGTGCCGACGCGCTGGAGCATAACCGCGGTGGACATGGTGCTATCTCAGAATCTCATCAGCAGGATCAAGCAGTACCAGACGATCGATGAGTACAGGGTCCACTACTTCAACCATCTCGACAACCGGTTCGTGGCAATCCTGATGCCCGAGAGGTGGTCATTCGAGTGGATGGAGGCGTGGTTCCCTGGCACCGCGTGGAATCAGGGGAGCTCATCTCCGGAGATCATGGGGGACCACGAGGGGTACCGCGGGAGGACGACCTATCCCGACATCGGCGGCTGCTATTATGCATGCAGGCTCGCGGTTGCGGAGGCGCTCGAGAGGGAGAAAAAACAGGCGGCGGCGCTCGTGCTCAGGGAGATACACCCGGGATACATCGTTCCGGTGGGGGTCTGGTTCGTGAGGGAAAATGTCAGGAGGATGATGGGAAATGCGCCGGAGAGGTTTGACGGTCTAAAGCCGGCGCTTGACCGCGCGATGGGAAGGCTCACGGTGCCGCTCAAAAAATGGATTGAGAAGAGCGAGATGCTGAGGACCGCGCTCTTCCAGAGAAAGATATCGGAGTTCGTCAGATGATCGAGCAGTTCATCAGGTGCAAGGGTGCGCTTTCGAGGAGCAGGCTGCCCGGTCTAGTGTACTGCCTCAACCCGTATGTGGGATGCGGCCACGGGTGTCTCTATTGCTATGCCCCCTCGACCATCGGTGATCCCGAGCTCGCCAGGAGCTGGGGGGAGATTGTGAGGGTGAAGGAGAACATCGTCGAGGTCCTTGAGAGGGAGTTAAGCGTGAAGGAGAGGGGAACGGTTGGGGTCAGCACCGTGACGGATCCCTATCAGCCCATCGAAAAGAGGCTGGAGCTCACGAGAAGGTGCATCGAAACACTGAGCCGGCACGACTTTCCCGTGTCGATACAGACGAAATCGGACCTCGTGCTCAGGGATGCCGAAATGATATCGAAGGGGAAGTTCGATGTTGGAGTGACGATCACCACCATGGATCCATCTACGGCAAAAATCATAGAACCCGGAGCGCCGCCTCCGGAGGCGCGCGCCCAAGTTCTGGAAGAGTTTTCGTCCAGAGGGGTCGAGACATGGCTGTTCCTCGGGCCCATCATACCGGGCGTGAATGATTCCCGTGAGTCAATTGAAGATGTGGTTAAGGTTGCGGCTCGGACCGGGAGCCACGTGATCTACGATAAGCTGAACCTGAAGAGGTGGGTGATGGAGAGACTGGAGTCCAAGCTTGAGCATTTTGGAGGAGTGGAAAAAATAGTAGCGCTTTTGCGAGATTCCCTATACTGGAGCCGGCTTTATCTTAATATCGGGAGAATATGCTCCGACTATGGTGTCAAATGCGAATCAGCATTTTAGGCTTACATTCATTTTTCAATCTAACTGACTGTATTCCTACGTTCGTTAGTTCAAGTTCTGCAAGAATTATAAGCGTGTGGGAAAATGTGGCACTTATGCCCGTTGCATTCCTACGTTC
>JAWCLG010000004.1:0-102199 GCA_038851075.1 Hadarchaeales archaeon (SeqCode) | reverse complement strand
GTCAGGGTCAGAAAAGGAGGGAGGAGAAAGGAGAGACCATCAAGGGGGCGCAGGCCAAAGAGAATGGGAGTCAACAAAATCGTGCCGAAGAAGAGCATACAGCTGATAGCTGAGGAGAGGGCAGCGAGAAAGTTCCCGAATCTTGAGGTGCTTAACTCATATCATGTAAGATCTGACGGGAAGAGGGAATACTTTGAGGTAATACTCGTCGATCCGCATCACCCGGTCATAATGAACGACCCGCGCATAAACTGGATATGCGACAGGTCCCAACGTGGACGCGTATTCCGCGGACTAACCCGTGCTGGCAGAAAATCCAGAGGGCTTACAAGAAAGGGCATGGGAGCGGAGGGCATAAGACCCAGCGTTCGCGCAAGGGGCCGGGTTAAGTGAGGAGATTCCCGATATCCAGCGCTGACTTTTCAGTCCATTGCCATGCGACCGAAGATGAGGGAAAGATACTGAAAGCTATGGAAACGCTGCTGCCGAAAGGAGCGGAGATCAAAAGAACCGTGGTGGAGGGGCACCATGGAAACCCGATTATAATTTTTTCATCACGAGTTTGCGATGAAAATATGCTGGAGGAAATCTGGCGAAAAATAGTTGAAACGCTGGGACGAGAAAAAACGGAGGAGGAGGTGAGGGAGAAAATGGATGAATCTTGCTCTCTCAGCTTCAGGTTCGATAAACAGGCTGCGTTTGGCGGTGCCCTGAAGTTGAGTTCCGGAGAAGAACCCATAAAAGTAAAATTAAAGGTAACCGCATATCCCGCTAGACCTGACATTGCGGTCAAGAATCTGCTAGAGACTGTGGGGGCGATCAGACGAAACACGAACGGCGCAGGTACATAGTCTTTAAACTGCATGCTGGAACACCGCGAAAGAAACTTATTCAATCGCTGGGTTTCCTTAACTCAAGCATAAATCCTGATGTAGAAAAGGTCAGGCTGATATTCTACGAAGAGGAAAGCGGAGTTGGTGTGCTCAGATGCCAGCACAGGTTGCTTGAAAAAATAAAAAAATGCATGATTGAAGGGAGCGCCGAACTGAGATTCGTCGTGGTAGGTGTTTCAGGCACCATAAGAGGTGCGAAACGCAAGTTCCTATCAGAATCGAAGATTCTGCGGTAGAGTTAAATACGCCGCTAACTTACAGATATTGATTAAAACGTGTTAAACAGTAATGAGGTGTCGCGATGGCTTTTGTGCCGCCAGGAGCAGGTTACGACCGGGCCATAACGGTGTTCAGCCCGGACGGGAAACTGTACCAGGTACAGTACGCGCAAGAGGCTGTTAAAAGAGGACTGACCGCGCTCGGGATCAAGGTAAAGGACGGGGTCGTGCTGGCCGCCGAAAAAAGGGTCAGGAGCAGGCTAGTTGAAGAAACATCAATAGAGAAGATATTTCAGGTGGACGAACACATAGGAGCTGCGGCTTCAGGGCTGATCGCCGACGCAAGGGTCCTTATAGACCACTCAAGAATCGAGGCTCAGATAAACCGGCTGAGATATGATGAACCGATAAGCGTCCAGACCCTGGCGAGGCGCATCGGAGACATTCAGCAAATGTATACTCAGCACGGCGGCGTGAGGCCCTTCGGCGCGAGGCTGCTCATAGCCGGTGTTGATGCGGACGGAGCACACCTTTTTGAAACAGATCCCAGCGGGGTCGTTGCTGCTTATAAATCGCAGGCCATAGGTGGAGGCGCGCAGGCAATCACTGATTTTCTGGAGCAGAAGTACGATGAGAACAAGTCCCTTGAGGAAGCGGTGAGGCTGGCAATTGAAGCTCTCAAAAATGTGGGGGAAGGAGAACTCACCGCGGAAAAACTGGAGATGGCAGTTATTTCCGTGGAGACCAAGACGTTCAAGAAGCTTACCGACGAGGATATAAACAACTACCTGAAAAGGACTCCAAGGCCTGCCAAGGAGTAAAAGGGATATGGTCAGGCTAGAAGACGCGGTGATAGCCAGACTGGCAACCCAGGGAACCACTTTTGAAATTCTGGTAGACCCGGAGCTTGCCATGTCATTCAGAACCGGCGGAAAGGTTGAGGTCAAAGATATTCTTGCCTCAGACAGAATATTCAAGGACGCGAAAAAAGGTATGGCCGCGGCCGAAGAGACCATAAAGAAGACTTTTGGAACAACGGATGTGCTGAAGATAGCTGAGGAGATTCTGAGAAAAGGTGAGGTTCAGGTCACAACCGAACAGAGAAGAAAGCTGAGAGAACAAAGGCTGAAACAGGTGGTAGCACTCATATCTAGGAGGGCGATTAACCCGCAGACGAACCTTCCCCATCCTCCTGCGAGGATTGAATCCGCAATATCAGAAGCGAGAGTTCAGATAGATGAGTTCAAGGGAGCTGAGGAGCAACTCGGAAAGATAGTGAAGGCCCTGATGCCCATTCTGCCCCTAAAATTTGAGAACAGAAGGATAATTGTGAAGATACCTGCAGCACATGTGGGTAGGTCGCAAAGGTACGTCAGGGACTTTGGCACTGTCAAAGACGAGCACTGGCTGAATGATGGGTCCTGGAGCTTTACAATAGAGATACCGGCAGGCATGCAAGGGGAGTTCTTCGAAAAGCTTAATGACCTGACCCGAGGAGAGGTTGAAGCAAAGGTGATTGAATGATACACGTGCAGAACCGTGAACTCGTGGTCCCGGGAGAACTTATAGCCGAGGGAGAGTACAGGCTCGGTGACGGAGTTTACCGGGAGGGAAAAATGATATACTCCTCGGTGGTCGGCCTCTCATCAGTCAGCGACAGGGAACTCAGGGTGATCCCCCTTCAAGGACCGTATATGCCCGTTCCCGGGGACTACGTTGTCGGAGTGGTAATCGACATCCACTACTCGGGATGGACGCTGGACATAAACTCTCCGTATACCGGAAACCTGTTCATATCAGACTTTCTTCACAGGAAGGCCGACCTGACAAGAGAAGGCCCTGAAAAATATCTTGGCATGGGGGACGTCGTGCTCACCTGTATCAGGGAGGTAAACGAAAGGATGAAGGTAACACTCGAAACCGAGAGACCGGGCTCGGGAAAGATCTCAGGAGGCAAGATCATTGAAATTGAGCCGGTTAAGGTCCCGAGACTGCTCGGCAAGAAGGGCTCCATGTTAGATACACTTAAAAGGATAAGCGGGTGTAGACTTATAGTTGGCCAAAACGGAAGGATAGTGATTCAGGGCGATGATCAGAGGGCTGTTGAGGCCGTGATCAGAGCCATAATGACGATCGAGCGGGAAGCGCACACGACCGGTTTGACCGACAGGGTGCGCCTCCAGCTTGAAAAAGAGATAGGAGGAAAGTGAAATGGAAGAACAGAAAAAACTGATAGTGGACGGGAAGAGGATTGACGGGCGAGGACCAGAAGAGCTCAGGCCCATCAGAATAGAGGCAGGCGTACTGAAGAGAGCTGACGGCTCGGCCTATGTGGAGATGGGATCCAACAAGGTACTCGCGGCCGTTTACGGACCTAGAGAGATGCACCCCAGACACGAGCAGGAACCTGATACCGCGGTCCTGAGATGCAGGTACAACATGGCCCCCTTCTCGGTTGACGACAGAAAGAGACCTGGACCTGACAGAAGATCGGTGGAGATATCTAAAGTCACAAGGGAGGCGCTTGAACCTGTTCTCTTCCTAGAGATGTACCCGAGGTCGGTGATAGACGTATTCATAGAGGTGCTGGAAGCTGACGCTGGAACAAGAACTGCCGGCATAAACGCGGCATCGGTTGCTCTAGCGGACGCGGGAATACCCATGAAGGACTTGGTCTCAGCGGTGGCTGTTGGAAAGGTCGACGATACTATAGTGCTTGACCTCACGAAGGAGGAAGACCAGAACGGACAGACGGACATGCCTGTGGCTATGATACCGAGAAAAAAACTGATAACACTGCTCCAGATGGATGGTGATTTCTCCGGGGATGAGTTCAGGAGAGCTCTGGGTCTGGCTTTTGAGGGATGCGAGCGGATATATGAGATGCAGCGCAGAGCTCTCAAAGAGAAATACGCATTGAAGGAGGGGTGAAGATGCACAGAATAATATCGACGATAAAACAGGACAGCATACTGAACCTGGCGAGACAGGGAAAGAGGGTTGACGGCAGGGGAATCGAGCAGTACAGGGAAATATCCGTTGAGAGGGGAATAATAAAAACTGCAAATGGCTCCGCCCGGGTAAGGATAGGCAGAACTCAAGTCCTGGTCGGAGCGAAGCTTCAGCCTGTGGAGCCGTTTCCGGACATGCCAGAAAGCGGCACACTTATGGTAAACGCGGAGCTTCTCCCGATGGCCTCTCCGACATTCGAACCGGGCCCTCCTGACGAAAACGCCATTGAACTGGCAAGAGTTGTTGACAGGGGCATACGCGAGTCGGAGTCCATAGACCTCGACAAACTGGGCATAAAATCTGGAGAGGAGGCCTGGGGAGTATTCCTGGACATTCACGTGATGGACCACGACGGAAATCTGATAGACGCCTCTGCACTCGGTGCGATAGCCGCTCTCCTTGATTTGAAACCCCCCCAAGACGAGAAATGGACCCTACCGAGTTTTCCTGTGTTGAAGAAACCTGTGGCGGTTACCATGGCAAAGATCGACGACAGGCTGCTGGTCGACCCCTGCCTGGACGAGGAGAACGTCATGGAGGCAAGGCTCACCATGACAACATCTGAGAACGGAAATCTATGTGCGATCCAGAAAGGAGGTCGGGGCTGCTTTACGCGCGAGGAACTCGAAAAAGCGTACGAGATCGCGAGAGCTAAGGGTTCTGAGCTCAGGGCCTACCTGGGGTGAAAGATTGACAAGAACAAAAGTAGGGGCTGCCGGAAAATACGGGCCGAGATACGGCACAAAGGTGCGGAAACTCTCTCTGGAGATAGAGAAAAGACTCAGGAGGAAATACAGGTGCCCGAACTGCGGGGCAGAAAGGGTGAGGAGAGAAAGCACAGGGATATGGCAATGCAAAAAATGCGGATTGAAGTTCGCCAGCGGTGCTTATTCCCCGTCTGTTAGGGGGCCCGCTGAGAACGTGGCTGCCGCGGAGGGATAAATATGTACCGGTGTTGCGAATGCGGGAGAGAGATAGAAAAACTTCCGGAAGGCGCAATAAGGTGTCCCCACTGCAACTCGAGGATGCTGCTGAAAGCACGTCCGAGGGTCTCAAAAAAAATAAGAGCAGATCCAGTCCGGGCGAGGTAACCCATAGAAACAGGGGGGCCGCCAAGGATAGGTCATCTTCAGAACGGGCGAAAGCCAGAGTGGAGTTCACGTTCGAAAGCGCCAGACGTGCCGAGGCAGTGAAAGCCGCCCTGATACCTGAGGAAAACGCGTCGAGATCGGAAAAAGTTACAATAAGCAGAAAGAAAAACGTTTTATGTCTTGAGGTAGAAGCAAAGCACACAGCGGCGCTACGTGCCGTATTAAATTCGTTCATAAGATTGGTCATGGTCGTGGACGAGATAACAAAAACAGGAGGTAAGTAGATGGAAAAAATATCTCCAGAGCTGCGCCATCAGCTCGCGCAGTTTCAGCAGGTGCAACAGCAGGCACAGGTCTTGGCCACGCAGAGACAGCAGCTGGAGCTGCTGCTCAGAGAAACGGAGAAGGCCCTTGAGGAACTCGGAAAGCTGCCGGATGACGCGGGAGTGTACAAGTCGGTCGGCGGGATACTTATAAAATCTGAAAAAAACCTCATCCAGACCGAACTTTCCGAGCAGAAGGAAACCCTCGACCTCAGAATCAAGGCCCTTCAGAAGCAGGAGGAGCGATCCATGCAGAGACTGCGTGAGATGAGGGACAAGATAGACAGGGAACTGAAGAGCAACGCTGCTGAGGGCACCGGTGGTTAGGTCGAACTCATGAAGGAAGCTGCTGGTTTCCTAACTGAGGCATGCGTTCATGGGAAGAGAATACTGGTGCTCTGCCATTACAACGCGGATCCGGATGCCGTCGCAAGCGCTGTTGTCCTGTCGGAAATACTGAAAAAATTGGGGGCTCAGACCAAAGCCGGAGCTTCTGAAAACATATCCTCAGCCGCACAAACCCTGCTGGAAGCCTATGGAAAAAAAGTTGAGATAGATCCTGCATTAGATGTGGACCTCGTGGTGCTCGTGGATACATCGAGCTTCGAACACCTCGGTGGATACGGTGAAACCCTAAGAAGCTCCGGTGCCGATATAATGGTGATAGACCACCACAGACCTGTAGAGGAGATGAAGAAGTTATCAAAAATGTACTTTGTGGTTGAGGAATTCACGTCGGAATCCGAGCTGATTTTCAGGCTGGCATCCGAGATGAAACAAACGCTCACTCCAGACCAGGCCTCACTGCTTCTGGCGGGTATACTGACAGATACCGGATTTTTCAGGCTGGCCAAACCGGAGACTTTTGAAGTTGTGAATTCGCTTCTTAAGGCCGGGGCCGAGTACGATAAAATTGTTGAAATTATGAAGCCACCCGAGGACTTTCCCAAACGCGTGGCTATACTGAAAGGAGCTGGAAGGTCCGAGCTGCATCGCATCCAGGGAAAGTTGATAGTCTTCTCAGAGCTCGGATCATTTGAAGGCGAGATGGCGAACGTTCTACTAAAGATAGGGGCTGATGTCGCCTTCGTGGGGTCTGAGGATAAAGATGGGGTAAGGATGAGCGGCAGGGGGCGCCCCGAGATAATAAAGGAAACCGGCCTACATCTTGGAGAGATCATGGAGAATCTGGGAAAATCATTTCAGGGGAGCGGAGGAGGACACGCCGGAGCCGCAAGCTTCACCGGAAAGGGAACATATGAAGAGGTCAAGAAGCACATCCTTCGAGAACTCGAGAGGAAGCTCAACAGGGGGGGCGCTCCCGTTGATACCTGCTCAGAAAGCGAAATCACTTGAAAAGGCCGGATACCGCATTATAGGCGGACACAGCGCCGTGAAAGTATGTCACTGGTCCAAGAAGAGCCTGCTCGACGAGGGTGTCTGCTATAAGGAAATTTTCTACGGTGATGATCTCGGAATACGCAGTCACAGATGTCTGCAGATCACTCCTTCCCTCCCTTTCTGCGACCACCGCTGCACCTTCTGCTGGAGGGATACCGAACTCACGAGGGGAACGTGGGAAGGCGATGCGGACGATCCATCCCTCATTATTGACGGTGCGATAAGAGCGCAGAGAATCCTGCTCAGCGGGTTCGGAGGAAATTCTAGGGTTAACCGCAGAAAATTTAAGGAAGCGATGAATCCAACCCAGTGCGCAATATCTCTCGCGGGAGAGCCCACTCTCTATCCACGTATAAATGAACTCGTTGATGAGTGTAATAAAAGAAAAATGACCACCTTCATCGTGACCAACGGCCAGCATCCGGAGGTACTCGAAAGGCTAAACCCCACCCAGCTTTACGTATCTGTTGTTGCCCCGGACGAAGACACGTACATGAGGGTCTGTAACCCTGTGGACGGACATGGATGGGAGAAGCTCATCGAATCTCTTTCAATACTGAGCGAAGCGAGTTGCAGAAGAGCCATCCGCCTGACCATGGCCCGGGGTGTTAACATGAAGGAGCCTGAGAAGTACGCCAGACTGATAGAGCTGTCAGGCGCCGACTTTGTTGAGGTCAAAGCATACATGTTCGTCGGATTTTCCAGAAAAAGGCTGGAGATTCAAAACATGCCATCACATGCGGAGATAAAGGACTTTGCCAGCAAACTCTCCAGGCTAACAGGATATTCGCTTGTTCATGAATGCGAGCCAAGTAGGGCGGTGCTCCTGAAAAAGAATAAAAATGAAAAGGTGGCGGGCCTAGCCTGTTCTTCTTGAGACCATCTCCTGCCACCTTTCAGTCCACTGCTGGCGCACCTGTTCTGTGAGCTGCTGTGGATTCTCAAGGAGGCTCGCCCAGGTTCCTTCTTCCACCATCTCCTGTTTCATCTCCTGCCAGGCTTCCCTCCACTGAAACAACTGCGGGGAAATGCTGGGCTCCCAGTCCGGTGCCTTTTCCGTCAGCTTTTCTGCTATTCTCAAATGCGCGGTGGCAGCCGTGACCTGACCAAACGCCCGCCCAATTTTTCCCTCCTCCAATGCCTTATCAGCCCTCTCGATCTCCCTCTCAGCAATCTCCAGCTGCCTCTTGCTAGCCACTCCGGCCAGCGAGTTTTCAGGTATTCCCTCCAACATCGCCCGAAGCTCTAATATCTTCGCCTCGAGGTTCTCCTTCAGCTCCGATATCCTGTGCTGGACCATCTCCGCCTTAAACTGTAAAACCCTCGCCTCCATTTCGACCTCTGCGCCTTCCAAGTTATCTATGATAACCATGTATTCGTCGAGGTTCTCGGTGCTGCGTTCCCTCACTCGCTCCATCACCCGCTGTATGGCCTCCAGCCTTATCCGAATCATCGCCCTGATCTCATCGTTCTCGTTCGCGTATCTTTCCCTTATCCGGTTCCTTATCTCAGCCATCTCCTGCCGCAGATTATCCAGCTCCTCCCTCTCAAGTTCATTGTCTCCCACGATCTTCCTGAGCCTCTCGCAGAGCTGAACCGCCACATGAGCTCTCACAGCCCCTATGCCCGGCATTTTCTCCTGCATCCATGCCACAAGCTCTGTTTTTTCCTCCCATTTCTCCGGATCAAGCGCCTGAAGCCTGTCCACGAACTCCTGCATGACGCCCCTGTACTCCTGCCCCTTGCCCCTCTCCACCATTCTCTCGTACTCTGTCCACCTCTCCATCATCTGGGCCTCGCTGCCGACCATCCTTATTTGCTCTCCAAGACGCTCCAGCCCGTAGAAAGGCGAATCCGGGTCCACGTCCACTATGTCCACAACGACCGGAGTTGCCACAGCCGCTCCTGTCGAAGCCAGCACGACGGCCAGGACCACCACAGCCGCAACGCCGTTTTCTCCCATCCTCATTCTTCTACCTCCTTTTGTTTTTCGGCGCGTCTCGCCGCACCGCTAATGTCTATGTACAATAGAGATATTTATCAAATCTCCAAAAACCGTTCATTTTCTAAAAATAAAAGCGCTTTAAATCATTTTTATAAAAAAATACCATATTTAAACATTTATTATCGTTCATATACTAATTAAAATCAAAATTTTTCATTTTATAGCAATAAAGGGTTAAATTTATATCCGCGCCACGTGCTGGAAATCTTTGGGTCTGATGTCGATAAGAGAAGCGCTGGGCATCGTGGCCCTGGTGGTGATCATACAACTGAGCGCTGGGGCGACGCTATATCTATTTATGGGTGAAGCACCAGGCATTGATCTGGCGGCCGTTCTCACGGGAATTCTGACGATAGCAGCCATAGGTGGAGCTGTGGCTTCGCTGCTGGTGATTCTCATAAGGAAATACGCCGGGGAAAGGGCCATGCGAATCGCCCTCATGACCCTCAGCGCTGATGAGAGGAAAGTCTTTGAGGCGATACTGCGTGCGGGTGGGGAGGCGAGACAGGACAAGCTCAGAAAGGAACTCGACATGTCCAAGGCCAAACTCAGCGCGCTTGTCAACAATCTGGAGCGGAAAAATGCAATAACAAAAACACGGTACTGGAAGACCAACATATTGAAGATAAGGAGGGAGTTCATCGGAAGGTGAGATGCGGAGGTTTGAAAAGGTAAGAGATGTATTTAGGCTGGGATGTGTTTGGAGAAAAAAGTTGAAAAGATGAGGGCCTATTTCGATGCCCTTGAGGACCTCAGAGAGAGCATCCTCGAGGATTCACGCGAAGTGGTGAGGGCATCTTCCAGATCCATCTCGGCAATTCACAGGGGGGAACTAAAAGCAGCTGCAACATTTCTTTCGACGGCACGGAAAAAACTGCAAAAACTCCAGGCGCAGGCAAAACGCTGCCCCGAGTTCATTCACTCCGGAATAGTGGAATCCGCACAGCAGGAATACTGCGAGGCGAAGCTGAT
Organism: Hadarchaeales archaeon (SeqCode); assembly: GCA_038851075.1. Taxonomy (GTDB): domain Archaea; phylum Hadarchaeota; class Hadarchaeia; order Hadarchaeales; family Hadarchaeaceae; genus JAWCKV01. The sequence continues at coordinate 92,284 of JAWCLG010000004.1, read as the reverse complement.
GAACGAATTTGCCAAGAGAGGAGAGATACCAGGCCCGGATGAGGTCGGCGTGCCTTACAGACCGTACCTGAACGGTCTCGCAGATATGGTCGGAGAGCTGAGGAGGACGGCGCTCGACATGATGAGGGATGGAAGAGTCGCTGAAGCTGGCAGGGTATTGGAGGTCATGGAAAAGATACTGGAAAACCTGATGGATTTTGATTATCCGGACGCGATACTTCCAGGAATGAAGAGAAGGCAGGATATGGTCAGAGGCGTCGTGGAGAAGACAAGAGGAGACCTCACCATAGCAATCAGACAACACAGACTGGAAAAAGAACTCAGGAGATCGAGAAGATGAATTTTGATACCGCTGAGATCAGAACCAAGGCGAAAGAGGACTACGAGCGCGCATGGATAGAAACTGGAGAACTCCTGAAAAAGGAGGGCAGATCCTTTGAACTCAGCGGCAGGGGCTCACCCCATCCCCTTCATGAGCTTATACAGAAAACCAGAAGGGTTTTCATCGAATTAGGGTTCAGAGAAGTATGCGTGCCCGTTTTCATCGACAAGAGAGACGTTTACCTGCAGTACGGCCCCGAAGCACCGGTAATACTGGACAGGGTCTTTTTCCTCGCAGGACTGGAGAGGCCCGACATCGGAATAAGCAAAAAAAAGCTTGCGGAAGTCAAAAAGATATCGCCGGAACTTGAAGCCGGAAAATTACGCGAGATATTCAGAAGGTACAAGGAGGGCAAAATTCAGGCGGATGACCTTGTTGAGACGATGGTGACGGAACTTGGGCTGAAGGAAGAACAGGCGGCCGGCATAATATCCCTCTTTAAGGAATTCAGAGAACTGAAACCGGTCCCGATGGATCTAACGCTCAGAAGTCATACCACTGCGGGATGGTTCATAGTTCTCAGGGAGCTGGTCAAAAGGGAGCCCCTGCCCATCCAGCTGTTCTCGGTCGGTCAGAAGTTCAGGAGGGAGCAGGAACTTGACTCCACGCACCTCTACGACTCCTGGACTGCATCGGCCATTGTGACAGCTGAAGATATTACACTCGAGGACGCTATGCGCATCACCGAAGAAATACTGAAGAGGCTCGGTTTTGATGAGGTAAGTTTCAAAATCAAAAAGGCCACGTCAAAGTACTACGCGCCTCAGACCGAATTCGAGGTTTTCGTGAAACACCCCAAAACCGGAGAGATGATCGAGATTGGAGACGGAGGATTCTACAGTCCAGTGGCCCTGAGCAACTACGATGTCCCGTATCCGGTTTTCAACATCGGGATAGGCCTTGAGAGGATTCTGATGATAACAACCGGAGAAACGGATATCAGAGCACTCATATACCCGTATCTATATGCCCCGGCAAGTCTCTCGGATCTTGACATAAGCAGAATGATAAAAGTTAACGCCGGACCAAAAACCGATGACGGAAAGATGATAATGAAAGCCATAGTGGACCACGCAAAAAAGCATGCCGATGCCCCAAGCCCATGCGAGTTCACGGTGTACAGCGGAAGTGTGAAAAACAGGAATGTGACGGTAAAGCTGATAGAGCCCGAGAGCGGCACGAAGCTGATCGGTCCAGCAGGATTCAACGAGATATGCGTTTATGACGGAAATGTTGTCGGACTGCCGCCGCGTGGCTGGGAGAACGATGCATTTCTGAAAAAAGTGCGTGAGAGCGGGACAAGAACCGGCATAACCTATATGGACGCGTTCGCATCTCTGGCCGCGAGCAAAATCGAGGAGGCCGCAGAAAAAGGTGAGAGAGGGATATGCATCAGGGTTAAAACCGTGAAATCTCCGGCCGACATAAACGTGATTATCGACGAACCCGCTAGAAGGTACATCACCTCAAAAAACAGAAAAGTGGATATACGCGGACCCGTTTTCACAACTGTATGCGCTAGCTTTGCGTGAAGATCCTTTTGGCCGCCGTGATTCCCTTCTTTCCAGCGAGAAGCGGTTTTTTCGGGTTCCAGAGTTCCAGCACGATTGAACCGCTATAGCCGATTTCCCTAACCGCGTTTGCAACCTGTTGAAAGTCTATCTCACCTTCACCGGGCGGAAGATGGTCATCGTATGCTCCATTATTGTCATGAACGTGAAAATGAACTATTAAATCCCGCATTTTCGTGATATGGGCGGCTATAGCCCTGCCGGTTGATTTTCTGCCACTTCTCCGCAGAAAAAGGTGGGCATGTCCAATGTCAAAAGTAATCCCCACCCCGAATCTCCTTGCAACATCCGCGAGCTCCTCGAAGGTGCCCGGATATGATCGAGGATCCCTGCCTGGGTTCTCCAGCGCAATCCTGACCGCTCTATCTCCGGCGTACGAGCTGCACCTTTCAATAAAATCTGCATATCTCCTCTCAGTCATGACGCGCAACAGTTCCACCTCCGGTATCGAGCATCTGCCGAAATGCACGACCGCCACTTTGCCCCCGAGATCCCTGCAGGCATCTATTCCGAACTTTATCTGCCTGAGCGATATGTCGCAAAGGTCGCTGAGGTGGCTCGCCGGATTTATGTCCCAGAAGCTGGTATGAACAGAAACACCAAGTCCGTATGACTCAAGGATGGACCTAATTGATGCCAACCTTTTACGGTTGTACCCTTGAAAGTGCGGAATATCATATATTATCTCAACGCTCTCCGCACCGAGGCCGGCACTCAATTTTATTGCGTTCTCGATTGACTGGTTGACAAACAGAAGGCTCGACAGTCCTATCTTCAACTTTCCACCATAGAAGATACGCGTAAGCCTAAAAAACCTGACTCAGTGAGGCTTTTTTTGCGAGATTATGGGCCATCCTGAGCGGCTCTGGAATTCTGTATTTTGAAGTCTGCACGGTTAACCTTATTGATGTCCTGAGGGAAACCCTGTGCCCCACGCTCACATAGACAGGTTTTGCCCCCCTCACGGTTCTGAGCGCTGCGCCTATTATCTCGCCTCCATCTCTGACGTGCAGGTATGCGCCTCTTCTGTTTGGAGGCTCACCACATTCGCCGCAGACAAGCGACTTCGCGACACCGAAAGAGGGTTTGTCCAGCGCAACTCCCAGATGAGAAGCTAGCCCCGCCCTTCTGGGATGGGCGACCCCGTGCGCTCCAACAATGTACACATCCGCTTCAACCTTTCCGGCAACACCGAGCATCGCCTCGAGTTCGCGAAAGGCCAGAAAAGTGGGGATGTAGGGAAACCTCAGCTTCACCCTTGCAACCCTGCTTTCAAGTACGCTCAGGCTCCTGCGGTCGACCACCACACAGGCCGCCCAGGCGGAGCCATCACGCTCGGCAGATACGTCACATCCGCAGACCCTCTCGAGCTTTTCAAAATCGTCTCTCCGGATGACCCTCCCAGCCACTTTCCTCTGAACGTCCATAAGTGCCTCAAGGTCCAGCATGGAGGGGTGCAGGATGTCAACCATAGTTTCGTCCATAAGTGCTCTCGAAAGATATTAATTTTTTGAGTTATGGAATTATTGGGGTAGATATGAAGACAAAGGGCCCGAAGTGTAACGTGTGCGGAAAGGGCATTCAGATAATGAGCTATGAGTCGGCCTACCTGAAAATCGTGAAGCCCGGAGAGGCGAGGGCCGGCTTCGTGTGCTGGGACTGCGCGAAAAAAGTGCTCGGAGAAAAGCTGGACTTGCTGGCGCCCAAAACACAAACCAGCGGGGAGTAAACCCGGCCGACCGAAGGAGGGTGTTCTGACTGGCCGAAACCGCGGGGCCGGAGGACCATGTGCTGACATCACTCGCCATAAAGAGACGCGGGAAGTTCGTTGATCTCCATCATATTCGGGAAAAACTTTCAAGAGATGCCGGTAGAAAGTTCTCTGAAACAGAAACCGGAGAGCTGCTAGAGTCTCTAGTCAACAGAGGCTTGGTGGAAGAAAAGGGCGAAGAGTACGCAATAACTGAGGCTGGCAGGGCATACTTCGAGAGAAGATGGAGGGAAATAAAGAACCGGCTGAACCCTGACTACCTGAAGGTATACAGGGCTAAAAGATATTATCCGCACGTGCATGATGCCCTGTTGAAATACTGCAGGGGGAGGTGGGTTTCAGTTTTTCGTCTTTTCACCGGGAGGTCGTGGCTACAGCGGAAAATCGGCCCCAGATACATCACGATAAATTCGTGGGATGACATCGAACGCTGGCTGGACATTCACGGGATAGACTTCATACCTTACATTCACGGCGTCAACTCAGACAGGCCGGACTGGCTTGTTATTGACTTTGACGCTGGAGAGCGTGTAAAACTTGAAACAACCAAGAAAGTTGTTACCGAGGCCGCAGAAATCCTATCTCGCCTCAATGTTCTATGCGCGTTAAAATTCTCCGGGTCAAGGGGATTTCAGCTCTGGGCGAAGTTCAAGAAACACGAGCTCCCGGAAGATTACAGGCCGAAGCCTCTGAAGACCGGGAAGAGGGAGAGGAACATGTTCTCATTTTACTCGGACATCGTTCGGTTTATCGAGCAGGAGATCTCCCAGAAGCTCCCAGGGGTGACTACTTCACAGACCGCGGGAAAGGAGGAGAGAAAAGACAGGGTGCTTCTCGACGCCTCGATAATAAAACCGATGGGGGATGTGAGGGCACCTTACTCGATGCACCACAGGACCGGACTAATTTCGGCGCCTATTGAAATCGAAGAGCTTAAACGGTTCGTGCCGGAAATGGCAGATCCTGACGCGGTGGCGGAGAGATATGAAAAACGCGGGGACGCTTTTACCATGGAAGAATCAGACGGAGATGACCTCTTCAGAGCGGTCGTGAAGTGGTGTGCCGAAGCCTGAGTTATTTTCTGTTTATAAAGCGCCTGGAGACAATCAGCGGGCGGGGCATGGGTAAGCAAGTTCTGGGGCTCTGCGCGGCCTGCTCGATTATCGGACTGATCACCATTTACGCCGCTTCCGGGGCCATGGGCACGACCAGGCTTCCAATATCTGAACTCCGAGAGGACATGGTGGGATCAACCGTGGAAATCTCGGGAACGGTCGTTGACCTGCGGGAACATCGGAACGGACACGTGTTTCTTAAGGTTCAGGATGACTCTGGTGGGTCGATCACAATTCCGCTTTTCTCCGACGTGCGCTCCGGCGTGGGGAGGGTCGAAATACTGGACAGGGTGGAGGTAAAAGGAGAGCTATCGGCGTATAAGGGAGAACTTGAAATCATCCCGTCCTCAGCGCGGGACGTCAAAGTACAGAGGTCAGGAATCACGCCCCTCTCCGAGCTGGGGGAGGAATACTATGGGAAACTCGTGAAGGTCGAGGGAAAAATTGACAGGATAAACCGGCTTCCTGGAGGGCAGGCCATACTGAATCTGCAGGATGAAAATGCCATCGCCAAGATTTTCCTGCCCAAAAATGTGGCGGGGGAACTCAACTGGCTCGCGGAAGGTGTGGAAGTCAGGGTTGGAGGGTGGTACCAGCTGTACGAGGGGGAACCAGAGATAAAAGTTGTTGACAGGGCGTGCCTGCTGCCGGTAGGTAACGATGCTTGAAATCCTCGCATTTGTGCTCGGCGGAATATGCTTGGGGCTGATAACCGGACTGATCCCGGGGCTACATGTCAACAACCTTGCACCAATGCTCGCAGCTCTGGCCGCGGGAGTATCCAGTCTATCGCTGGAGCTGGCGGCCATGATCGTTGCGATGTCAATCACAAACGTATTCATAAGCTACATTCCATCGACATTTCTCGGAGCACCGGAAGAGGGAACGGAACTCTCTGTTCTTCCCGCACACAGATTGCTCCTGGATGGTAAAGGATACAGGGCGATTCAGCTAACCGCCACAGGATGTGTTGGCGGACTTCTCGCCGGAGCCGCCATACTGCTGCCCTTCCTCGCCATCATAGGGGGGGCTTATGAATTGCTCCGCCCGAACATGCATATCGTGCTCATAGCTGTGATAGCTATAACGGTGGCTATGGAGAAATCACCGCGAAGGATATTGTGGGGCTGTGCAGTCTTTTTTATTTCCGGAATGCTTGGCGTACTGACCCTCGACACCGGACTCCTCGGAGGAGATGCTGGGCTCATGCCGCTCCTCTCCGGACTCTTCGGCCTCAGCGTAATAGCTCCCAGCATCATGAAGAGTTATGCAATCCCGGAACAGCGCACGGAGGAATCGGATATTCCGGTCGGCTCCGCAGCGCGCCCGATTCTGGCCGGAACCGCAGCCGGTGCTTTTACAGGCATAATCCCCGGCATAGGTCCATCTCAGGGGACCATGCTGGCGCAGCTCGTCACCAGATCAAACGGACATGACGATTTCCTGGTATCTGTCAGCAGCGTAAACACTTCTAAAGCGCTGTTCTCCTTTGTTGCACTTTATGCTATAGGAAGGGCCAGAAGCGGCGCCGCCGTGGCCGTGGAAAAGCTCATCGAAGTCGGGCTGCCGGAACTCGCCCTTTTCATCGGAATATCTATGCTAACTGGCGGAATCGCGGGGCTGCTTCATCTGAGGCTTGGAAAGCTCATGGCCAGAAGGATGAACCGTATTCCTTACAGATGGCTCTCGCTCTCCGTGGTCACGTTCATATGTCTGATGACGCTCGCGCTGACAGGTCTGACGGGCATCCTTGTTCTCACTGTTTCAACCGCGATCGGGATGCTTCCGGCACTGGCCGGGGTCAGGAGGGTGCACTGCATGGGGGCAATCGTCATGCCGTGCATACTGTACTTTTCTGGACTCAAGAGCGGCTTTCTGACACTTCTGGGGCTTTAAAGCGCAAGGAGATCAGTTCTTTCCTCTTCTGCGGTAAATAATAAAGGCCGATGCCAGTGCCAGCACTGCTCCGAGAGAACCAAATAGGGCCCTGCTGATGGGATCAATCACTCGGACGACTGCCTGATATACAAGCATTATGCCGAGCACAAAAAGAACCGGCATCATTATGACGTATGACGAAATTCCGCGCTTTAGACCACCCTTAATCAGGTAAACGTAGCCAATCACCAGTACAGCGCCTGCACCCATCATGCCGATACAGATTATCTCTTCCCCGACACGGTCGAGCTTTGATCCCTCGAGCAGCAGAAACATTCCTATGACAAGCAGCACCAGAGCGGCGTAAGTCTTTGTTGATAAATTCATATTGCCTCCCAAATTCCAATCAATTCAAAGGTATAAAGAGATTTCCCGGAATATATAGATCTGAATCAAATGCGTGCGGTTGCACTTTGCTCAGGAGGGAAGGACTCCACATATGCTCTGTGGCTGGCAATGAGATCCGGACACCAGATTTTAGAGATGGTGGCTATGGTTCCCGAGAGAGAGGATTCATGGATGTACCACACCGCGAACATAAGATTGATCGATCTGTTTGGCGAGTGTTCAGGCATACCAGTGAGAAAATTCACGGTGAAAGCGGACGAGGATGAGCGGCGGGCTCTCAAGGAAGCGCTCGGGAATTCAGATGCCGATGGAGTTGTGAGCGGGGTGATAGCATCATCCTTTCAAAAAAACGCGATAGATGCTGTGTGCGCGGAACTGGGCACGACTCACATAGCCCCGCTCTGGAAGAGAAACCCGTCTGAACTCCTCAGGGGGATAGTTGATTCAGGATTTGTTGTCCTGATAACTCTAGTTGCCGCTGAGGGGCTCGGCCCGGAATGGCTCGGGAGGACCGTAGACACGAAATGTGTGGATGACCTGGAAGGGATTTCAAGGAAATACGGAGTGCACATATCCGGAGAAGGCGGAGAGTACGAGAGCCTCGTGGTCGACGCTCCGTTCTTCAGCAAGAGAATTGAGGTGCTGGAATGCCGAAAGATTTGGGATGAGAAGAAGGGGAGAGGAATCTTCGAGGTGACCAAAGCGGCAACCGTGAAAAAACTGTCCACCCAGCGGCGGTAGTATTAAACTAACGTAAAATGAGTGTAAACCGCTGGACACATGGCCACCGCGCTTGTCTATTCGGAAAAATACCTGGAGCACTCTCCTTCAACCGGGCACCCCGAAAGGCCAGAGCGCCTCATATCGATTGTGGGGGGGCTCAGGGACGCGGGGCTCTGGGGACCGCCAAAAACGAGGATAATTGACCCTCCCCCGGCGACTCTGGACGACGTACTGCTAGTTCACACAAAGGAATACGTTGAAAATGTGAGGAAGCACTGCATGAGCGGGACGCCTCTTGATGGCGATACGCCTGTCGGAAAGAACACATTTGAATTAGCGCTTTTTGCGGCAGGTGGGGCGATATCCGCCGGGAGGGCCGTGATTGATGGAACTGCGAAAAACTCTTTTGCGCTGGTAAGGCCCCCAGGTCACCATGCATTTCGGTCGATGGGTGGAGGCTTTTGCTACTTCAACAACATCGCGGTAATGATAAAACGCATGCAGCGCGCAGGTGTCAGAAAAATAGCCGTCGTTGACTATGATGCCCACCACGGTAACGGCACTCAGGACATATTCTACGGAGATCCCAGCGTGCTCTATTTCTCGCTGCACCAGCACCCCTCAACGCTATACCCGGGAAGCGGATTCACCAGCGAGATCGGATCAGGAGAAGGAGTTGGGTACACGATAAACATTCCGATGAAGCCGGGCAGCGGTGACGCCGAATACTCTTCCGCCTTCAGGGAAATCATAGTGCCGATAATTGACCAGTTCCAACCTGATATGATAGCGGTTTCCGCGGGATTCGACTCTCACAGCGACGATCCTTTGACAGAACTCGACCTATCGTCAGAAAGCTACGGGTGGATGACTAACTTGATTATGGATGTTGCCGGAAAGAGTTGTGGGGGGAGAGTTGTAGTTGTCCTCGAAGGAGGGTATAACCTCAAAGCCGTCTCGGAGAGCGCTAAAAATGTTGTTCTGGCGCTCACCGGAGTAAAATTCCGCGTGCCTGAACCATCGGATCAGCTGGAAGTGGTACGTGAACTTAAAGGGATACTAGCGAGATGGTGGGATGTCTAATCACATTCCGCCAGAGGCTATCTCGCTGACTGCCTCAACGAACTTCTCCACGTCCTCACGTGTATTGTAATACCCGACCGAAGCCCGCACAGTACCGTTCACGCCTATGTGCTGCATGGTCGGAATGGCGCAGTGATGACCCGATCTCACGGCGAACCCTTTGAGATCGAGCATTTTAGCAACTGCATTCGGCTCGAAGTTGCGAACGTTGAAACTCACGATGCCGGCCCTTCTGCCGGTATCCATGGGCCCGTACACCTCGACACCAGCAATCTCCCTGATTTTTAACAGCTCTTTAACGAGCTCCGATTCACGTCTCAGTATGTTATCCGGCCCTATGTCCAGAACGTAATCACAACCCGCACCAAGTCCCACTATCCCGGGAACATTCGGAGTACCGGCGTCGAAACTCTGGGGAAAGCCGGAGTACTCAAAGCTCTTACAGCCCTCCTTAATCACGCCACCGCCGGTTAGGAGTGGCTCCGGAACAGGGGAACCTTCCCTGACGTAAAGAAAGCCTGTTCCCGGAGGGCCCATCAATCCCTTATGCCCCGGCGCGGCCAGATAATCGCACCCGATTTCTTCCACGTCAACCGGCATGTGGCCCACCGACTGCGCGGCGTCCACCAAACAGAGCGATCCGTTATCTCTTGAGATCCTCGCTATCTCCTTCACAGGCTGAACCGAACCAACTGAATTTGAGACATGATGCAGCACGACCAGCCTCACATCTCCATGAAGCTTTCGCTCGAACTCTGACGGGTCGAGAACGCAATCCCGCGACGACCCGACCACATCCAGCTTCACTCCTCTAATCCCAGACAGTCTCTCCCATGGTAGAAAATTGCTGTGGTGCTCGAACCGTGACACAATCACCCTGTCACCTGGCTTGAAGCTCAGACCAGATGCAACAGCATTTATCGCCTCCGTGGTGCTCTTGGTGTAAGCAATCTCCCTTGGCTTTGCGCCGATAACTCTGGCTATCTTTTCTCTCGTTGCCTCAAAGGCCTCGGTGGCCCTCACAGCGGCGCTGTACACGCCCCTCCCAACGTTCACGCAGAATTCCGTGAAGTAGCTGACGATTGCATCTATGACTGGCTGCGGCTTCAGCGAGGTGGACGCGCTGTCAAGGTACCGTATACCAGTCCTCAGAAAAGGTATCTCAGCTCTTACCTCTGATACGCTTTTTGGCATTTTTCCCGGCCTCCTCGGGCTCAATGTGCACCATAACGCTTGAGAGGCTTGGTATCTTTCTCTTCAATCTCCTCTCAACCCGCGTTGCAACCTTGTGAGATTCCCTGACGCTCATTCCTGGACTAACCTGGACGTGAAGATCACCTATTATCTTTGATCCGACCCTCCTCGCCCGAAGCCTGTGGCATCCCCTGACACCCTCGACCTCCATTGAAGCCTTCTTCATGCTGGAGATTATCTCTCCCCCAGGGCTGGCTCCCATCAGTATGTCGGCGGACTCCTTGGAGAGTTTGAGCGCCCAGAATATTATCAGCCCCGACACAAACAGACCCACCATAGGATCAGCCAGCTGATATCCCGCTGCCACAGCGAGTATACCTATGAGTATCGAAAAAGAGGAAACGGCGTCTGTCAAAGTGTGATACCCATCAGCCACGACGGACGGATTTCCCATTTTTCTCCCTATCCGGATCTTCTGGCTAGCCAGCAACCCCAGCAAGACTACCGATACCCCTGCCAGCAGCGGAAGAACATCTGACACCACAACTTCAACCGGGGAAAAAATCCTTTCCACAGATATCCATGCCATTCGCACCCCAACAATGAGAAGAATCACCGCCAGAGCCACCGAAACGAGTGTCTCCGCCTGTCTGTGCCCGTAACGGTGATCCCTGTCCGGAGGACGGGCTGAGACCCGCAGCCCACCAAGCACCACAATAGAGGTAATGGTATCAAAGAGCGCATCTAATCCCGCCGCCATGAAAGCAACCGTTCCAAAAATCAAACCGCTAAACAACTCGGCTGTCCCCAGGGCGGTGGTGACCATAACCGAAACGACAGTTATCCTCTCAGACGGATTGGACAGCATCTGACCAAGAGATAAGTTGAAAACATGCCCCTAAAGGAATATCGGTTTCAGGGAAGCCTTGTCATCGAGAGGACCTGAACATTGCCCACACCCGGAATTCCCGAGAGTTCCTTCTCCAGACTTTCAGTGCCGCCCTCAGCGTCCTCAACCGTTGTTATGACCCTCAGCGCCAGCAGCCCGAAGGCTATGGGCTCTCTTGCAACAGAGTGCACTTTAATCCTCTTCCTGACCTCGGACTCAAGCAGATCAAGATCAACCTCAGAGCCCTCAGGCATGAGCCTCAAGGTTACCGCTACCTCAGCCATCATGACACCTCATCACGGCCCGGTGAAGCCGCACTTGGGGCAGGTGTACTTCCTGCTCAGCCTTTTGCAGCTCCTGCACCTCCATATCTCATAATCCCTGCAGTTCGGACACTGCATCTTGGTAGCAACCTCTCCTGAAGGTATGTCCTTGTTACATGATGTGCAGGCTACCATATTCACCAACCCACTCCCTTTCTCAATTGAGGTTATAAACCATTTTATCTGTCAGCGGTGATTTAAAGATGGGCCCGTGGTCCAGCTTGGATAAGACGCAGGCCTGCGGTCTTAAATGGCAGCCAGCCTGTAACCGGGGTTCAAATCCCCGCGGGCCCGCCACAAGCCGCAGACTAAAGCTCTGAATCTATCTCTTTTATGACCTTCAAGCATTCAATGATGTCTGGAGTCTCTGAGCGCAGCCATCTGTCGGTAAACTTGGCAACGAACTCACTTTCTCCTTTTCCGATGCCCCCGCCGAAATAGGTCAGAGACTCCAACCGCGCCAGCTTTTCAACGTGTTTTGATATTTTCTCCTTCAAACGCTCCGGGGTTATCTTGTGGTGAATCTGTCATAAATTGGCCCGATTTGGTTACAGTAAAAAGACTTGGCAGTTGCTTGCTGATCATCACCCTTAATTTATAATATTTTGGTGCCTTCCGTACCTCATGATAACTCAGCGAAAATTTTCCGTATTTGGAACTTAATTCTTGTCCGAAGAGCCCTGAGACTTCAGCTTTATCTATCTCATCTCCAATAGCTTTGAGAACCTCATTAAATCTTGACCCAGAGCGGTATGGCTTGTAAAAAATTATTGAAAGAGTAGAAAAAACAATGAAACAAAATAAGCATAATAAAATTCCATGTGCCCAGTTTTGAACGCTAGAAATGCTCCGAGCAGTACAATTGGGATGGCGGAAAGGAACAAAACTATGCTAATAAGAAACAGGAGCTTTTTATGCCTTACATTCCATGGTTTTCCATCAGCATGCTTCCATGCATATACTCAAAAATATGTTTTATATCTTTTCCATCAGAAGACAAGGTGTCTTCGATTACTGGCATAGGATGCTCTTCAGCTTTTCGGCTGACTCATACATGTGAACGTTGTTAAACATCACATAGACCTCCTCGTGCCTCTTCGCCAGCGACCTAACCCTCGCCGCAAGTTCTTTCAGGTCCTCATCAGTATACCGGTAGCTGTAGTCATACTCATGCGGGTTGACTCCGTGCAGTCGGATGTAAGCCACCGGATGCTCCGACAGTGGCTCGCGACGCATCAGATCAACGACATGAATCAATTGAAGCTCATCGCACAGACGTCTTATCACATCCGGCCTCTCATTCCAGTCTCCCCGCGGCTCCCACGCAAGCGCCAGACCTCCCCTCTCTATCTTGGAGAAAAACTCACGCATTCCCTCGATGTTTTCTGAAGTGCACCTGAAGCTCGGCGGGCACTGAACTACACAGACCCTCGCGCCGAGCGCATCACATGTCTCTTTAACCCTGCCCCATGCATCAAAATTATCACGAGTTGGACGTAGCCATCCAAAACTTTTTTTCTTCAGAATCTCCGGACTCAGTCCGGATCGGCGCCATGTGGGGCTTGTCGGAGGATGCGTGAGCGCCTGAAATGCCTTGACACAGAACTCAAATTTATCTGGAGCCTCCGCACGCCAGCGCCTGATAGCACTAATGGATGGCAGCCTGTAGAAGGTCTGCTGGACTTCAACCAGAGAGAATTTTTTCGCATAGGACTTCAACCCGCCCCTATAGAATCCCCATCCGCAGCAGCCCACCTTGACCGTCAATCTACCGCCAGCATACATTTAACTTTTTTGAGATTTAGGAGGCACCGTTTCAAACCAAGGGATTAAAAACAGCTGGGAGAAGACAAAATGGTCGGCGATCTCTATGGAAGTGATACTATACTCAATAGCGCTCATCGCTAGCATACTGATAATCACGAAGGCCGGAAACATCTTTGTCGACTCCGCGTGCGCCATAGCGAAAGGAATTGGCGTTTCACGCGCGGTCATAGGGCTGACCATCGTGAGCTTTGCAACAACTGCTCCGGAATTTTTCACCTCAACCATGGCGTCCTTCTTTGGAAATGTGGGGATGGCCTACGGAAACGCCGTTGGGTCGGTTGTTGCGAACACAGGACTGATCCTGGCAGTTGCCCTGATAATGAAAGCAATGCCCGTCGAAAAAGAAAGACTGCTGGAGGGACTGGCGCTGCTCGGGTGCGCAGGCCTTACAACGCTCATGGCGCTTGACGGCGATCTAAACCGCTATGAGGCGGCGATTTTGCTGGTATCGATGATAGCCTTTCTGACACTTGTTACGCGGAGAGAGATCAAAAATAAAAATAAAGAAAAGCGCTCGGCCGGTTTAAAAAGACCCGCTCTTCTCTTCATCTTCGGTACTTTGGGGATAGTTTTTGGCAGCAGGCTTCTAGTTTACTCCGGGGCAGGAATAGCTCGGCTGCTAGGAATCTCGGAAGCCGTGATAGGATTCACTCTGCTTGCTGTGGGCACCTCAATACCGGAACTTGTGACAGCTGTGATCTCCACCAGGAAGCGTGTGGCCGAACTCTCACTGGGCAACATAATAGGTGCGAATATCCTTGACCTGCTATGGGTGCTGGGAGCATCAGGGGCGATAAGCCCGCTCATCGTCGCGCCTAAAACGCTCCTGTTCTCTAATCTCATTATGATGGCCACAGTTGCGTTTCTTCTGTTGTTCATGAAAACGGGATTGAGGCTTACCCGAAAAAACGGAGTTTTCCTGCTGGCGATTTACATAATATACCTTATCGGGCTGGGTATCATAGGATGAACGTATCGCGCCCACAAATGCACAAAATATTCAAACTCCTCTGGTCTGTAGCTTTTCCTCAGCTTTCAGAGTTCTGATATCAACACCCTTCATGGGCTGGGGGAGGTTTTTGCAGGCCTCCAGCACGGCCTCCGGGTCATCGTAGTGCCTTGTGGCTTCAACTATGGCCCTGGCCATTCTCTGAGGATCGCTCGATTTGAATATTCCGGAACCAACGAAAACCCCGTCCACGCCCATCTGCATGACCAGCGCGGCATCGGCTGGAGTCGCAACGCCTCCGGCACAGAACCACACGACCGGAAGCCTCTGGAGCCTTGCCGTCTCTTCCACCAGGCTAACCGGCACTCTGTACTCCCTCGCCTTAGCTGCCAGCACTTCATCGCCCAACTCGCCAAGTTCAGCTATCTGCCTCCTCGTGAGCTTTATGTGTCTGACCGCCTCCACTATGTTTCCGGTGCCGGCCTCACCCTTTGTTCTTATCATCGCCGCGCCCTCGTTTATTCTCCTGAGGGCCTCACCGAGATCACGTGAACCGCAGACAAATGGCACCTTGAACCTGTGTTTGTCTATGTGCTCTTCCTCGTCCGCAGGGGTGAGCACCTCGGACTCATCTATCATATCCACGCCGAGAGCTTCCAGCACCTGCGCCTCGGCAAAATGTCCTATCCTGCACTTGGCCATCACAGGAATGGTTACGGCATTCATGATTGATTCGACTATGCTAGGATCCGCCATCCGCGCTACGCCTCCCGCAGCTCTGATATCGGCTGGGACTGCCTGAAGCGCCATGACCGCGACCGCCCCTGCCTCCTCGGCTATTATCGCCTGTTCCGGAGTAGTCACATCCATAATAACCCCGCCTTTCTGCATCTTGGCGAAACCGCGCTTCAGTCTCTCAGAACCAAATATCAGCT
The DNA here is from genome assembly GCA_038851075.1 of Hadarchaeales archaeon (SeqCode). Taxonomy (GTDB): domain Archaea; phylum Hadarchaeota; class Hadarchaeia; order Hadarchaeales; family Hadarchaeaceae; genus JAWCKV01. Next base: position 77,236 of record JAWCLG010000004.1, on the reverse strand, counting down.
CCATTATCATCCCAGAGGACAATATTGAAAGGAGCCTCTTAAAACGTTATCTAAATGTCCGATAAAGGTGAAAAAATAGCCAGTGCCCCAGGCAGTAAATCCCGCAAAAATACCGTCCGGATGCCACTGGTAAAGTTTTAACCTAACGTCATAAATTCCATCTGGTGATTCATACGATTGCCCATATAGCTGAATGTGTGATGGGGGTCTTTGCCGTTGGAGAAGACGGAAAGATAATCACGTTCAAAAGATTTTCAACAAACCCTTCCGAAGTGGCAAAAAAACTTCTCGACACCAGAAAAGGGGTTCCAACCGCTGAGCACAGGGAGCTGGTGAGAGATCTGATAAAAAATGGAGTTCTGGAGTTCACGCTAGAATCTGACTCTGTAGCATCCTCTCTCTCAAAAGAGTTCAAAAGAGCAAAGTTCTCAAAGATCATCCCAAGCCCCGCGGGAGAAGCTCTGAGAGAGAGGTTTGATCAAATCGCTGTAGATATCGGGTTAAGTGATCCATGGCGGATGATAAGAGAAGTCAGCATGGAAATGACAAGAGCACTGCTTCACAGCGAGTCTGAACAGAGGGACAGGCTGATAATTCAAGCAATAAAGATGGTGGATGAGATAGACAAGTTCATTAATACCATCATGAGCCAGTGCAGGGAGTGGTATTCCATACACTTCCCGGAACTTGACAGGCTGGTTCCCGACCACATGGAATATCTCAGGCTTGTCCTCGGGCTCGGGCTGAGGAGCAGCTTTACCGAGGATTCCATAAAAAAAATCGCAGAAATGTCAGACGAGAGATGCAGGAGGCTGGCCGAATCTTCCAGAACATCTCACGGGGGAACGTTTGACGATGCTGACATTATCGCAATCAGGGGCTGTCTCCAAAGAGTATCCGAGTTGTATTCTCTGAGAGGCGAGCTGGCGAAATACATAGAGGAGATGATGGAGCAGGTGGCGCCGAATCTGAAAGCGGTGGTGGGCGGGGCAATCGGGGCCAGACTGATATCAATCGCCGGGGGCCTTGCGAATCTGGCCAGAATGCCGGCCAGCACTATCCAGATTCTGGGGGCAGAAAAGGCACTGTTCAGAGCTCTGAAGACGAGGGCAAGACCGCCAAAGCACGGTGTGATATACCAGTTCCCAGAGATAAGAAGCGCGCCGAAGAAACTGAGGGGAAAGATAGCAAGAGCGCTCTCCGGAAAGATAGCAATAGCCGCCAGAGTGGACGCTATGTCCGGCGAGTTCATCGGGGACAAACTGGCAGCGGACCTGGAGAACAGGCTATCCGCCATAAGATCGAGGTAAGAAAGATGACCGTGAGAGTATACCAACACGAAATCTCCAGCCGGGTTTATTGGGTCGAGCTCAACGGAACAAGGAGGATGGCGACTGAAAACCTCACACCGGGATCACAGGTCTACGGCGAGATGCTCCTCAAGGCTGGCGAAAAGGAGTACCGCGTCTGGGACCCGTATCGCAGCAAGCTCGGAGCCGCGATAATGAACGGGCTGAAAAAACTTCCAATAGGTGAGAAAAACAGCGTTCTGTACCTTGGAGCTGCCAGCGGAACGACATCCTCTCATGTTAGCGATATCGTGGGGGTCAGCGGGCACGTGTTCTGCGTGGATATATCGCCCCGTCCCATGAGAGACCTGATCTCCGTATGCTCAAAAAGGGAGAACATGATTCCGATAATAGCGGACGCTAGACTTCCTCATATCTATGCGCCGCTCGTGAAAAAGGTCGATGTTGTCTACCAGGATATAGCGCAACCGGATCAGACGGAAATAATGCTGAAAAACTCCGCGATTTTCCTGAAGAAAAGCGGATACGGCATGCTGGCCATAAAAACCAGAAGCATAGACGTCACCAGAGACCCAGATGAGATAGTGGAGGAGGAAATCGCAAAACTGGAGTCCCATGTCAGAATAGTTGAGAGAGTCAATATTCACCCGTACGAAAAGGACCACGCCGTGATTGTCTTTCAGATGAAATGAACAAGACCTATGCCCTTGTCGTGACCTCCGCGCCCTGGTCCGTGACGATCACCGTGTGCTCCGCCTGTGCGACTTTTCCCCCGGACCTCTCTGCCAGTACATGATAGGGCCAAAGCGCGCCAAGGCCCACCAGTTCCCTCAGAGTCAGCTCGAGCCTCAACCTTGACATCCGCTTCGCGAGCCATCTGTCGGCAAACGGAAGCCCATCGTACTCCTTCTTTATCTCCCGGAGCAGCTCCCTAGACATCCTGAGGCGAGTCGGGACATCCCTCATGTGCCTGAAGATGTAAACCTGATCACGATCCTCCACAAAGCCAAATCCGTCTGTGACGAAAGGTTCTATCGCAAGGACATCTCCTGGCTTTAACACCTGACCGGTGTTTTCTTTCACATTCGGGATAGTTATCCCGGAGTGGAGATCCCACCTCGAAAGACTGTGACCGGTGAGATTTCGTATAGGTTTAAAACCAGATGCCCGAACTGCTTCCTCCACCGCCCTTCCTATCTCGCCCGAATCGATTCCTGGTTTCACCGCTGCAATCGCCGCCTCCAGAGCTTTTTCTACGGCTGTAACCAGCTCCCCACCAGCTCCGATGGCCACCGTGAAAGCTGTGTCTGCGATGTATCCATCAACGTGCGCTCCGATGTCAACCTTAACTATATCATTTTCCTTTATCACCGTCTGCTCCCAGGCGGGCGGGCTGTAGTGCGCGGCCACTTCGTTAAGCGAAACGTTGCACGGAAACGCAGGCCTGGCTCCCTTCTCAACGATCATTCTCTCCGCAGCCTCGGCTATCTCAACAGTCCTGACCCCGATCTTCACCATTGGCCTTATGCTTTCTCTGACTTCGGCCAGTATCCTGCCGGCCTTTCGGTAGGCCTCAAGCTCTTCCTGATTCATGCGAACCAGTGAAAGTAGAAAACGATAGAATAAAAAGCATCGGGTCAGCGGAAGAATTTGTCCAAACCGGTCTGCCTTTCCTTTGTGAACTTCAAATCATCTTCGCTGTACCCAAGGACCTCCATTATCCTCATTACGGCTGGCAGGACCTGGTTGGATATGTAGTACTCGGGATCATAGCTTCTGCCGCCCAGCATTTCCAGGGGATACGAGCGTTCGCTTATGCTTCCGTGACCCCTCACAACGATGTACGCGATCATCATCCCCGGCTCAACCTTACGTCCGAGAGAGCGCAACCTCTTTGCGGCAACCACATGGGGGCCAACAGACCTGTAGCTCTCGATCGGCATCTTAAGCTGGGTGTAAATCACCAGATCCTCAAGGGCGACTCTGCCCTCCTGTATGTCACGCGTGACCCTTCGTATTATCTCGGCTGCCTTCTGCGGAGACCCATCCTTCAGTATCGCCTTCAGCACTTCCTCCTGTGTCCTTTTTGCTATCGCCGCCCAGTCCCTGCGGACGAACTCCAGCCCCTTCACGACCATTTTGCCCTCCTCATCGATCATCGCATAACGCTTCTTCGTGATGAAAACGCCCCGGGGATAGAAACCCTCAAGCTCGAGCTCTATGATGCCGGGAAGGCTCTCATTCACCTTTTCCATGAACTTTATGGCCTCCGCACGCGATTTTCCGTTCAGCTTCCCCAGCAGAGAATCCGTGTCCCCATATATCACCTCGAATCCAGCCTTCCGTGCCATCTCTATCGTCATCTGAATGTAGTGTCTGCCGAAGCTGGTTATGCTCTCGGCGCACTCTTTGGAGTACCATCTTGCTCTGGAATATCCAAGCATTCCGTATGCGGAGTTTGCGATTATCTTATATGCTGTCTGCCTCGAATTCAGGGAGCGGTATCCCTCTGTATCGCGCCTGTACTTTTTCAGCTCTTCCTTAATTGCCGCCCTGGCCTGAATCAGTTTTTTGAGGGTTGCTGGGATGAACCCCTCACGATCTTTACAGAACCAGTATCCGAGCCCGGGGACCTTTGTTCTGTTTTTCCCGCAGCATTCACAGTTAATTGTAGATGGGTCTATATTGTGGGTCACTATGATTGAAGGGTAAAGGGATCTGAAGTCATATACCACAAGGTCCTCGTGCAGCCCCTTCACCGGCTCCATCACATAAGCGCCAGTATATGTCTCCTCCAAACGCTCTTCGAACTCCTCTCCAACCGGCCTGGGCGGAACAAGCTCGCCACGCTTCCGCGCCTCAGATATTAGAAGCCACTCGGTCAGCTGCCCAGGCGTCATGCGGCTGACGTCGAACAGAGTTTGACCGACAACTCTGGTAAGCTCGACAAAAACGGGCAGAAGCATGAGCCCTAGCTCCAGCGTTGCCTCAGCGTCCGACATGGAATACTCCACAAGACTGAGCCACGGCTCCCCACCCTTATCCCACGCGATGGGCATTTCTGCAAACTCGAAATCGGGCTTCTCCCTGCCGACGAGATGCCTGTACACATCCTCAAGAGTGTAGTGAATCAGTCTTATGGAACCTATCGTCGCCATGAAATCTACCAGAGCAAAAACATCAACGTGGACTCTTCCGGTTATCCTCGCTGCCGATGCAAATCTGTGTCTCCGCGATGTGATCTCGGAGCCGTCCACTCCAAGGGCAAGCTCAGTCTTGAGGAGCCTGGCCCTTTCCCGGAGATAGGGAAAATCGAACATGTCCGTGTTGTATCCGAGCACTATGTCCGGGTCCCTCTCTCTGACGAGGTCAACGAACCTGTTTATCATTTCCCTCTCACTGCTCACACACTCCACATAATCCGGGCAGTTCTCGGTCTTTTTCCACGTGATGACCTTTTTGAACCCGCCGTTGTCGGCCATGCTTATCATTATTATGGGATCTCTGTCAGCCCTGGGGGATCCGCCCGGATTGTAAACCTCTATATCGAAGCTCATAACGCTCAGCGGGACATCATCGAGTTTGCAGTGCCTTGGAGAAGAGGCCGCCCTGACAAAAACTGCTTCACCGTCCCCCGTATCCGTATCGAGCTCAACACCTTCCATCGGGACAAGACCACGGTCGAGCAGATAGCTCCTCGATGGAGATATGTCAAACTCGTACAGGGACTTCACCCCGGGCAGCCCATTGACAGCATGCCGGATGGCCTGCATGTCACGTGGATGAAAAAGATGAATCTTGACAGCCTTGGTCTCTCTTCCACCGATGGTACGACTTACTATTTCAACAGATTTTGGTTTTACCTTTCCATCCTTTGACTCAGCCTCAACCTTCGAAACGAGCTCTGAGATCTTTTCCGGATTTTCACCTACGACGTAAAAATAGTGTGAAAAATCAGGATCCTCAACAACCACCTTTCTGGAGCCTCTCTTCAAGATTAATCTGATCGCCGGACTTTCATCGACAAAATCAATATCCAGCAGCATTCCCCTCATAATCCCAGGTAAAATTCGCTTTCTGGGTTAAATTAATAGGTATGATACTCGCATTTACCATTGACCGCGGAGGGAGGGCCGGAGGCTGATGCATGGCTAGAAATTACAGAAAAAAACAAAACAGGTCTAACAACCAGCGCGAACTCAGGCTGTATCACTTTTGGCCTGGACCTGAGCAGCCCCCAGTAAATCAGCTTATTGCACTTTTTACGAAAAAACACCCGGGGGTTAGAGTATCTCAAAACATACTGGAATGGTGGGTTTACGCCGCAGCCATGCCAAGGCACATCGCGAGGGGAATGTGCGATGTTATGATAACAGAAGCCGGACAGATGCTGCAGAGCTTCGCGTCAGTTGGTCTGATCAGCGAACTGACGGAGATCTGGGAGGAAAACTCATACGAAAAGATGTTTCCGGAGTGGATAAGCAAAAGGTGCATGATCGACGGAGAGGTATATGGAATCCCCGCAAAGCTGTACACATTCTGCATATGGTACAAGAAGGAAATTTTCAAGAGCCACGGGTTGAAGCCGCCGGAGACATGGGATGAATTTATTGAGATATGCGAGAGGCTAAAAAAGACCGGGTTATATCCCATAATATCCGGAGGCGACGGCACATCGGACTGGCTCATAAACATTCTCGCGCGCGTTGGCGGGAAAAAATTCTACGACGGGCTGGTAGAGGGCAGGGAAAGCTGGATAGACTCAAGAGTGATAACCTCGTATGAAATGCTGAGGGATATATCGAGGGACTTTTTCTATCCGCATCCGTTCGGCCTTGACTGGAGAACCGCATTCTCCAGATTTAACGCGGGAGCCGCCGCCATGATGCTTCAGGGTGACTGGGTAAACACCGTGATGTTTTACGAGAACGGTTACAGACCCGGAGTAGAATACGACTGTTTCCCGCTTCCTCCCGTGGACAGGAAATCGGGGCAGGTCATGGTGGTCGGGGGAAACGCATGGGTCGTCCCGAGAAACTCGGAAGCACCGGACCTTGCGAGGGAATTTATAGAATTCACATGCTCGTCCGAAGCGCAGAACGCAATGGCAAGATTCGGCATGGGCATAATGCCCACGCGCGTACCAGCGAGATACTACAACCCAATCACCAGAAAACTCATTGATGAGCTTAAGGGAGAAACGGTATACAACATGAGCGCATCTATGCCAAAGAAGCTGAGGGGACTCGAGCAGTTGCTGAGGATGAGAATAGTCCTGAATCCGCACATAGAAGCCCAAGAGATAAAGGACCTGATGACCGAGATGGAAATCGCAGCCAAGGAACATCATACGCTTAAAGGGCTTTCATATCTGGGGATGAAAGCTCTCAAAGACCTTTCAAGCTGAGGTTCAATACCTTATCGCGTATGAGGGGCAGATGGAAACGCACAGTCCGCAGCCGTAACATTTTACCGGGTCTACCCGCGCAACCCTTCCGCTGACCCTGATCGCACCATATGGACAGTGCGTCTCACATAGCCCGCAAGCGGTACATTTTGAGGCCACCACCTCCACCGGGGTTGGGGAGGTCTTTATGGTCTCTTTCGGGAGATGGGGCAGGGCTTTGCCCTTTATATCTCCGATGTTCCTGTAATTCTTGATGCGCATGAACTTCATCAGCTCATCTGAAAGAATGCCGTAAACTCTGTATCCTCTGAGCATCACGCATGATGACACTTGGACTGCCGCCGCGCCTGCCATGATGAACTCAACAATATCTTTCCCGCTCGATATCCCACCACACCCTATGACCGGTACGCTCACAGCCCGAGCCACCTCTGCAATGCACCTGAGAGAGATGGGCTTAACTGGAGGTCCGGACAGGTATCCGAAACCTCCCGGCGCCCCCAGCACCGGCATGGAACTCTCAACATCTATGGAAAGCACGGGGCCAACAGCTCCTGAAACGACAAGACCATCAGCTCCCGCGCTCTCGACTTCCCTGGCAGCAGACGCCATATCTGAAAATGGACACATTAGCTTGGCAAAAACCGGAACCCCGCATCCCTTCGCTGCCCTGACAATTTCCGTCGCACCGGAGGGTGACCTTAGAGGTATCTCCAGAGCATCCACTCCCGCATCCACCATTCTCGGCGCAATCTTTTTCACATCATCTGCCGTGAAACCGACGCTTGCGATCAAGGGGATTCCTGAGCGCTTTGCCTTAGGGATCTCGTGCTTAACCCACTGCTCAACCGAGAGTTCGCTCCACATCTCACAGCTTAAAAGACCATCCTTCACCTTCGCCAAACACGGGCGGGGCACCCTAGCTGCGTTCTGGGAGATCGTCATCGTGACAAGAGCTCCGGCCCCGGCCTCAGCGGATTTTAACATTGAATCTCCATCACGAGTCGTGACTCCAGATGCCGCGATGACGGGAGTCCTGAGCTTCAACCCGCATATCTCAACAGACAGGTCTATCAGAATTATCCTCCTTCCCCGGATCGTCCCATTCATGCACCAATATACCTGACTCTTCACTATTATTATCTATGCGGGATAAATTGAAATGGTGTGATAATGGTCTCCCTGTCGGTATGGCCGTCAAAACTGAGCGGAGAGATAAGCGCCCCACCTTCGAAGTCCTACACCCACAGGGCCCTGATAATAGCCGCTCTAGCTGACGGAGAAAGCGTGATACGCGGGGCGCTGCTGAGCAGGGACACCGAGGCCACCATATCCGCAATCAGGGAAATAGGGGCAAAGGTCAGACAAGATAATGATAAGTTGATAATCTCCGGGACAGGTGGGGAGGTTAACCCGAGAACCAGATTCATAGATGCGGCAAACTCCGGGACCACCATAAGAATCATGAGCGCGGTGTCCGCACTTTCCCCGAACCCGGTGAAGTTAACCGGAGACGAATCAATAGTAAAAAGACCCATGGGGCCGCTGATAGAGGCGCTCTCGAAGCTTGGCGCAAGAGGCAGTTGTGAGGGGAAGGACGGCAGACCACCAGTGATCGTCGGTGGAGGTCTGAGAGGAGGCGAGGTCGAGATAACCGGAGAGGTGAGTTCGCAGTTTGTATCAGCGCTTCTCATCGCAAGCCCTATGGCGAAAGAAGACGTCCGCATAAGAATAACCGGAAAGATGCGCTCCAGGCCGTACATTGAGATGACGATCAAGCTTATGGAAATGGCCGGCATAAGGGTCAAGCGTGACAGAGAACTGAAAAACCTCAAGGTGGATGCCGGACAGGTGCCAGAACCGATATCATTCACCGTGCCTGGAGATTTCTCGTCCGCAGCATTTCCTCTGGGAGCTGCAGCGCTTACAGACTCCAGTATAAAGGTTAACAACCTCAACGTCAACATGCCGCAGGGCGACAGCAGAATCGTGAGCATACTCTCAGATTTTGGTGCCGATCTGAAAGCCGTGGAAAACAGCGTGTATGTTGAAGGCTGCGAATCGCTGTCAGGGATAGAAGTTGACTGCGGGGACAACCCGGATCTGGTTCCGATACTGTCCGTGATCGGATCTTTCGCTGAGGGGAGAACAAGGGTAACGAACGTGCCGCATCTCAGATACAAGGAAACTGACAGGATAAGAGCGCTCTCACTTGGCATGACAAAATTCGGCGCGGTCGTGAAGGAACTCGATGACGGGCTCTGCATAGAGGGAAAAGAGACCCTAAAGGGAGCCAGAGTAGAATCCTATGGAGACCACAGGATGGCAATGGCATTTGCGGTAGCCGGGTTGAGGGCCAGCGGAAGAACGGTCGTAGATGGCGCTGAAACAATACCTGTCTCCTACCCGGGGTTCATCAGCGATATGAGAAAGCTGGGTGCCAAAATGGAAACTTCACCCGGATGAATCTCCCAATCAACGATTTATACACATAGGATTATCTTTCATTGGGGCACCATGGGTGGAAACTCGTTCGGCAAAATTTTCAGAGTAACAAGCTGGGGCGAGAGCCACGGTAAATGCGTTGGTGTTGTGGTGGATGGAGTACCCGCAGGACTTGAACTCTCGGAGGACGACATCCAGAAAGAGCTGGACAAAAGGCGACCGGGGACCAGCAAAGTAGTCAGCGGAAGAAAAGAACCAGACCGTGTTGAGATTCTTTCTGGAGTGTTCAGGGGAAAAACTATTGGAACACCGATTGGAATGCTGGTGAGAAACGTTGCGTTCGACAGCGGGCCATACGAAGAAAGGGAAGGGCTACCGCGCCCCGGACACGCCGACCTCACATATCTTCAAAAGTTCGGTCACGTTGACCTGCGGGGAGGGGGCAGGGCTAGCGGAAGGGAAACCGTGGCAAGGGTGGCAGCGGGTGCGATTGCAAAAAAATTGCTCAAAAAGTTCGGGATCGAGGTGCTTGCCCACACCGTCGAAATCGGAGGCATACAGGTGGACCGTGACAGCATAAAACTGGATGACATAAGGGCTGCGCAGAAAAACCCGGTTAGATGCGCAGACAGGATGGCAGCGAGGAAGATGATGAACCTGATCGAGGAAACAAAGAAGAAAGGCAACAGCGTTGGGGGAGTAGTTGAGATCATCGCGCTGGGCGTTCCGGCCGGTCTCGGAGAGCCCGTCTTCGACAAGCTCGATGCGCATCTCGCATGGGCGCTAATGAGCATAGGAGGAATCAAGGGAGTTGAACTGGGAGCGGGATTCCGGCTGACAAAAATGAACGGGTCTGAGGCAAACGACCAGTACTCAATTGATCCCAAGACCGGGAGAATATTCACGAAGAGCAACAACTCTGGCGGCGTGCTTGGAGGAATATCAAACGGTATGCCGATAGTGGCCAGAATAGCCGTAAAACCAACGTCATCCATCAGCCTTCCACAGCATACCGTCAATCTGAAGACTATGAAGGTGAGCACGCTAAAGATCCGTGGCAAACATGACCCATGTCTGTGTCCGAGAGTGGTCCCGGTTGCGGAGGCGATGGTAGCGATAGTTCTTGCGGATCACATGTTAAGGTCCGGAATGATAAACCCCGACAAACTCGATAAGGTGCGTTGAATTGCGGAGCTTGACTGGGGAAGCGTCCGCCTGTGCATCGGCAACGGTCGTGAACGCAATAGCAACCGGCAAGGGAGCCGCATTTGGAGTCGATCTTAGGGTAAAGGCTAAGGCAAAGTTGATCAGAGGGGAACGCGGGGTGAAAGGACACATAACCGGAGCCGATTCTGAAAGTCCCAGACTCATAGAGATATGTGCTAGAAAAGTTATGGAAGAGCTCGGAATTGAAAAAACACATGGAGCGAAAATCGAAACCGATCAGGGGATACCGATAGCCGTGGGGCTCTCGAGCAGCAGCGCCGCGGCAAACGCCGCAGTTCTCGCCACACTTGCTGCCGCAGGAGCCGACCCGGACATTGACAAAGCACTTGAAATCGGAATCGATGCAGCTTTCGAGGCTGGAGTTACGGTAACCGGAGCCTTGGATGACGCCGCCGCATCAATTTATGGGTGTGGGGTGATCACAGACAACCTAAAGAGAAAAATACTGAAAAAGTTCAGGATTAGCAGAAGACTGGACGTTCTGATATACATACCGCCAGCCAAGAGTTACTCATCAAAAATAAGGACCGGGGACCTCCGCCCCATAAAGGAAGCTGCGGATTTCGCCCACGAAATGGCGATGAAAGGCAGGATAATGGAGGCTATGATGCTGAACGGAGCACTCTATGCTGGCGCTCTCAATCAGGACCCAACGCCTGCCATTGAGGCTATCGCTGAAGGGGCGCTTGCCGCCGGTCTCACGGGAACCGGAACGGCCACCGTGGCCATAGTCAGGCCGGATGACGCATCCGGGATCGAAAAGATATGGGGAAAAAGAGCCGGCAGAATAATAAAAACTAAGCCGGCGCTCAGAGGAGCAATGGTTGATAAGCATGCCTGAGAGTATGGAGGATCTCAGAAAAAAGATAGACCGCTGCGATGAAAGAATACTGGAACTAGTATCAGAGAGACTCGCGGCTGGGAGAAAAATTGCGGCGATAAAAAAGAAAATGGGAATAAAGCTCAGAGACGAACAGCGTGAGAGGAGCATCATACAGGGTTGCAGAAAAAAAGCATCTGTACTCGGCATTGACCAAGACTTTGCTGAGTCTCTGGTGAGGCTCATAATATCGAAGACCGTTGGATATGAAAAGGAAAAGCTGGGCATGGTTGGGATGTGGTCTGTGGTCCAGGACGCTTTTAAAGATTACCCGGCCCAGCTTCAGGTTGCGAGGGTGCTGTTCAGGTACGGATTGAGGGTAGATAACGGGGAGGTATTTCTGGGAAACATGAAAGTGCCAGCAGTTCAGATAGCCAGAGAGGCCGGGGTTGATAGAAGGGTTGTCGATGCCACTGCAAAAAGGATATCGGGTGATGAGTTACTGATGAAGATATTTGGCAAGCTAGAGCCTGTATCATATCTTAAAGGTGTGGCCCAGGAGCTAGGTCTGGGGCTGATTGAGATAATGGCAAAGGATCCCGCAAAACCAGGAGTAATAAGCGAGGTGACCGGGGTTCTGTCAAAGTTCAAGGCAAACATAAGACAGGCCATATGCGATGACCCTTACTTCGTTTCAACTCCAAAACTCACGATCATAACTGACGAACCGCTCAGCGGCGAAGCTATAAACGCGCTCCGAAGCCTTCCATCAGTGGAGAGCGTTATAGTATATGCTTAAACCCGAACCAGCTGCGCGTGCAGGACCCCCTGAAAGCTGATAACGCTCGCGCTGTCTATTATGCCGGCCTTAATCGCCTCATTCACTATGGACCCGACAAGATTCCCGATCGTGGCCTTCCTGAGAGCGTTGAGACACTCCTCCACGCTCACCTCCTTGCCAGAATAAAACGACTCCTTAACCTCCAGCTTAAGATCCCCTGACTTTAACTTTTTGTTCAAAAGTTCCCTGTCGCATATTATCACGATGATCTCTCCCTGCCTCCTGACCACCCTCAAAAGAGGCAAGCTTTATATCCCCCTGGCAGATGTGCGGGCTCCACAGGCCTCGCACCTGATTATATACACCCTGTCAACCCGGTCTATTCTGGTATCGGGCTTGCCGCATTCCCTGCAGAGAACGAACTCCTCCGCGTACTTTCTTATCCTTTCATCAATAACGCTCTTCGTGAATTTTCCCTGAAAGTTAGCCTGGGCCCCCTTCAGGTCGCCCGCAGCACCCATCTCCCGGAGCAGATACTTTATCAGATGGTTCGGGTCCCTGTTCAGCGCAGTTGCAATGGCCTTGAAGTTGTGCACGATGGTTCTGTTCCCGACATTGGTTACCTCCGACTCGGGTATCTGAAATCTGGAACTCTCGAAAACGTTCTTCGGAATCTGTTCAAGTGCATCATCAAGCATCTTTATATATTCCTCGTCCAATGCATCACCTCGTTATCCTGTACCTTCCGGCTTCGGGCTCAAAAACGTTGCCCTCCGCAAGCAGCACCCTTACCGCATCCTCCACCTCTCCGGGCGGAAGATGGATTTCCTCACAGATTTCTCTCACGGAAACGCCGGTCTTTGAGTCCAGCCTGTCCAGAGCGAGCAGAACCTTATTTTTTGTTTCATCCGGAACCTGCGGGAGTGATGATTCTTCATGCTCCTCAGCTTCAACTATGAGAGGCACCTTTACTTCTCCACCCGTCGCACCTCCTCCAATCTCGGCGTGCAACCTGAGGGTGTTCCTCACATTTTCAACCTCGCGCATGAGCTCAAAGTTCGGATCCCTAACCTCGAATATCATCTCGGGCACCAAGTATATCTCCCCCTCGAACTCTCTCACCTTCCCGATCACATCGAGCACATCGCCTGTTTTATACCTCTCGAGTTCCTGCACACCATCGCGCCATGCCCTCAAAGTTATTGTTTCACTGCCGTCGTCCAGCCTTAGCATTATGTAGCCTCGATCATCCCTCAAGAACTTTTCTATGACAGTTCCAATAATTCTGGCCCTCGCCAGTTTAAGTCCAGATTTCGTAACGAGGTGACTCGGTTCGGAAACTTCAGTGGAACGAACGTATTTTCCCGCGACCAGCTCTCCTATCCTCAACCTATAAGCCGTTGGTTTCATCATACTCAAGTGTTATGGGGGTCCCAAGTTTATGAGCGTTGCTGAGGGTTTCAGATGCTGGAAAATCGAAGTTGAATCCAGAAATATGTGGGTGGCGGTTTTTGGGGCTATGCTGGGCAAAGCGGATGGTGGAGAGGTTCTGGAGCTGATTTCCAGGGTTGACAGAAAATACGGCACCGAAACTCAGGTTTTTGACGCCGGCAAAATCGTCGGGATCGGTCATCTGCTCCACGGCGCGAAATCCGCCCTGCGTGCGTGGTGGTCTGAAGAGAGCATATCTGACTCGCTCAAAATCGAACTCGCCCGACATATCGGGGCAGAAAAACAGATTAAAGAGGCTATAAAAAAGGTAGGCATAAAGAAATCGACAAAAGAACTGGCATTCGTGGTTCTGGGAAGCGCACAAATGAACGTTCTGAATGCCGCTTCCAATATATGCTCAAATTTTAAGAGAGATGATTCTGTGCTGAAGGTAACCCCCAAAAAAAGAGCTACAATAATGAAGACTTATTCTATAACCCGCGCAGAGCTGAGCGTCGCAAATATTGAAGATCTGATCATGGAACGAATTGCTATGATGGCGCTATCGTGAACCGAGCGCCTCCTCCAGCTTCTCATCCCTTGTGACCTCGATTATTCTCGCACACGCCGGCATTATTGGCCTCTCGGAAGTCTTGAGTTCCCCATCATCATTGATAGTTACATATCTGGCGGCGACAGATGAATCACACCTGACAAGCATGCAGAGAAGCTCTGACTCGACTCCCGCGTAAACATAATAATAATGAGAGCCACCGTGGGCAAGGTGAAAAAGCCAGCCATGACCGCTTGCCGCGGTAACCACGTCCTCCAGATTCTTGCACCATATGATCTTCATCCTGTGCCACCTGCAGCTTCTCTTACTGCCTCAACCCCGCGTCTGGGGCCCCTGACTATCATGGAATCGCCCGATTTTATCCTGAACCTTCGCGGGGGATCGAATATCAGGCGGTCCCTGCGCTTTACTGTCAGCACGTACGCTCCCATGGTGGTCCACAGGTTCAGCTCCTTAAGCGACTTCCCATCGAACGGAGACCCCTCTGCCACATCGACAAGTCCCACCTGCTCGTCCGCCTCAAGAAGCGCATGTTCAAAAACCGGGTGCAACTCGAAACCCTGCAGGACGACATCTGACATCGACCTAGCTGCGGACACGATCTGCTCTATCGACATAACTATTTTGAGCAGCACGTAAAGACTCTCAACGTTCTTCTCTCTCTTAGCCTCACGAAGCGTGCATATCCAGAACTTGCGGTTGAGCTCGTCAAACTTGTTCACGATCTCAACTACTTCCTTTGCCAAGTCCTGTGACTTCAAAAATATGGACGAATACGCAAGGTCTACTGTCAAACTGCTCAGGTCTCTCATCCTTGCAAGACAATTTCGCACTTGCGCCATTCTGGTCTGAGGCTTTGCCTCCCTCGTGCTGTCCCCGGCCATTCCTCTGAGCACAGATATCCCGTCCGGTGGTCCCTTGACGACAAGGTAATCTCCGTTGCGTAGGACAGTTTCCCTGTTAACCGGAAGCAACCACTCATCTCCTCTCTTAATTGCGAGTATGACCACGCCTATGCTGGAAGCCAGTTTCAGATCCATGAGCTTTCTATCCTTCAATGAGGAGACCTCGCCGACCTTCACGCCATCTATCCTCTCATCAGAAACCATCAAAGCATCGTACACAACCCTGTGAACTTTCTCCCCCTTCCTGATGAGGTCCGCTATATCTCCGGTGGAATTTGAGATGAGTTCCGCTGCGCTGGCCACGTGAAGTATCGCTGTTATTTTCTTCGCCTCCTGCACGTTACGCGTGACAACTGCAGCGGTTGTTCTGATCTTGAACATGAGCTCATCCATTCTAGTCTCAAGCTCATGAACTTTATTCGCAAGCTCGACGTTCTGAAGCAGGATGGACGCGTACGAAAGGTCGATCATTAGATCTGAAAGGTTTTTCATCTCCGTCAGAATTTCCCTCACGCTGGATGACTTTGCAACTCTCTCCATGGTCTCACACTCCTACTATATTGATTGAGATTATAAGAAGACATGCTGAGGCAGATACATCCACTATGGAGGTAACTATGGGTATCACGATGTTGTCAGGATCTAGTCCTCTTTTAAAGGAAGCAAGCGCCAGAAGGACGGTTGACGAAATGATAACTGGAAGCAGCAACATCGAAGCCAGAACGAAAACAGCTGCATTTTTAGCTGACTCATAAACGCTTAATCCCCTCCAAAATGCCATCGCGAAAATCGCTAGCCCGGATAAAAGGAATATTGAGATGCCTGTGAGTACGGAAACCTTTACGTTCTCCTTCAAAGTCTTACCCCTGAGTTCCGAAGATATCGTACCCATGTGAAGCGCCGAGGCAATTCTGGCACCCAATATCGAACTCAGGTTACCACCTATCCCATTTAAAATCGGAACCATCACCAGCACGAGCGAGCCTTCTATGCGCTCCAGACTGTTCTGCAGCGTCACCCCTGCCACAAGTCCGATGAGCACGCAGACGAGAAGCACCGGATAGCTCTCTCCCACGATCCTCTTAACGCTATAAAATGTCATGCTCTCACACCACCAAAATTACTGCAAAGTATATGCAGAAAACAGTCACAAAATCTCCAATTGTGGCCATGAGCGGGGCCGTGATATTATCGGGATCCAGCCCTCTTACGTGAGAGAATATAGCCACACATATTGTGAGAAACGCCAGAAGAACTCCGGAGAGCATTCCGGCAAAAATGGATATGAAGAATATCTTCAGTATATCAACCTCTGTTCCCAGTATCACTCCGGTCGCCCAAGAGAGCGCCCCTATGGTCACGGAAGCCATGAGCGTCAGGACGATGGATGAAACCAGGTTTATTTTAATTTCCTTAGTGAGCTTCAGTTTAGGCGGCACGATGCCAAGGTGAAGCGCGGTGCCAAGCCTGGACGCAAACGCCCCGTTTATGTTCCCCCTCAGGTCAAGGAGCGGAAGCGTCATTATAGCAAGCCCGCTCACCGCGACCATGCTTTGCTCCATCGTCTTCATGAACCCACCTGCCAAAAGCTCGATCAGCACACAGATCACAAGCACAGAAAAACCCTGCACAAAAACTTCCCTGAACTCGTTTTTTCGGGCCATCAAACCCCTAATGCCCTTTTATCCCATAATATAAAAGGCAAAACACGTCTGTGACGGGATTGGTCGGGGTTTTCACAAGGGTTAAATATCCCTTTATGACTAAAGAAGCGGAGGGATGAAACAGTGGAACTGACAGTTGGAAAGTATGAAGGCATTACACACATATCCAACGGCAACGGGCTTTTCACAATGGTTGCTACGGACCAGCGCGGCTCGCTCAAAAAGATGATAAATCCCGAAAACCCCAAAGCTGTCAGCGACGAGGATCTAAAGCGCACAAAAATATCTCTCATAAAGTGCCTCGTAGGGAGGAAAAGCGGGGGAAAGGCAAGCGGGGTTCTGGTTGACCCGGAGTACTCATATGAAAGGATATTCCTGAAAAAATGTGATATTCCTGCAAACGTTGGAGTTCTGATGGCAATAGAGGCAACCGGATACGGGGGGCAGGGCGAATATGCTCCCAAGGTCGAAATATTCGGTGGGTTAACCCCGGAGGAAGGTGTGCGAAAAATAAAGATGAGGGGTGCCTCTGCAGTCAAAATGTTGGTCTACCACAGAATAGACAGTCCGACACACGAGCATCAGGAAGCCATGGTAAAAGCCGTGGGGGAGGCCTGCGTTAAATATGACATACCCTTCCTGCTCGAACCGATGTCACATCCCCTTGCAGAGGGACCCGACAAGAAAAAAGACCCAAAAGGATTCGCAAAAATAAAACCTGATCTCGTCATAGGAACGGCGCGAGAGCTTACAAAGCCTGAGTACCATGTAGACGTGCTGAAGGCTGAGTTTCCGCTGGACCTGAAATACGCTGAGGAGCTGGGACAGGATCCGGCGGAGGCATGCAAGGAGCTTACTGAGGCCAGCAGAATCCCATGGGTCATACTGAGCGCCGGCGTTGACTATGACGAATTCAAGGAAAACGTGAAGTACGCTGTCATGAACGGAGCGTCAGGATTTCTCGCAGGACGGGCGATATGGAAGGAGGCTGTGGGTAAGGAGAACATCGATCAGATGCTGCTGACAACCGGAGTAAAGAGGCTTAACGAACTATCGGGCCTCGTTGAGAAATACGGGACTCCATGGTACAAAAAGTACGCGAACTCAATTGAAGAAATAGAAGTTGTACGCGGTGAGTGAATGAAGGTCGGGATTCTCACCGGAGGGGGAGATGCCCCTGGATGCAATGCAGTCATAAGGGCTGCCGTCAGGAAAGGAATAACAAAATACGGATTTGAAATGTTCGGCATAAAGGATGGGTGGCATGGGCTACTGACCGGAGAGATACGCCCGCTGACTCTCCAGGATATATCTGGCATACTTCCCAAGGGAGGAACCATTCTCGGGACATCAAGAACCAACCCGTTCAAGAAAGAAGGAGGCCCAAGCAAGGTCATTGAAAACGTGAAAAAGTACGGGTTGGATGCCATAATTGCGATAGGCGGTGACGACACGCTAAGCGTGGCGCAGAAGCTCCATGAAATGGGAGTCAGAGTGGTCGGCGTTCCAAAGACAATAGACAACGATCTTGCATGCACCGACTACACATTTGGATTCGACACCGCGATCTCCGTTGTCGCGGACGCACTAGACAAGCTCCACACCACGGCAGAGTCCCATCACAGGATACTTGTGGTAGAGGTCATGGGGAGACACGCCGGCTGGATAGCGCTTCTGGGAGGGCTCGCAGGGGGGGCAGACTTTATACTTATCCCCGAGAGACCGACCAAGATAGAAGCCATTTGCGAAGCTGTGAAAAAGAGACAGGAACGCGGAAAGAGATTCAGCATAGTTGTCGTCGCTGAGGGCGCAAAGATAGATGGGCAGGAGATAGTGCAAAGCAAAAAACTGGATGAGTTCGGACACGTTCGTCTGGGAGGAGTGGGCCCCGTACTCGCTGAAAAGATAGAGGAGATGACCGGAATGGAGACGAGGGCAATAGTGCTCGGTCACCTGCAGAGAGGCGGAAGCCCGACTGCATTTGACAGGATACTCGCGACCAGATTCGGCGCAGCGGCCATCGACCTCGTTAAGGAGGAAAAGTTTGGGATGATGCCGGCGCTCCAAGGCAACAGAATTGTTACGATCCCGATAAAAGAGGCAGTTTCAAATCCCAAACTCGTCGACAGCGTGCTCTACGAACTTGCTGAAACATTCTTCGGCTGATCTTGCTTCAACATCCTCTCAATCAGAACTCTGGCTTCTTTCAGATTTTTCACATTCCAGTCAGCGCTGGCCACGTTTATTCCGACAACCCTGCAACCTGCACCGTGTCCTGCCATCACGTCCAGCACTGTATCGCCGATGAGGATCGCATTCTCCGGAAAAACGCCAAGCCTTTCACATGCTTCTAGAATCATTTCGGGATCAGGCTTCTTTTTATGCACATCCTCAGAGCAGATCAGCACGTCAAAGTACCCCTGCAGGCCAAATGCCTCAAGCACCCTTAGAGTATTGCGCCGCGGGGTATTTGTCACCAGAGCAGTTCTGAACTTTTCTTTGCAGAAATCCAGCAGCTCCCTCGAACCATCGATCAATCTTGCCTTGTCGAGGTGCTCCATGTGCATCGCGTGGCAGTATTCTTTGGCTTCCTTCCCCATCCGTCCCACACCTCTCTCCGTACTGTGCCCCCAGTATTTCTCAATAAACTCCTGACGCGACACTTCTCTCAATCCGTACTTTCTGTAGGTATCGTTGAAGGCGTTGAACCAGCTGTCGAGGGTGTCCACAAGAACCCCATCCAGATCAAACAGTATCGCCATGACCTGCATACCGACCAAGGACCTCCGATGCCCTCATATAAATCTATTTTCTCTAAGTGGCGCGCTTGAGATGCCTGACGAGTTTCTCTATCTTTCCTGGAACCGAAGAAGTCTTGTTCTGATTACCCGCAACAAGTCTAACTATCGCACTCCCCACTATAGCACCGTCGGCACCCATCTTCTTCAACCCGGATACATGTGCTTGAGAGGAGATGCCAAAGCCGACTGCCACCGGAACGTCGTTTATGTATGAGCTCCCCAACCTCAGGAATCTTGCGCCTCGTTCCCGTCACACCAAGAACGCTGACCAGATAAACGAAACCGCTGCTAGACCTCGCAATTCTACCTATCCTATCGTCTGAACTCGTCGGAGCCGCCAGAAATACTGTATCAACGCCGTGCCTTCGCGAGGCCTCGATGACCTCTCCAGCTTCGTCCACAGGCAGATCTGGCACAACTAGACCGCTTATTCCGCTTCTTACACAGCTGCGCATGAAACGCGAGACTCCGTAGCGCAAGACCATATTGTAGTATGTTAGGGATATAAGGGGAACTGAAACCAAATTATGTATCTCTCCGGCAACAGCGAAGTAATCCTCCTGAGATATCCCTGTCCTCATTGCGCGATCGGAGGCCGCCTGTATGACCGGGCCGTCGGCTATGGGATCCGAGAAGCACAGGCCCAGCTCAATCATGTCCGCACCCCCTCTCTCCATGGCTGATGCTATTTCCACAGTTTCGGATGGGCTCGGATCACCTGACATTGTGAACGTGATGAGGGCCATCTCCCCTCTGCTTTTCAGTTCCTCAAATTTTTCTGATATCGCGCTCAAAGCCTAACCCCCACAGTTTTAGCAATGACGTTCACATCCTTATCCCCGTGACCCGAGAGATTGACGATGACCGTCCCCCCCTTAAACCTCTTTCGTTCCCTGATAACGTAAGCCACTGCATGGGCGGACTCCAGAGCCGGGAGTATTCCTTCAAGTTCCGAGAGGAGCCGGAAAGCCCTCAAAGCTTCACCATCCGTAACTGTATCGTATGCTGCCCTCTTGGAATCCTTGAGAAACGAGTGTTCCGGACCAACTCCCGGGTAATCAAGACCGGCGGCGATGCTGTGAGTTTCCATAATCCTCCCCGTTTTATCCTGCAACACGTACGTTCTGCAGCCGTGGAGAACCCCGGGGCTCCCTGCGCAAAGCGAAGCGGCGTGCTTTCCGGTCTTCAACCCCAAGCCGCCAGCCTCCACCCCGTACAGATCTACAGGATCGTCTAGGAACTCGTAAAAAAGTCCTATGGAGTTGCTGCCCCCTCCGACACATGCCACGAGCGCATCTGGCAGCTCCCCCTCTTCTCTGATTATCTGCTCTCTTGCTTCGGCCCCGATAACTCTCTGGAATTCTCTGACGAGCATCGGATAGGGGTGGGGGCCTACCACAGAGCCGAGGAGATAATGGGTGCTCCTGACATTTGCCGTCCAATCCCTGAGGGCCTCGTTTATGGCATCCTTCAGCGTCCGAGAACCGCTTTTCACAGGTATGACGCGGGCGCCGAGCAACCTCATTCTGAAAACGTTCAACCTCTGTCTTGCCATATCAACCTCACCCATGTAGATATCGCATTTCAATCCCAGCATGGCTGCGGCCGTGGCCGTGGCAACCCCGTGCTGACCCGCTCCTGTCTCCGCTATAACGCGTGTCTTTCTCATGCGCTTTGCGAGAAGCGCCTGGCCGACGGCGTTGTTCAGCTTATGGGCTCCGGACATAAGAAGGTCCTCCCGTTTCAGGTATATCTTCAGGCCGAGCTTTTCGCTCAGCCTCCTAGCGTAATACAGCGGAGTCGGTCTGCCGCAGTAATTTTTCAATATCCGCGACAGCTCATTTCTGAATTCCCGCCTTCTGCGCTCTTTTTTATATAATCTTTCAAGCTCTTCGAGTGCGAACATCAGAGTTTCAGGAACAAATCTGCCGCCATATTCTCCAAAATATCCTCTCGAATCTGGATACCTGTCTACAAAACGCATCAAGTTCACCTCACCCATCATCTGCGCATTTTTCAGAGCCGGATGCCGTCTCAACCGCTTTCATAAAGTCTCTCATGCGCCCGGGATCCTTTATTCCTGGACTTGACTCAATTCCGGTCGCCACGTCCACTCCGTCTGGTCTGACAGCCCTTATCGCGGTACAGACATTTTCCGGAGTGAGTCCTCCTGCAAGCAGTACCGGTTTCCTTAAGAGTTTTCTGAGCCTCGCGCTCAAATCCCAGTCGTGAATCTTACCGGTTCCACCTCCGTGAGGGCCCTTTGTATCTATGAGAACCATGTCACAAATATCGGAAACGGCACCAGCCCTCTCAGCAAGGCTCTCAAATTCAGCGCCAGTTTCCGGGACTGCAACCACGCCTATCATCCTGAAACCAGTCTTATCCCTTATCTCCTCCATGATCCCGGGTTGCACCATGTAATGAAGCTGTATGTAGTCAGGCTTCAGCTCCCTCCCTACCTTCACAGCGTGGACCAGATCCTCGGGCATCATCACTACGACTTTTATCACGTCGTTTCCCGCTGCATTAAAAACCTCGCCAGCTCTGGAGACGG
The DNA here is from genome assembly GCA_038851075.1 of Hadarchaeales archaeon (SeqCode). Classification (GTDB taxonomy): domain Archaea; phylum Hadarchaeota; class Hadarchaeia; order Hadarchaeales; family Hadarchaeaceae; genus JAWCKV01. The sequence goes on along the minus strand of JAWCLG010000004.1, from coordinate 55,314 downwards.
ATATGGACCTCGGAGAGCCCCTCACCAGTATAACTCCAACCATGTCCGCACCGATCTTACCGGCCAGCGCGGCATCCTCGGGCCTCGTGAAACCGCACATCTTGACAATCATCTTTCCACCATGGCCATCACCAGAGATCTAACCTTACCCTCAACATCATCCGAACTCATTATTGATGTTCCAACAAGCACCGCATCGGCTCCTGCCTCCATGACCCTCCTCACGTCATCAGGACTGTTTATTCCGCTTTCGCTCACCAGAACCGCATCCTCGGGGACATTCTTCGCAATGGTCACCGTTCTTTCAATGTCCACCTTCATTGTGTTAAAGTCACGATTGTTTATCCCGATGAGATCTGCACCAGATTTTAAAGCGGTAGTTATCTCCCCACCGTTCTGGACCTCAACGAGTGCTTCCATCCCCAGATCGTGCGCCAGATCAACAAATTCACCGGTGCTTCCCTTCAAAACGCTGACCATCAGAAGGATTGCATCAGAACTGAGCGCCGCGGCCTCGTGGACCTGGCGTCTGTCAACCACAATGTTCTTGTAAAGCACCGGGACCCGGACAGATCTGCGAACCTGCGCAAGTGTTTCGGGTGAGCCACCGAAATATCTTGGCTCCGTGAGAACCGAAATTGAAATCGCCCCTCCCCTGATCATCTGCCGCGCGATCCCGCATGGATCCTCCTGTTTCCTTATTACTCCGGACGAAGGAGATGCCCACTTGATCTCGGCTATCACCGGAACATTTCGAGCATGTTCAATCGCCCCAACCAGACTTCTCCCCTCTGACACCTTCACAGCATCCTGTATGTTTTTACATCTCAGCTCAACATCCCGTCGTACATCCGCGATTATTTTTTCTAACATGCTCAAATTTTATCCTCCCACTCTCTAAGTCTCCCAAGATTTCCGCCCGTGGCCTTTATGAATTCCACAAGTTTTGCGTATGCCTTTCCGGACTCTAGAACTTCTCTAGCCAGGCAGATGCCACCCACCATGTCATCCGATTTTCCACCCAGCATTATCACCGCGGCGGCGTTAAGCAGCACCATATCACATGCCGGACCCTTTTCCCCTGCGAGAATTCTAAGAAACTTCGCCACATTCTTGTCAATATCTCCTCCAGATACCTCTTCAACTCGGGCACTCTTTAGACCGAAATCCTCGGGACTTACCACGCGCGTCGACAGATTATCGTCTTTCAGCTCCGAGATAACGGTTCTGCCCGTGATGGAAATCTCATCCACTCCATCAAGCCCGTGAACAACCATCGCTCTTTCACGTCCGAGCTCGCGTAGAACCCGCGCGATTTTCTCGCACAGCGAAGCATCATAAACTCCAACCAGCTGGACCCCAACTCCTGCGGGATTGGTAAGGGGCCCTAGCAGATTAAAAACCGTCCTGAATCCCAGCTCCCTCCTTACGACGGCAACGTGCCTAGTGGCGGGGTGGAACTTGGGTGCGAACATGAACCCTACTCCGGTCTCCTCTATACACCGTCGAACTTCATCTGGAGAAAGGTCTATTCTGGCACCCAGAGCTTCGATTATGTCCGCGCTGCCGACTCTGCCTGTGACTGCCCGATTCCCGTGTTTAGCCACATATGCTCCGGCTCCAGCTGCCACGAACATGGCGGCAGTGCTAACATTTATCGTCTTTATTTTATCTCCTCCGGTTCCACACGTATCCACCAGTATGCCGCTGACCCGGGCATTTACCTTCTCACAAAATCTGTACATCGCCCTCGCGAAGGAAGCTATCTCAGAGACCGTCTCACCCTTAATGTGAAGCGCCGTCAGAAGGGCCGCAATCTGAGAAGGAGAAGCGCTCCCAGATATCAGCCGCTCCATCGCATCCTCCGCCTCCCGAGGCGTGAGATCTTTTCCATCAACAACCTTACAAATTGCCGCGGTCAGCGGGTCCTGGTTCACCTTTCCACCTCCAGAAAGTTTCTGATTATTTTCATCCCCTCTGTGGTGAGAACAGACTCCGGATGAAACTGGACTCCGAATATCGGAAGACTGACATGCTCTATCCCCATTATTTCTCTGTCATTATCGTCCGTGCAGGCGGTGACCCTCAAACACTCCGGCAGCGTATCTGCTTCCAGAACCAGAGAGTGATATCTCGTTGCCCCAAATGGATTTGTAACTCCCCTGAAAAGCCTGCTTCCGTCATGTTTAATCATGGACACCTTGCCATGCATGAGGTGCTTGGCCGTTACAACTTTTCCACCGAACTCATACCCTATAGCCTGATGTCCCAGACATACCCCAAGAATTGGAACCTCACCCGCGAACTTCCTTATTATATTCAGGGTATTGCCTGCGTTCTCAGGTCTCCCGGGACCGGGGGAAATAATAATTCTGTCCGGCTTTACCCTTCCGATCTCCTCTGGGAACGCTCTGTTCATGAAAACAAACGGCTCTGCACCCAGCTCTCCGACATACTGTACTAGATTGTAAACAAAACTATCTATATTGTCGACCACCGCGACTCTCATATACATCCCGCCGCCTCCAGCAAACCCCTCGCCTTATTCTCGGTCTCATAGTACTCCTTCCATGGGACCGAATCTGCAACAATCCCAGCGCCGACCTGAACCGACCCAATACCGTTCTCCACAACCATGGTGCGTATCGCTATTGCCATATCCAGATCACCGCCGTAACCAATGCATCCAACCGCCCCGGCGTAAACGCCCCTTCTGCATTTTTCCAGTTCATCTATTATCTCCATAGCTCTTACCTTCGGAGCACCTGTTACAGTTCCAGCAGGGAAAGTTGCTTCTAGAGCGTCAATTCCACTCATGCCGCTCCTCAGCTTGCCCGCCACTGTTGACACCATATGGATCACGTGGCTGTATCTCTCGATGCTCATGAAATCCTCCACCTTAACGGTTCCGAACGCACACACCTTTCCCAGATCGTTTCTTCCAAGGTCGACGAGCATGACGTGTTCAGCTCTCTCTTTCTCATCCTCACTGAGCTCACGGGCCACTCTGTCAAAGTCTGGGCCCTCTAGCCTTCTTGTTCCGGCTATCGGGCGTATCACAGCCCTCGACCCTTCCACTCTCACCAGCATCTCTGGGCTTGATCCTATTATGCTCCTCCCGGGAAAATCGAAGAAGAACATGTATGGAGAGGGGTTTATCCGTCTAAGCCTTGCATAAAAAACATCCTCCGGAGGAGCCGGAGATATCTCCAGCCTCCTTGACAAAACGGCCTGAATTATATCCCCCCTGCGTATGTAGTCCTTCGCCCGTTTGACCATCTCCTCGAATTTTCCCTTGGAGATGTTCGATGTCACTGCCGAATTTACGCCGTCAAGAGAAAAATTCAGCGGGGCCGAACAGGACACCAAATTTTCTGGAGAACCGGTTCCCGAACCATCAAAAAAAGGTATTGAATGAATATGGGTTGTTGTGCCCTCAACATGGTCAAACAGCACGACGGTGCCTGGAACAATGAACTCCGCCTCGGGACACACGGGTCCTCTGACGAACACCTCCGGTCTGGATAGCGCATGCTCGTAGCACAGGTACCCAAATGCTCCCACAGCATACCTCATGGACTCTGCTGGCACTTTGATCTCGTCAAGCATGACCGTCCTCCTGACGGCATCGAGAACATTCTTTCCACCGGAGGCCCTCTCCCTCGCAAGAGCCGGGAACTCTCCTTTGCCAGATATCTTCACCTCAGCCCCTCTCAGCTTGATATGCAGAAGCGGATTTAGGCCGATAACCGAGTATCTGGCAGACTCACCTGGTCTCTCCGCAGACTCCAGCAGGAACGAAGGCTCACCGCTGCGCTTGAGGCTGAAATACAGACCCGCAGGGTCCTCGCAACCTCTGAATCTTCTGGCAACAGGGATTATGCAAGGACGGCCCAGTTCGTCCGCTTTCCTCTCCGCCTCCTCTATTATATCCATCCTTACCCTCCTTTTCTTATTTTTTTGTAAAATGTATTATTTAAGACTTTAGTGTATATAATTGTACTTTTTAATATGCTTATAAACCCCCTCCCCGCAAAATTACGGCGGGTGAAAAATGAAAGACACCAGCAGATGCGATGAGCATGCGGTTATCAGAGGACCTGCCACGCTGAGGATAGTTGCGCTGCGGGATGGAAAGGAACCGTACTCCGTCGCGATCCCTGTAAAAGACGGGAAACTTTCAATTGTCCTACCCAATGGGTACATCAACTGGCCAGCAGGTAAACCGTATCCTGACTCTATGAAGGTGAGCCTCGGAGAAAACGGAGAGATGTGGGTGAACTTCGGGTTCTCCAGAGAATTTGGGTTCTACGTGTCGATCAAGGGCAACGGCAGGCGTCACTTGCTGCACGCGAAATAGCGGTTTATACCATTGATCATTGCCTCAACGCTTGCTATAACCACATCTTCTCTGACGCCCTTTGCTATGTAGAGGTTGCCTTTTTCGTCCTCCAGCTTTACTGTCACTTCTGCCAGAGCATCGCTTCCTCCGGTTATGGCGTCGAGATGGTACTCCTTGAGCCTCAACCCGGCCACCTCACTCATAACATTCCTTATCGCACCTATTGCGGCGTCCACAGGACCCACTCCGGTCGCTGAACCAATGCGCTCCTCACCCCTGAAGAGTATCTTAACTGAGGACGTCGGAGTTATCGTGCTGCCGGTAGTTACCGTGACCTCCTTCAAAACCACTGCTTTCTCCTCCTCAGGAAGAGTACCCAGCACGCTTTCGGCAATCGCCCTCAGATCCAGATCAGTTATTTTCTTTCCTTTGTCTCCCAGCTCCTTTATACGTCTCGTTATTTCGGCGAGCTTTTTCCCGCTGGCCCTTATTCCCATATCACCAAGCTGCTTCTTCACTGAGCTGGTCCCAGTGTGTTTGCCGAGAACCAGCCTTCTGTGGTGCCCGACTAGCTCGGGCGACAGAGGCTCGTACGTGCCCGGATAGCTAAGCACACCGTGCACATGCACTCCCGCCTCGTGGGCGAAAGCATTTGCCCCCACTATTGCCTTGTTCGGGGGGACATGCACACCGGTCAGACGCTCAACGAGTTCTGATGTCTCGACCAGATACTGGGTTCTTACTCTAGGCTTTATTTTGTAAAATGCTCTGAGGCCCATGACCACCTCCTCCAGAGAAGCATTTCCCGCCCTCTCCCCCATTCCGTTTACTGCCACGTGCACCTGCTCCACGCCCGCCTCGACGGCTGCCAGGGAGTTCGCAACCGCCAGCCCAAGGTCGTCGTGACAGTGCACGCTCAAAGGCACATGCACCTCTTTTTTTAGCTCGGATACCAGATAGCCAATTGCTCTTGGAGTGATGACTCCGACAGTGTCCGGAATGTTGAGTATGTCTGCTCCGGCTGCCTCAGCTCTCTTGAATGACTGCTTCAGAAAATCCAGCTCACTCCTGCTCGCGTCCTCTGCTGAGAACTCGACCTCAACCCCTCCCTTCTTGGCGTAACGCACCCACCTTGCAATCTCCTCAAGAACCTGGCTTCTCGTCATGTGGAGCTTGTGCTTGAGGTGTATGTCTGAAGTAGCGATAAAAACGTGAATCCTTTCCACACCGCACCGCAGCGCCGTATCTATGTCCTCCTTTTTGCACCTGGCCAGAGCACAAACCTGTGTCTTCAGACCGTCCTTCGCTATGGATGCAACGGCCTCCTTCTCTCCATCAGAAACCACAGGGAAACCTGCCTCTATCACGTCCACCCTAAGCTTGTCCAGCTGACGTGCTATCAGAAGCTTTTGCTCCGGAGTAAGAGACACTCCTGGAGTCTGCTCCCCATCCCTTAGGGTCGTGTCGAATATGCTCACGCGCTTTGGGAGATGGATGCCTCTGCCTGCAGCTTTTATAAAATCACTGACGTAAACCTCTTCAGGCATACGCTCCCCTGATGGTACTAGTAGCCATTAATTAATAACTCTCCCTTTCTAATGATTAAGGGTGATAATATGGCTGACAGAGTGAGTGTGCTCGACACCACCCTGCGCGATGGTGAACAGACGCCCGGGGTCTCCCTCACGCCGGACAGAAAGCTAGACATAGCCAGGTCACTGGACGAGCTTGGGGTTGATATAATTGAGGCCGGGAGCGCGATAACCTCTGAAGGCGAGAGAAAAGCCATAAAGCTCATCTCAAGGGAAGGGCTGGATGCGGAGATATGCAGCTTTGTAAGGGCCCTCAAAGAAGACGTGGACGCCGCTATCGAATGCGAAGTCGATAGCGTCCACCTTGTTGTTCCTGTCTCCGACATGCACATCAGGTACAAACTCGGAAAAAAGAGGGAGCAGGTGGTAAAGATGGCGATGGAAGCCATGCAACACGCAATGAAACACGGACTCAAGGTGGAGCTGTCAGCGGAGGATGCAAGTCGCGCCAGCATGGCCTTTCTGAAGGGCTTTCTGAAGGAGGGCGTGAAAAAAGGAGCAAACAGGGTATGCCTCTGCGATACCGTCGGGGTGCTCACGCCTGAAAGGTCCAGATCACTGTTCTCTGAAATGTCGAAGATGGGAGTGCCGGTGGCGGTGCACTGCCACGACGACTTTGGGATGGCGACCGCGAACACGGTGGAGGCCGTAATCGGCGGGGCGAGAGAGGTGCACGTTGCCGTAAACGGGCTGGGAGAACGAGGGGGGAACGCCGCGCTTGAGGAAGTCGTCCTCGCGCTTTCAAAGCTGCACAACTTCAAAACAAATATAAAGCTCAACAGGCTGTATGACACATCAAAACTAGTGGAGCGTTTGACAGGGATACCCGTTCCACCGAACAAGGCCGTGGTCGGGGAAAACGCGTTCACACACGGCGCGGGAGTTCACTCACACGGAGTGCTTGCGCATCCATCCACCTACGAACCCATCTCTCCCGAAACAGTTGGGCACCACAGAAAGATAGTATTCGGAAAACATGCGGGGAGCCACGCCATAGAAAGCGAGCTGAGACGCATGGGACTCAGGCCGACAAAAAAACAGCTTGAAGAAATATTGATCCAGGTGAAAAGACTCGGGGATCGGGGGAAACTGGTCACTGATGCCGAGCTTGGCGCCATAGCCGATGAGGTCATGGGGCACAGGGCGGAGGACGTGGTAAAACTTGAAGAGCTAACTGTGGTCAGCGGGAACAAGCTGACCCCGACGTCTTCGGTCAGGGTGAAGTTCGGGGATAAAGAGGTAATTGAGTCAGGAATCGGCGTTGGACCGGTAGACGCCGCTATGAATGCGATAAGAAAGGTGGTCGAGGATATGGCACACATACGGCTGGTTGAATACCACGTGGATGCCATATCCGGAGGGACCAACTCGCTCGTAAGCGTGGTGGTCAAGCTCACTGATGGAAAGACCATTGTCACAGCCAGAGGGACAAGCGGGGATATAATAATGGCCAGCGTTCAGGCTCTGCTCAGCGGCGTGAACCATCTCATAAAAAGGAGGAGGTAGATGCCAAAAAACCAGACCCCCGAGGACACGTCCCGCACTAGGGTGCCACAGAAAAATGAGGTTCTCGGGATGGTTGAACAGATGTTCGGGTTCGACAGACTCAGGGTCAGATGCAGAGACGGGAGAGTCAGGAACTGCAGGATCCCAGGAAAGATAAGGAAAAGAATGTGGGTACGGGAAGGAGATGTGGTCGTGGTGAGACCTTGGCCCGTACAGGGAGATGAGCGAGGAGACATCATCCACAGATACACCTCTACTCAGGTGGAGTGGCTGAGAAAGGAAAAGCTCTGGGAGTAGAGAATGCCCACGGACTTGGAATCTTTCCTGAAAAAGCTCAACCAACACAAGCTTGAGCGACTTGAGAAGGATTCCGAGATATTAAAGATAATGGAGCGGGTCTTTGACAGCGCGACGTTGCTCTCGATTTACCGCATGATAAACCGCGGAGTGATGGACATATTCTACGGTGCGGTTTCCACAGGAAAGGAGTCAAACATATTCTGCGCCCTCGACAGGTCGGGGAATTACGTGGCCGTTAAAATATATCGCGTTGCAACGTCAAACTTCAAAAGCATGCGCAGGTATCTCACGGCCGATCCCAGGTACAGATACGTTCCCTCTGACAGAAGAGAGATAGTGCACATATGGGCATCCCGCGAGTTCAAAAATCTTCAGAGGGCCAAAGAAGCTGGAGTTCCTGTTCCCCGCCCGCTTGACTGTGAAAACAACATTCTGGCTATGGAGTTCATCGGAGAGGACGGTGTTCCATACCCAAGGATGAAGGATACGAGGCCCAATGACCCGGCAAAAACATTCGAGACAATATTGGAGGCCGTTGAAAATCTGTACCTGAAAGCAAAGCTGGTCCACTCTGACCTGAGCGAGTACAACGTGCTTCTGACACCTGAACCGGTGATAATAGATCTTTCAATGGGCATCGACCGTGGCAGCCAGATGGCCGAGGAGCACCTGAGAAGAGACCTGGAAAACCTGGTGAGATATTTCTCAAAAATCGGTGCGGAAGTGCCAGACCCGCAGGAACTATTCTACAGGATCGTGAAGCGGTGATATCTGCCGAAATAGCGCTTTGGATATCGTTATAAGTTTACTCGAAAAATCTTGTTCTGAGCGAGATGTCACTGACTCCCACAAAATACATATGGATGAATGGGAAGCTCGTGCCGTGGAAAAAAGCCACCGTGCACGTGCTCACGCACACGCTTCACTACGGGATGGGAGTTTTTGAGGGAATACGGTGCTACAGGACGCCAAAAGGGCCCGCGGTATTTCGACTTAAGGAACACGTCAAGCGTCTTGAAAACTCAGCAAAGCTGGTTGGAATGAAGATACCGTACTCAGAGGAGAATATAATCTCCGCCATAAAGAACACCATAAGGGCCAATGATATAGAAGAGTGTTATATACGTCCGATCGTATTTTATGGCTACGGGGTAATGGGGCTTAATCCTGAGGGAGCTCCGGTCAACTTTGCGGTTGCGGTCTGGCCCTGGGGAACCTACCTCGGCGAGGAAGGACTGGAAAAGGGAGTGAGGGCAAAGATATCTCCCTGGATAAGAATACACCCTAAGATACTTCCGCCGCATGCTAAACTCGTTGCAAACTATGCTAACTCCATACTGGCAAAGGTTGACGCCCTCAGCTCCGGGTACGACGAGGCAATACTGCTCAACGTTGAGGGATACGTCGCGGAGGGGCCTGGAGAGAACCTTTTCATCGTGAAAAAAAATAAACTCATCACGCCACCGACATCAGCCGGTGCTCTTTCGGGAATCACCAGGGATTCTGTCATGAAAATCGCGCATGATGAAAAAATAGAGGTGATGGAGAGGGACTTTAAACCTGATGAGATATACGATGCTGACGAAGCCTTTTTCACCGGGACCGCGGCTGAGGTTACTCCAATAAGAGAGGTAAATGGCAGAAAAATCGGTAGCGGAAATCGCGGTCCCATAACTGAGAGGATACAGCGCATATTCTTCAACGCCGTTCGCGGAAGAGAAAAACGGTATGAGCGCTGGCTTGACTACGTAAACTCACTCCGGTGAAATTGGTGTTCTTCCACGTGATGCTCACCACCAGGTGCAATCTAGAGTGCAGATACTGCCACGGAGAGTCATCGGAGGATTTTTCACAGCCCTCCGAGGAGATAGACCACAATCTTCCGGAAGAGGTCTCTTACGACATTTATTCCCTTAAAAAATTTCTGGAAAAGGATCCAGAACCAGCGGTGATATTCTACGGAGGTGAACCTCTTCTCAGAGCCGACCTTATGATGAAGATAATGGACTCGGTTGTGACCAATGCATTCATTGTACAGACAAATGGAACGCTCCTGAAAAATTTACGCCCGGAATACATCTCAAGGCTGCACACATTGGCGGTCTCCATTGACGGCGACGAAAACCAGACGGATCTGAACCGGGGAAACGGGACATTCAGAAACGTCATCGACAACGTCCGCTGGGCAGTTGAGAATGGATTCAGAGGGGAACTCATCGCAAGAATGACCGTGATGGAGCCGGCTGACATATACCGGCAGGTCGGATGGATCATCGATAACGAGGAGATAAAATTCTCCTCAGTGCACTGGCAGCTGAACGCTGGCTTCTGGAAAGACTACGGGCGGAGAAGCTTCAAAACCTGGGTTGAGAAAACTTACAACCCCGGAGTAAGAAAACTTGTCAGACGCTGGGTAGAACTCATGGAAGAGGATAACACTGTGCTTAAGATCTATCCTCTTCTTGGAATCGCAGAGTCTCTACTGAAAGGAGAAACGTCAGGACTCAGATGCGGGGCCGGATGGGTAAACTACGCAATCCAGACCGACGGACACATAATCCCATGCCCTGCTATGTGGGGGATGAAAAAGTACTATCTCGGCCACATAGGCAGAGGGGACCCGCTCAAACTTAAAAAGGTGCCGGTCGGGGCCCCCTGCACTTCTTGCGATATTATGGAGATATGCGGTGGGAGATGCTTGTACGCGAACGTGATGAAGAGATGGGACGCTGAAGAGTATAAAATTGTGTGCAGCACCGTGAAAAATTTGATAGACGCTGTGAAAGATGAATTGCCGAGGATAAGATCGCTAATTCACAGAGGGGCGGTAAAACAGGGTGATTTTGCCTACACCCGGTACAACGGGTGCGAAATAATACCATAGAATTATTTTAAAAGGCGGACAATAATGGGCGGTGAACGCGTGAAATATTCTATCGAGATGAAAGGACTCACGAGATACTACAACGGATTTCCGGCACTTGAAGACTTTAACCTCAAAATCGGCGAGAACGATGATGTCGCCCTGCTGGGACCGAACGGAGCCGGAAAGACCACGATAATGAAAATCCTCTGCGGGCTCATAACTCCAAGCAGCGGGACTGCAAAGGTGCTCGGGTTTGATGTGGTAGCAGAGAGGGAAAAGGCTCTTTTAAATATTGGGGCCATGATAGAAACGCCAGAGTTCTACCCATATCTCAAACCAACTGAGATACTCAGCTACCTCGGCAGGCTCAGAGGAATGGATCCCAAAACGATAGATGAGAGCAAAAGTGCCATCCTCTCCATCGTCGGGCTGGAGAGGTGGTCGGAAGTAAAGGTAGGAAAGTTCTCAAGAGGAATGAAACAGAGACTTGCGCTTGCCCAGGCACTCCTTCATGATCCCAAGGTGCTTATACTCGACGAGCCATCCCTGGGGCTCGACCCAAGAGGGATGAAGGAGTTTAGGGACATTATAAGAAAGTACAGAAAGAGAAAAACAGTATTTCTCTCATCCCATCTGATAGGCGAGGCCGTACAGATGTGCACCAAAATCGCGATCATTGACCAGGGAAGGCTAAAAGCGTTCGATACGGTTTCAGGGCTCATAAAAAAGTACAGGTCTGTAGAAAGGGCCTACCTGAAACTCACGGAGGTTTCTGCATGAGCGAGCTGAAAAAGTTGAAAACAGTGGTAAAATACGAACTTCTGAAACAGGTCCGGAGGCGACGCTTCTACGGTGCACTCGGCATCACTGTTCTTGCTGTAGCGCTCATGATAGGCCTCTATCACGGTCTTGACATCCCGGCAAGGATGAACATCCCGAGCATGTTCATCGACAGATACGGAGCTGAGGTCTTCTCTATTTTTACAACCTCCATGAGTGCTCTTGCGGTAATAGGCGCGGTCTTCTTTTCCGGAGATGCCATAGCGTCTGAATACGAGCAAAAAACCGGATACATTCTTTTTCCGAATCCTGTGAAGAAGACGACGATAGTGGTTGGGAAATACATCGCCTGTCTAATCGCAACATCCTCAATAATACTCACAGCATACCTGATATCTGCCTCATCGACTCTGGCGTTCTACGGACGCATACCAGTTGGGGTGCTGGGATCACTCGCAATAGCGCTTGTGTTGGGATGCATGGTGATAAGCCTCGCATTTCTGTTCAGCTCCGCTCTAAAAGGAGGTATGGGCGCAACCATCGCGACGCTTCTCACGTACATGGTTGTCTTTTCGATAATCTCCGGTACTCTGTCCTACGCAGGCTACGACCCGTGGTTCATGCCTGACAGGGCGGGTGACTCTTTGGCTTCAACATACGGAATACCTCTCAATGAGCTTGCGGGAGGAGTATATGGAGGAGGACGTTGGATTTCCGGGATGATACGCGCCAGCCAGGACCCTGGAGTCAGCTTCGCCGTTCTCGCGTTTTATGCGATAGTTTTTCTCGTAGCGGCTGTATGGCTTGCCAAACGGAGGGAAATGGTATAAGACAAGCTCTTTTCTCACCGCGGTGAATATGATGTGGATAACATGCCGAAGAGCCTTCGCGAAATCCTCAAGGGGAAAATTCCGGATGAAGGACTGAAAAAGCTCAGGGCATTTGATATAGTCGGAGAGATAGCGGTCGTTAAAATACCTGACGAGTTGTCGCCTTGGAAACACGAAATCGGTGCTTCCCTTCTCAAATTGCACAAAAATGTGAGGACGGTCCTCAACCAGAACACTCCGGTGGCTGGCGAATTCAGAACCAGAGGGCTGGAGGTAATCGCTGGAGACCCAAGAACCGAGACCACATACAGGGAAAACGGATGCACTTTCAAAGTTGACCTTGCCAAAGCGTATTTCTCGCCGAGACTCAGCTGGGAAAGACTACGCATAGCGACGCTCGTGAAGCCCGGAGAGGCAATCACAAACATGTTTGCCGGGGTAGGCTGTTACTCCATAGTAATCGCAAAAAAAAGCAGTCCTTCTGTTGTCTATTCAATCGACAAAAACCCGGACGCTTTCCAGTATATGTGTGAGAACATCCGCATTAACAAGGTCGGTGACAGGGTGGTTCCAATACTCGGAGATGCAACGGAGGTGATTGAAAATAGACTCGCAGGTATAGCGGATCGCGTGCTTATGCCGCTTCCAGAGTTCTCTCACGACTTTGTAAGCCATGCGATCAAGGCTCTCAAATATGAGGGCGGGACTCTGCACTTTTATGACTTCGGAGAAGAACCCGACGTATTCGGACCCTCTCTGAGATTTCTCTCATCGAAAGCGTCTAAAATGGGATTCACCCTGAAGCTCGAGTCAGCCAGAAAAATAAGATCATATGCCACAAGATGTTACCACATTGCACTTGATGTGAGCCTCAAAAAAACGGAAGGCCGGTAGGCTACATGAATGCTCGCGTTTTGGTCTGCTGGGGAACCCGCTGCTCAGATTTCAATCAGATTGGGTACCACCTTTCCATCTTCAGAAATTGAGATGTCGGCGGCGTATCCCATGGTTGCTGGGCCTGGGTTGACTACCACGGTCATGCCTATGGTGTCAATCCCTCTCGCCTCGTGAACATGAGCGCACAGCGCAAGCACGGGCTGAACGTTTTCAATATACGAACGGATGCTTTTGCTGCCAACATGGGTCCCCGCCTTTATCTCGTCCACCTTGGTTCCGTAGGGGGGCGCATGGGTTACCAGAACAATTTTTTGAGGTGTGCTACATGACATGGATTCCAGCTCCTCTGCTATCTCGGCCTCGGTCAGCTCAAATGGTGTGTTGAAGGGCGTAAGGTTGGATCCTCCCAGCCCCATCACGTTAAAGCCTCCGAACCTCTCGCACTTTCTGTGCAGGTTCACGCCAAACTTTTCTAGAACCTGAACTATCTGTTTAGGATCACAGTTTCCTGGAACCACAAAGGTCGGCACTCCGGTGGACTTTACCTGTTCCAGCATGTTCTCGATAACCTCCGGAGGGCCGAACTGCGTCAGGTCTCCGATTATGACCGCACAGTCGTATCCCCCGCCAATTGCCTTTAGAAATCTGCCCTCGGCGTTTGGGTCCCCATGAAGGTCTGCCACCGCTAAAAGCCTCAATAACTCACCGTTCTTATAGGTAGTCGGATTCATTAAAATGATTTTGGGTAGGGGTCATGGCAGAGGAAACGATAAAAAAGTACCGCGATAGAAAAATAGCTGAAAAAATAACTAAGGCCATAAAGGAACTTGCTCCTGAACGCAGGATAAAGATAATGCACGTTTGCGGCTCACACGAGCGTACAATAGCCATGTACGGACTTAGAGATATCCTGCCTGAGAGCATTGAAGTTATAAGCGGACCCGGATGTCCAGTGTGCTGCACTCCGGTTGGAAAAATAGATGAGGCAATGGAGCTTGCCCGAAGAGGAATAATCGTAACGACCTTTGGGGATATGCTGCGCGTTCCTGGAACAAACGGATCTCTCTCAGACACGAGAAGTGAGGGTGGGGACGTGAGGGTGGTATATAGCATATCAGATGCGGTGGAGATCGCGAGAAATAATCCCGAGAAGGAAGTTGTGCACATGGCAGTTGGCTTTGAGACCACCGCGCCTTCCACAGCGGCAACAATTCTCTCAGAAACTCCGGAGAACTTCAGCGTGCTGGTCTCCCACCTGCTTATACCTCCAGCAATGGATTTCCTGATGAGGCTCGGTGAAACAAAGATAGACGGGTTCATATGCCCGGGCCACGTCTCCACCATCATAGGATCCAAGCCGTACGAACCAATATCGCATCGATACGGGGTGCCTCAGGTAATAGCAGGGTTTGAACCGGTTGACGTGCTGCTTGGAGTGCTGATAATCATAAAACAGCTCAACGAAAAACGGCACTGTGTCGAAATAGAGTACACGAGATCTGTCAGAAGAGAGGGAAATCAGGTGGCGCTCGATACCATCCAAAGAGTGTTTAGGACTTCCGACAAAAGCTGGAGGGGCTTTCCAAAGATACCTGACTCCGCGCTCGAAATCAAGGAAAAGTACTCAGGGCTGGACGCAGAAAAAAAATTTGAAATCGAAAAGACGGACAAGGACTGGTTGCCCGAAGGATGCAGGTGCGGAGAGGTCCTCAGAGGGATCATATATCCATGGGAATGTCCGCTTTTCAACAAAACCTGTACGCCTGAACGCCCAGTAGGACCATGCGCGGTTTCATCTGAGGGGGCATGCAATATAGCCATGCGATACGGAGGACGCACAAAAACACCATGAGGTCTTCAAATCCGTCTTTTAGATAGGAAATATTTTATAGGTACAAACACTATTTTTAAAGAAATTTTAGGTGAACGGATGGCTCAAGAAATGAAAAAAGCAATCGAAATAATTTCTTCTGCCAGAAGAAGCGGTTATAATGCTCTGCTTTACCATGATGCCAAGCAGGTTCTTTTTTTAATCGGAATTCCCGTAAACAGGACGGAATTTGTCAAAAACATTGATGAAGCGATCATCGCTGCAAAAAACATGAAGTACCCAGTTGTTCTTAAAGTGGTCTCCCGAGACCTGTCATCGAAAGCTGAGGTTGGCGGTGTCAAAACCGGTGTTGGCTCCGAAATCGAGCTCAGGCACGTATTTGAAAGCATTACAAGGTCGGTCCGTTCAGCCGTTCCTGGAATACAGATATTGGGCATTGCTGTGGAGGAACATCTCTTCCCGAAACATGAGGCGATCATACGCGCATGGAATCACGAGAGGTACGGAGCGGTTGTTATGTTCGGGCTCAAAGGGGTTTGGACGGAATCGCTTGACGACTTCGCCTTCAGACTGGCCCCTCTAAGCGAGGGTGAAGCGCTTGACATGGTAAAGGAAACTAAAGCGTACCGGCTTGCCAAAGGACTGGGAGACAAGCACTTTTGTGAGCTCAGATCGGTGGCCAACGCCATTGTCAAAATCGGAGATCTCGTCAGCGAAACCGACCACATAAAAGAGGCTGTGATAGATCCCCTATTCATAATTGGTGAGACCGGGCAGTCAATCGCGGTAGATGCCAGAATAACTCTTCGGGAGAACGGGAGAAAATGACAGGTGTAGATCGTCTGTTCAGCCCATCATCAATAACTGTTGTCGGGTGCTCAGGACTCAAGGGAGAACTGGAGCTGTATTCAAGACTCTTCACAACTCTGAAAAAAAATGTTTCCGGTCTGGAAAGAGTTACCGTTGTCGAAACTACCGGTAAGGAAAGAATACCAAAAGCTGACCTTTTGATAACCGTGCTCCCTGAAAAGATGCTCTTAAATCAAGTGGGGCTCATAAGACCAAAAAACGCGGAATACATGCTGATCATGGGAGACCTGTCAGAAGAAACCGCAGCTCACATAAAAGAACTGGTCCACAGGAAAGGAATTGTTCCAGTGGGGCCAGGAGCTGACCCTGGAGTAGGTAACGGATGGTCGGATCTGCCAATCCTGTCATGTGAAGGCCAAAATATCGGACGAAAAGGCATATCAGTAATATGTCAGGACCCATCACTCGGCTATTCAATACTCGCCGCCTCAGAGGAGAGGAGAATATCGCTGGGAAAATTCCTTTGCATGGGCAGTTCAGATGTGGAAATTTACAAAGAGGTTATCAGATATCTTGTATCTGATAGGGAGACCGAGGTCATCTGCATTCAGATATCTGATACACTAATTAACAGGGGGATGCTCGAAGCGATGAAAAAAGCCGCGGCTGTAAAACCTCTCATAACACTTTACACCGGCAGCGGGGACCGGATCATCATGTCCGCCATTAAACAGATCGGAGCGATTCAAACAGAAGAAAGCGAAACGCTGCTGAGGGTAGCTGCAGTCCTTCTTAATGCCCGCATGGATGGCAACAGGATCGCCGTTGTTACCAACGCTCCGGGAGCTGTGGGAATTTTGAAGAGAAAGCTCGTTGGGGAGGGGCTTCAGATGGTGGCTCCATCAGCCGAGGCATTAAAAAAGATATCAAAGCACGGTGTGGTAAGCGAATCCGGAGCTTTCACTGTGGGGGCGGACCCGAACGCGATTAAACACGTCGTCAAGGAGATATCCCAGAGACCGGAGATCGACGCCGTGATATTCGCGTTAAGTCTGGAGCGCTCAACCCTGAGGATTGACGATATATGCAGGATGGACAATAAGGTAAAAAAACCGGTTCTCGGGTGGATCATCGGTCGGGGAAAAACCGTGTTAACGGAAAACCTGTGGTGCCCCATCATCTCGAGCTCTCCAGACGAGGTTGCCGAAATTGCCAGAGCCATCCACGAATTCAGCGCAAGAACCAAAAAATGATTGATCCTCGATCAGGCTTCAGGTTCAGATGACTTCTTTCCGAGAAATCTGCCCTTTGCCCTTTTACAGTCGAGAACGCCGTCCTCCATCAGAACCTCGCCCCTCGATATAGTGGTAACCGGTTTCCCTCGCAGCTTCATTCCCTCATAAGGAGTCCAATTAACGGCATAGTGCATGTCCTCAGCCCTAACCTTGATCTCAGCCGCCGTATCTACAATCACAATGTCCGCATCAGACCCACTTCTAATGACTCCCTTCATCGGATAAAGCCCGAAAATCTGCGCTGGCTTTGAGCAGAGCAGAGTTACAAGCTTTTCGAGGGATATCCTTCCCTTCACCGCGCCCTCGCTGAGCATGACTGGAAGCAGTGTTTCCAGGCTCGGTATGCCTGAAGGACTGCCCCACGCATACACTTTTCCAGAGTCTTTCTCTCCCTTCGTTGTTGGCGCATGCCCGCTTGTAACTATGTCCACCAGGCCGCTGTTGATTGCCTCCCACAAGCTGGAAAGGTCCTTGTGCGTCCTTATCGGAGGAGTCACCTTCAGCTCTGCCCCCAGCTTTTTCAGGTCGTCAACTGTAAAAATCAGATAGTGGGGGCACGTCTCTGCGGTAAGCGGGTACTTTTTACTCTTTAACTTTGAAACCTTTTCACACCCTATTTCGGTAGTAACCGGGGCAATGTGGACCCGGCACCCTGTTCTGTGGGCTATCTCAGCGATTTTGCTCAGCCCTCTCTCCTCGGCCTCAGGCGGATGTCCCTGAACATAGGACAGCAGATCTGTCTTGTGCTCCTCTATGAGCTTTTTTCTCAGCTCCGAGAGGGTTTCTGCATCCTCGGGATACGCGACCACCAGTGAGTTCAGCTTTTCCGCCAGGCTCATCAGCCGCTCGATTCCATCATAGGTAGATGGATAGGGGCGGCAGTTTGAAACTTTCAGAGAGGTTATTCCAAGAGACACCAGCTTCACAACGTTTTTAATTGATGATGGAGTCAGGCCCCCGGCATGCAGCATGAAATCGATCACGGAGTTATTCTCACCGGTGAGTATGATCTTCTTCGCAGCCGTCACCGTGTTGATGGGATCATCAAGCAGAGACACGGCGACCGTGGTAACGCCTCCCGCCACTGCCGCGATGCTCCCGCTCCTGAAGTTTTCCCTGTAGACGTACTTTCTGTTGTAAAAGTGCGTGTGTCCGTCCACCACACCAGGGATAACCAGCTTGCCGTTGGCACGTATCTCCACCTCACCACGGGGTATGCCGGTGAGAGCGACCTCATGGATCCTGCCCTCAACCACAGATACCTCTCCTCTCACTATGCCCTCAGGAAGTACCATCCTGGCGTCCCTTATCACGAGATCTGGCATGCCACCATCCAAATTTAATAAATAATGCCTGCTTATCAATTCACAAGTAGCGTGGCGATGGTGTTAAATGGGCTGGAGACCTACCACAAAAAGGTGAGTAACAGGTGTCAGACGTTGGAAAGCGAATAAGGCTTGAGAGAATAATTGACAGAAAGACCAGACACACAGTGATAGTTCCGGTGGATCACGGACTTTCGATGGGGCCAATACCCGGGATAGAGGACATGACAAAGACCATAAACAGGGTGGCCGAGGGAGGGGCCAACGCGGTTGTTGTGCACAAGGGCATAGTGAGAGCTGGGCACAGAGGATACGGCAAGGACATTGGTCTCCTGATACATCTCTCCGGCAGCACTCTGCTGGGCCCAGATCCTGAAAGCAAGACCCTCATCGGAAGCGTCGAGGAGGCCATATCGCTCGGTGCGGACGGCATCTCGGTCCACGTGAATCTCGGATCACAAAACGAAAACGAGCAGCTCGAACAGCTGGGGAAAACAGCCGAGGCATGCGCCAGATGGGGAATGCCGCTGTTTGCGATGATGTACCCGCGCGGACCTAAAATAAAGAATTCACATGACCCAGATCTTGTGGCACACGCCGCTAGGGTTGGAGCAGAGCTCGGTGCCGACATAGTCAAAACCGTTTACACCGGCAGCGTCCAGTCATTCAGAAAAGTCGTGAGGGGCTGCCCGGTACCAGTGGTGATAGCCGGAGGACCTAAGATGAAAACTGACATGGACGTTCTCATCATGGCTCACGAAGCCATGGAAGCTGGAGCGGTTGGCATATCCATAGGGAGAAACATTTTCCAGCACAGAGACCCGACTACAATGACCAGAGCTCTTTCTATGATAGTCCACGAGGGTGCCACGGCTGAAAAGGCGGCACGCATCCTTAAAAGGTGAGTCTTTGTCCAAATTACTGTGGGTCATTGCGGACTGGGAAGGTCAATGGGAAGAAAAAAAACCATTCATCCTTTCCGCAATAGAAGCTGGTGCCGATGCTGTCGTTGTCAGGCCTGATGAGGTTGAAAAAGTCCTGAAGCTTGGAGCCATTAACGTGGTCTCGACCGGAGAGAGCGGCGGACAGAGCATGGTGGCCATAAGGTCTGAGAGCATTTCCCGTGATGCCGTGAAGAAAAAGCTGAGAGAGATAAAACGCGGTGGTAAAAAAGTAGCCCTGTTCTTGACGGTTGCAGATAAATCCGGAGAGAGGATGGCAGCCGAACTCGGCAGGATGGCTGACTTTCTGGTGGTCGCAACACCAGGGTGGAAGGTGATACCCCTCGAAAACCTGATCGCGGAATTTCAGAAATCGAAAAACATGATTCTGGCCGGGGTGAAAAACGCGGAGGATGCAAAGGTGGCGGTTGAGACGCTGGAAATCGGGACAGATGGGGTGGCCCTCGATCCCAGAGACAAGGGGACAAGGGAGATAGCCAAAGTCCGCGAAGTGCTGGACCGCTGCGATTTCGAGAATCTGGATCTTATCCCTGCGAGAGTGACACTGGTAAAACAGGTGGGGTCCGGTGACAGGGCGTGCATTGACACTACCACAATAATGGAGGTCGGAGAGGGCATGCTGGTGGGCAGCCAGGCGAACGGACTTTTTCTGGTGCACTCGGAAACGCTCCCATCTGAGTTCGTGGAGCCACGCCCGTTCAGAGTAAACGCCGGGGCAGTTCATGCATACGTTTTGCTGCCCGGAGGTAAAACCAAGTACCTCTCAGAGCTAAAATCTGGAGATGAAGTGCTGATAGTAAACCGCTCCGGTGAAGGCAGGCCCGCAACAGTTGGAAGAGTCAAAATAGAGAGAAGACCGATGGTTCTTGTTGAGGCGGAATCAAAAGGAGAAACTTACAGGATCATGCTGCAGAACGCTGAAACGGTGAACCTCGTAAGCTCTGATGGAAGCCCGATTTCCGTATCCAGATTAAAGAGAGGGGACAAAGTTCTGTTGCGGGTCGAGAATGCAGGCAGACACTTCGGGACTAAAGTGGATGAAAAACTTGTTGAGAGATGAAACGGAATGAATACAGTAAAAATCGGGAAACATACTGTAAGGACACCTGCCGTATGCGCCTCGGTGGCAGGTGAAGTATCCGACGTGAAAAGGTCCCTGAAAATCGCTGAACGGACTGGCGCAGATATTGCGGAGATGAGAATCGATCTGATAAGGGGAAAGCTGGAAGATCTCATGCCTGGAAAAATGCCGGCAATTATAACAAACCGCCCGAGACGGGAGGGTGGCGACTTTTCTGGTAGCGAGGACGAGAGAGTGGGCATGATCCTGGATTCACTGGAACTTTCTCCGGCGTGTATAGACCTCGAAATATCAACGCCGGGCGGTATCCTTAGGAAAGCCATTAAAAAAGCAAAACAGTCGCGCACATCCGTACTTCTCTCATACCACAACTTTTCAGGTACGCCGGACATCAGCATGCTCAGATCTGTGCTCAATAAAATGGTTCAAGAGAAGTGCGACATCGCAAAAATCGTCACGAATGCGGAGTCGAAGGAAGATGCGTTCAGGATGCTCGAATTTATTCTGGAGGCCAGGGGGCCAGTACCATCCGTGGCATTCGCTATGGGAAAAGAAGGCAGATTGACAAGATACACAAGCCTGGTCCTGGGATCTCCATGGACATATGCTGGCGTGGGGAGGCCGACAGCTCCGGGTCAGCTCGATCTGAAAACCGCGGTTGAATGGGTGCGGGTGCTGAGGAGGCTGGAGGTCAGGTGATGAACCCATCGAAGCTCTTTGTGTTGATCGGTCATCCAGTAAAATACAGCCCGTCACCCGCAATGCAAAATTCGGCCTTTGAAGCAACTGGACTGGACTACATATACGTTTCCCTGAACGTTCCTCCCGGAATGCTTCCTGATGCCGTTGCCGGAATGCGGGCGCTGGGGATATCAGGTGCCAACGTCACAATACCGTATAAAGTGACAATAGTAAAGCTGCTCGACGAACTAGATAAATCCGCCAGAGTCACTGGAGCGGTTAACACTATAAAGAACTGCAGTGGTAAGCTGACGGGATTCAATACAGACGGAGATGGAGCCATCATGGCGCTTATGGAATCAGGGATAAACCCGCGATCGAAGAACGTGCTTCTGCTCGGAGCTGGCGGTGCCGCTAAGGCAATAGCGTTCTCGCTCATAAAATCCGGCGCGGAGTTAACAATTGCAAACAGGACCGTTCCGCGCGCGAAATCTCTGGCAGCGGAAATAGAGGATAAAACGGGAAAACACGTGCAGGTTTCCGGGCTGAACAAAAAGACCCTCGGCATGATCTCGATGAAATCAGACGTGATAATAAACGCAACATCGGTGGGCATGTATCCTGACTCGGGCCGAACCATTCTCACTTCCAAAATGATTCCTAGGGAATCTGTGGTGTTCGATATAGTTTACAAGCCGAGGATGACAAGGCTGTTGATGGAGGCCAGAAAGGCCGGGGCTAGGACGATACCCGGAGAGAAGATGCTCGTTTACCAGGGAGCTCTATCATATGAGATATGGACTGGAAAAAAGGCACCAGTTGAGATTATGAGGACGGCTGTCGAAAGGGAGCTCAGGAGGCTACCTGTATGAAAGTGGCGGTGATAGGCGCCGGATCCATGGGCACATGGTTCGCGCGCCTGATGAAAAAACTGGGAGAGGTTACAGTATCGGATATCAACAGGAGCACCGCTGAGAGCGTCGCGCGTGAACTGAATATTTCTGCATCCACATTGGAAAAAGCGGTCATGAAAGCGGATGTTGTCCTCATTGCGGTCCCCGTGTCCGAAACTCCTGGAATGGTGAAGAAAGTGTCCGGGATCGTTAAAAAGAACCCGTTGATAATGGACATCTCCTCGGTGAAAAGCGAAGTGGTGGACACCATGAAAAACATGAACGTCCGGGCCGAGCTTGCATCGATTCATCCACTCTTCGGGCCAGGGGCGACCACCGTGGACGGTAAGGACTTCATATCAGTTCCCGTGAAAACCGGAAAAAGATATCGCGGATTCATAAAGTTCCTCAGGGACAACGGGGCAAGGATAACCGAGACGAATGCAGACGAACACGACAGGGTTATGTCGATAATCCAGTCACTAACTCACTTTACAATCATGGCCTACATCGCTTCCATGGGCTCCTGCAAGGATTTCAAAAAAATCGGCAGGATGAAGACACCGCTGTTCACGGAACTGCGGGAGCTGGCCAAATGCATGCTTTCAGCCAATCCAGAGGTCTACGGCGAGATACAGGTACACAACATATACAGCAGGATGGTGAGGAGCAGGTTCCTCGAAGCCTGCCGGGCGATGGATCTGGCATTTTCAAGCGGAGACTCCAGATGTGCCTCCGATTTTATGAACAATGCAAAAAAGCTGTTCAGTGAAAAGGAGCTAAAAAGAAGCTACACGAACCTCTACAGAAGGTTCGAGGGGGAAAAAGAATGAAAGTCGGAGTGCTCGGCCCGAAAGGCACGTACGGTTACTTCGCCGCAAGGGGAAAATTTAAAGAAAAAGATCTGATATATCTCCCAACCATAACCGACGTGGTCAAGGCCGTTGAGATGGGACAGGTAAATGCGGGAGTAATCCCGGTTGAGAGCCTTAGGGAAGGGTCCGTTGGCGAGGCGCTGGATGCTCTCGCGTGGAGTAATGTAATGATATCGGGAGAAATAGTCTACCGCATCAAACACTTTATACTGGGAAAACCCGGAGTCAGAATCGAAAATGCGGCCAGAGTTATATCCCATCCTCAGGCGCTGGCCCAGTGCAGGGATTTTCTGAGAGAGAACATGCCGGGAGCTGAACCCGTTGAGGCGACCAGCACCGCAAAGGCTGCCGAGAACCTGAAGAAAAACGGATGGGATGATGCTGTCGTGATCGGACCAAAGGAGCTTGCCGGACTATACGGGTTGAAGGTCCTGCGTGAAGTGAAAAGCGCAGAGCCCAACCTGACCCGATTTCTGATAATTTCAAGAAAAGACTGCCGCAGAACCGGAAGGGACAAAACATCCATAGTATTTTACACCGCTTCGGACAGACCTGGAATTCTGCATGAGATACTCGGAGAGTTCGCTTCAAGGAGGATAAACCTGACCAAGATAGAGTCACGCCCCTCAAAAAAAGCGCTCGGAGACTATCTGTTCTTTATCGATCTCGAGGGTCACAGGGATGACTCCAAGGTCAGGGATGCGATCCGAGGTGTAAAGTCCAAAACCGCCATGCTGAAGGTCCTCGGCTCCTATCCAAGACATTTTTAGGGAAGATAGAATGACCGCAAAAAACTCCATGGAAAGAATCAATGAAATACTCAGGATAAAACCGGACCAAGTTGAGGGCAAAATAGTGAAATTCATAAAAAAGTGCTTCGAGTCCACCGGGGCAAGCTGCGCGGTGGTTGGTATGAGCGGAGGCGTGGACTCCACAGTGGTATCCTATCTCACGGCGAGGTCCATCGGAGGAGACAGAGTGGTAGGGCTCTCCCTGCCCGAAAACGGAGTTACGGACCCTCACGACGTTGCGGACGCAAGAGATGTTGCAAACTCGCTCGGGATCAGGTTCAGAACAATAGAGATATCGCCAGTAATAGAGTGTATGAAAAGGTCTATTCCAGACAGGTCGCCTGAAAAAGCACTTCCAGTCATAAATCTGAAGCCAAGGATCAGGATGTCCATTCTCTATTACTACTCGAACCTCCTGAACGGTCTGGTGGTCGGGTGCGGCAACAGGAGCGAGATAAGGGCTGGATACCTGACAAAGTTCGGAGACGGTGGCGCCGATCTGCTTCCGATTGCATGTCTTTACAAAACTCAGGTGCTGCAGCTGGCAGAGCACATTGGAGTGCCGAGACACATAATCGGTAAAAAACCTACAGCCGGGTTATGGAAGGGACAGACCGACGAGGAGGAGCTGGGGATCTCATACGAAAAGCTGGACAGAATATACGCCGGACTTGACCTCGGCCTGAAACCGTTGACAATAGCGAGATGCGCGGGAGTGGACATCGCAGTGGTGAAAAACGTTATCAACAGGGAAAAGACAACCAGGCACAAACTTATGCCGCCACAGGTTCCCAAGCTCTAACCCTTCAGGGGAACAAGATCTGTGCATATCCCTGCGGCTATCGTCTGCCCTCCATGTCTCACCGCAAAACGGCTGAGTTCAGGTATATCTCCGGCCCTCTCTATTACAATGGGCTTATCGAGGACGATACGGACCAGCCCGGCGTCGCCCTTCTTCAGCGATTTTGGATTTTCCTCAGTCACTCCTCCGCTTCTGGGATCTATCCTCTGCAGTATTTCGGCGAATCTCCCTGGTGAATGAGCGGCGTGGCAGTGGAAGAGAGGTGAAAACCCAACCCCTATTTCAGTGGGTACGCTCAGAACAATCATCTTAGCAGTGAACTCCTTCGTAACCATCGGTGGATTGTCGGGGTTTCCAGCCACATCTCCCCTTTTTATCTCCCCTTTTGCCACCCCCCTCACGCTGAAACCGATATTATCTCCCGGCTCCGCCCTCTGCATCGGCTCGTGATGCATCTCTATCGATTTAACCTCTCCGGTTTTTCCAGCAGGTTCGAAGACAATCTTATCTCCGACCTTGAGCACACCGGTCTCCACCCTCCCTATCGGAACAGCACCGACTCCGGTTATCGAATAAACCTCCTGAATCGGTATCCTGAGGGGTTTATCGACTGGTTTAGGCGGTTCCGTCATGGACTCCACCGCCTCTATCAGCGTGGGCCCCTTGTACCACGGCATTTTTCCGCTCCGAGATTTCACCCCTTCGCCGTGGAATGCCGATATTGGAACAAAATGAAACTCCTCTGCCTTTCTGTAACCAACCCCTGAAAGCAGGGCGACCAGCTTTTCCCTGATTTCATCGTATGCTCTCTGTTCGTACCCCACCAGATCCATCTTATTTATCGCAACGACAAGCTGGTTCACACCAAGTGTGAACGCGAGCGCGACGTGCTCCCTGGTCTGCGGCATTATTCCATCGTCGGCGGCCACCACGAGAACCGCAGCATCCGCCTGGCTCGCCCCGGTTATCATGTTCTTTACGAAATCCCTGTGCCCAGGAGCGTCGATTATCGTTATCACGTTCTTCTGCGTTTCTATTTTTTGGTATGCGATGTCAATTGTGAGCCCACGCTCCCTCTCCTCCTTCTCCCTGTCCATGAGCCAAGCGAACTTAAAGCTTCCAGCCTCAGGATGAATGTCCTTTTCAGAGGCAACTCCAAGATCAATGAGTATCCTTCCGATGAGGGTCGATTTTCCGTGATCAACGTGTCCTATGAAAACCAGGTTGACATGCGGCTTTCGCACACAGATACCTCACTGCGGCGGCTTGCTCGAAATGAAATTCTTTATGTTTCCGTACGCGACCCGAATATCCCTCGAGAGCTTCTCTGACGCCCTGCGCAGGGGATCCACGTAGATATGAACAATTTCAGATTTTCCCTTCTCGAACTCAAAAAGCTTGTTCGCAACCCTGTCAGCTGTGGATGCGTATCCCTCAAGAGGAGAGATATCATCAGCTGAAAATCCGTCCGCCTTCTTCATCCTTTCCACAAGAGAATTTATCCCGCTTGCTATACCCTGCACATCTCTGTTGATCCTGCTTGATGTCAGCTCACCGAAGCCCTCCCTGTCCATCAGCATCGCCAGCCTTGCTGCAAGAAGCTCCGCGTTCGCGGCCAGCGAGCCGAGATCAGCGGCGGCTATCTTGAGCGCCGCCTCAACGTTTTCGTATCCCATCCTCTTTAGCTCGGCTGCAGGCTCGCCAACGTCGGCCCACAGTGAAAAGTTCTCGACCGGGACCTGCTTCGCCTCAGTGGAAGATCTCGTGTACTGGAAAAGCGTTGCAATTGCGACCAGCGCAGTGGCAACGGCCAGACCCACTATCACAACGATCAGATAGAAAGGTGTTCCGACTGCCATCGTAGATACGACAAGCGCCAGCAGCGCTAAAAACAGCGGCACCGCCGCCAGAGGGTTTATTTTCATGGTCTCAATTATTCATAATTCGCTTATTCAAAAAGCTTTTGTCTCCGGCGTGGGTTTAATTGAATGATGCCCAAGATATCACCGCACCATCCCCGCGCGGAATCCCTCAGGATACGCGAGAAGATAGTGGCCGGTTTCAGGTCCGGAATGGTTGTTCCTGAAGGTCTCGCAGCCCACGGCAGGGGCGAAGCGTTCGACTACCTGCTGGGCGAGAGAACCTCCGAAGAGGCGAGACGGGCCATTAAAGCCGCAGCCGCTCTTATGCTGCTCTCATACCAGCCGGTGATATCCGTAAATGGCAATTCTGCTGCTTTAGTTCCTGATGAGATGGTGAGATTATCCAAGCTCACAGGCGCGCGGATAGAGGTCAACCTTTTCCACAGGACAAAAAAAAGGCTCGAAAAGATAAAAAAGTGGCTCAAGGCGCACGGGGCCACTGAGGTGCTAGGAACCGAGAAAAAATTCTGCACACGGATACCGGAGATACACAGTGAGAGGAGGGTGGTGGATCAACGGGGCATTGCCACAGCGGATGTTGTTTTTATCCCTCTTGAGGACGGAGATCGCGCTGAAGCACTTAAAAAACTGGGCAAGAAAATCATCGCCGTTGACCTGAACCCCATGTCCAGGACCGCACGGGCAGCGGACATAACGATAGTGGACAACATCGTGCGAGCTATGCCCCTGCTTGTCGAAGAAGCGGAGCGTTTTTCATCAAAACAAAAAGAGGAGCTTCAGCATATCGTTGAAGGATTCGATAACAGGGAGAACCTGAACGCTATGCTGAAACTGATGAGTGAAAGTGCACGAATATGAAACTGTGACTTGGTTTCAACGACATCAAGCCCCCGGGCACAATCCGGTTAACCGGGATATATGCAGAGCCTGAAATAAGTTAAACAACCATACCTGCGGTAATGCCTTATATGGAAAAACCGGAAATTATCCCTTGGTGCCGGGGTAGCTCAGTAGGTAGGGAAGTGAGCATGGGCTGCTTCGCCTAAAGTACCCGGCTGTTATAACGGGCGTGGATGAAGAGCGAACCTCAATCGCAAAGTACGACACGTTCGTGCGCAGCAACCGGGTGGTCAGAGGTTCGAGAACCGGCGGATGGGTCCGCTGATCGAGATTCCTCTCCCCGGCGCCATCCACTATCTTCTCAGCCCCGGCTCCCTTCCGATAACCGGAGATATTTCCCTCTTCAACGTCTCTATGAATGTGGGTAGAAGATCTGCCGGAATGGTGGCTCCGGCCGCTCCCTCATGACCCCCACCGGACCCCCCGAGCCTGGCAGTCACGTGCCTCAATAATACATTCAGATCTATCTTCGCACCTGCTCTTCTCCTCAAGCTGATGTCGATCTCGTCACCGTCCCTCCTGGTGCACGCGCCCACATCAGTCCCGGCCACGCCCAGCGCATGCATTGCAGCCTTTCCGAGGCTTCCAGAGGGGAGATCGTACACGATTGCCAGATTTCCTTCCTTCACCACGTTCCTCTTCACGTACTCGTAGTTCTCCCACTCCTTCTTCGTGGCCTTGATCGCCCGGTCCACGATATTTGGAATTTCGGTGGGCAGCTCTCCGCGAGAAAGCCTCAAAACGACTTCTCTTTTGTAATCATAATCTCCTGCCGCATCTCCCAGCGCCTGGCTCAGCAATCCAGCCTCCATGTATATCGTGCGCCTGTCGTACTTGCTCAGGCCGTCGCGCACGAAATCCGTCTCCTCACAGTAATCTCCGATGGCACCCCAGAGCGCAACCCTGTCCAGATCTGAAGCAGGATCTCCGACGAATATCTTGAAAGCAAGTTCTGAGGTGCTCACCCCGATCTCGTGCGCGAACTGGGTTGCCGGAACGTCTTTTTTAAGGGTATCAGGAGGCAGCGGGTGATGGTCCATATAGATCACCTCATCCCTCTGGGCCAGCTCACGTATGCGCTTGAACAGATCGTCCTTCTGCGTCTCGCTTATGGCCACATCGCAGATGATAACAGTTGTCCCGGGCTCGGTTTCAGCGAGATATCGCGGGAGACTCACCGGCCTTGCAAACCACACCTCTGCGTCCGGAAACCTGGACTTTACAAGAGCGGCCGAGCATATCCCATCCGTGTCCCCGTGCGCGAGTATTTTGACCGGCAAACAGACACCTCTGATAACTATGCTGTATCAGTTTTAACTTCATCGCTGACGTCAGACCACTAGGCTCAACAGATTTAAGCATGTGGTCCGAAAAAAACACGGTGGGCTTGCTGGGCCCGTATGCAGCTGGTCTGCCGGGAGGCTCAGCCCGGTCAGAGCGCCCGACGGTTATCCGGGCGAAGCTCATAACCGGGTGGTCGAGGGTTCGAATCCCTCCGGGCCCACCATTCCCTAGCATCAAACCTAGAGCCGAAAAAGTACGATAACCGGTTATGCTTGTAGATTTGGATTTAAAGAAAGAATGATACATCCATATTGTGCCCCGGTGGTGTAGACCGGTCAATCATACAGCCCTTTCGAGGTCCAGCGAAGAAAGGCTGCGACGCGGGTTCAAATCCCGCCCGGGGCACCTTCTAAGGCAAAAATGAAAAAGAAAAAAGACGAGCGAAACTCGCTTTACTTTGCCAGCAGGAAGATTGCACTAAACACGACGGCGACAGGTATTGTTACAGCAACTGCTGCTCCCATCACCGCACATCCTGAAGCGATACTGGCAATCACGGCAGGAAATACCAGATCCTGCCCCAGTATGTTCCTGACTCCGAGCCCGGATCCGTGTTTGTTCATGACAAGTCCCAGGAATATGAGTCCTATGCCGAGGATAAACTGACCAATGGAAGCTATTGTGCCGCTAACTCCTATATTGGCGAGAATCAGAATCCCTGCTATCATTATAAATATCCCTCCGATCAACTTCATGAGGAACGAAAACATCGCTATTGACTCCTTGGTCCGCTGCCACAGTCCGATAACGCCAAATGATGCGATGAGTATGCCTATTCCAAGGATGATATCACCGACGCTGGCAATGAACATGCAGGTAATGCCACCGGCCAGCCATATGATGCACCCAATCCCGCCGACTACCATCATGCCTTTTGAACTGTCTGTCACTTCTCCCCCTCCTCTTTTTTATCAGAAAAGAATCGACTTACTGATTTAAATACCCTCTTAATCGGCGCTAGGCATTAAACACCTGAGAGATAACTTATTCTGGTGAAGGATTGAAGCAGGAGATACCGCTCTCAAAGTCATATCGGTTGCTGTACCCGAGGCCGGTTGTGCTGGTCAGCTGTATCGATCCAGAAAATGGAAGACCGAACCTCATCACAGTAGCATGGGCGGTGCCCCTCTCCATATCTCCCCTCATGGTCGGGATACTCGTGGCGCCGAAACGTCATTCGCACGAGCTAATAAAAAAATCCGGGGAGTTCGTGATAAACGTCCCTGACATGGCTCTGCTTGAAAAAACGGTGAAATGCGGCAAGGTCTCTGGAAAAACGCACGACAAGTTCAAAGAGTTTGGGCTCACGGCGCTCGACGGGCTGAAGGTGAAATCTCCAGCAATCAGGGAGTGCATGGCCCACCTCGAGTGCAAACTTGCGGATTCGATAACAGTCGGAGACCACACGCTGTTCGTTGGTGAGGTGGTGGCCGCATACGCCGACGAAAAAGCATTCGACGGAAACTTCATCAATCTGGAAGTCCTGAAGCCCATCTTTCAGGTGGGGGGCAATCTATTCACGACAGTCGATGAAAATCGTAAAGAGGTGGAATGAAGCACCATCGTGAAATGGGGGGATGTCATGAGCGAATGCCCTGTTTGCGGCAACCTGGTCGAAACCGATGCCGTGAAATGCGCCTCGTGCGGTGTGGAACTTCATAAAAGCTGTGCCAAACGCACGATGGGTAAAAACTACTGCAAGAGCTGCTACAGAGATGCCAAGAAGAAATCCAGATACGAAAGGATGGCGCAGCGCGATTCATGGGCAAAGTAAGCCAGAGACCTATATTTAGCCGGGATCAAATTCATCTTGAGCGGGGGTAGCCAAGCCAGGTCAACGGCGCCAGATTTAGGGTCTGGTCCCTGAGGGGTTCGCAGGTTCGAATCCTGCCCCCCGCATCAGAACTGCATGCACCGCCAGCCTCAAATAGAAGACTTCAGGATTTTAATCGGTGGCCAGGGTAGTGTAGCGGTCAGCATTCGGGACTGTGGATCCCGCAGCCCGGGTTCAAATCCCGGCCCTGGCCCCACATGGAAGGTGAAAAAATCATGCGGAGACCGTACGTGATCCTGAACTCGGCGATGAGCGTGGACGGAAAAATCGCAACCGTGGCCGGTGACAGCGCGCTCTCGTGCGAGGAAGACCTGAAAAGGCTCCACCGCCTCAGGGCCAGCGTTGACGCAGTAATGGTCGGAGCGGGCACGATAATCTCTGACGACCCATCACTGACAGTAAGGATGGTGAGCGGAAAGAACCCCATGAGGGTCGTGGTGGATGGAAGATGCAGGATACCGCTGGAAGCCAGGGTGCTGGACAGGTCGGCTAAAACGCTGGTCGCGGTCTCAAGATCCGCTCCGAAAAACAAGGTCGACGCTTTAAGAAAAATGGGGGTGGAAGTGATGGTCGGCGGGGACAAAAGCGTTGATTTAAAAAAGCTGCTTCATTTTCTCCAATCAAAAGGTGTTAAAAAAATCCTGCTCGAGGGAGGGTCGATGCTGAACTGGGAGATGCTGAAAGAAGGTCTCGTTGACGAGATCAGGATCGCTGTTGCTCCTGTGGTGCTTGGCGGTGCGATGGCAAAATCTCTTGTCGGCGGGGCAGGGTTCGAGAGAATTGCAAAGGGAACAAGGCTGAAGTTTCTCGGCGCGCGCAGGGTCGGCAAAAACCTGCTGCTGAGATACAGGGTTTGTGGTGCACGGACTTGATAAAGAGAATCGGCGATAAACTTACCCTGGTCGGAGTGGGGCACGTTCTTCCCGAGAGCATCAGGGACGTAAAAAACACTATCTTGGAGGAAAAACCGGACACGGTTGCGCTTGAGCTCTGCCCCCTGAGGTACATCTCGCTAAGGTCTGGCGCTGGTAAAAAAGAAATTCCTGGCGCGAGCCTCTTGGGGTGGATCATGTATCTCTCGCAGATGAGGTTCTCCAGACAGACCCGGATTATGCCGGGCGAGGAAATGCTCGCCGCGGTAGAATGCGCGGAAAAAACTGGGGCATCAATCGAGCTCATAGACCTGCCCGTGGACCTAACGATCCGAAGGCTCGGTGAGAGGATAAGAACGGGAGAGAAGATCAGGCTGGCGCTGCAGCTTCTCATAAGCTTTTTACCATCAGGCGGAGGCAGGCTTCGCGGGCTGACGGAGGATGATGTGGTAAAGGAGATGCTTGAAGAGCTGAAAAAATTCTCGACAGGCATATATGAGGTTCTGATCGAAGAGAGGGACCGTCACATGGCCTCCAGGCTGGACACGCTGCTCTCTCATGGAAAAAAGGTCGTGGCGGTGGTTGGAGCCGCCCACGTCCCAGGAATCGAGAGCATGCTGGCAGCCGGGAGAGTGAGGTGGAGTTCGGTGCTCGAGTACGAGGTCCCCGCCTGAACCAAGCATGTTTTTAAACCGCGCTGACAAAATTTAAAAGGTGCAACACAGTGGACCAGGAAACCGCAGAAAAGCTGAAGCTGATGCTTGGCGTTGAGATAACCAAAATTGAAGAAGAAGGAGATCAAATAATCGTTTACATCCCAAAGTCCCAGATCGCAAGGGCCATAGGTTCAGGCGGATCTGTGGTGAGGGCTGCAGAACTCGTGGTGAAAAGAAAAATACTGGTGAAGGAATCCCAGTAGAGTTCACCTTTTAAGCAATCATGGTGTAGTGATATAACGGGTGTGAAGTTGACACAGGCATTTGTTCTCGTGACCGCCGCGATAGGAAAGGTAAAGCAGGTCACCAAGGAGATAAAGGCGCTGAAAGGCGTAAAGTCCGTCCACGTCGTCACAGGGCCGTATGACATAATAGTGTTCGTTGAGGCACCCAACCTGGAGACGCTGACCAACACCATAGTCGGCGGAATACACAAGGTTAAAGGGATCGTTGACACGAACACAGCCATAGTCGTTGAAGTTTAAAGGCAGATCCACAAAAACCTGTGATGATTTAGAGGCTGCTTGGTACTCCTGATACTCTTCGAAAATGTGGTAGCCCCGGGCGGATTCGAACCGCCGTCAGCAGGTCCAGAGCCTGCCAGGATTGACCGTTAGGCCCCGCCTGAACGGGTCTACCCCACGGGGCTACCGCTAGAGGTTTTGCGCAGGGAATAATAAGAAGATGCCGGGACATGGTTTTATATAAAAAATGGACCAAGTTTCTTCTGGTGGATGAATCTTGAAGCGTGTTATTCTGTGCGCAATTCTCGCTGCCATTCTTACAGCGTCGCTCTGCAGCGCCACATCGGAGGGCTACATGGGGACGGGCGTAACAATAGACAGTCTGAACATCGATATGGAGATGCTCCCTGACGCACGCTGCCACATCAAGGCTACTCTTGAGGCCAGCATGGAGGGGGCGGACTGGAGCAAAATTCCGATCGTGAGCGCGAATATGGAACTCAACATCACAAAGTCCGGCGAGAAAAAGGTGACCATGGACATCCAGACGGAAATCCGGCTCACCGAAGACGCGGTCGACATGCTGCCACAGGAGTTACTGCAGTTAAACGCGGAGGCTATAAACTTGCTTATAGCAGCATCCGGCATAACCGGAAAGTCTCTGTCTGAACTCCTCGGCGGTTTTACGGGACTGGGATACGGGCCCACTGTGGAGATCCCTGAGGAGATAATGGATGTTGTGATAGAAGAACTCTCCGTGACGCAGTTTTCGTGGCAGGGGACAACCCTGAGATTCCACGTCACCTGTACTCTCTCCGGAGATGTTCTGGGCAACGAAAACGTTGAAAAGAGACTGCCTGTGAACTTCAGCGCTTCCATGAATGTTTCAGAAACAACCATATCGATAACAATGAACGGAAGTTCTGGAAAATCCAGAATTGAAGTTAGAGGCAGTGCGACCAAATCAGGAGATATCACGGAGATACAGGCGGAGGCGAACGCATACCTCGAGCTTCCGGTTGTAGACGGCCAAGTGGTGTGGGCCCCGCCGATGCCAGTTGCGGAAGGATCTCTGGAAAACCTCATACCAGAACAGAACGTTAATTTCAGTCTTAAAGTCCCTGAAAACGCAAAAGTGGAGAGTCTGCCGTCCGGATACCGGCAGAGCGGAAACTCTTATATCTGGAGCGGACCCGAAGCTGCCGGGGCAATCGGAGAACTGCTGGGTGGACCTGTGAATGTCTCATACGAATATGTACCGCCTACGTCTGATATTTTCGTGTGGGTTATCGTTGGCGTTGTGGTGGCTGCGGCAATTGCATCTGCGGGGATCATAGCCGTGCGCAGAAGGAAATAAAAATAGGGTAATCGCGGCTTTTCAGACTCGAATTTAACCAGATCTTCTGGAGAACTCAGAAGCGGGCCGGACGGGATTCGAACCCGTGTTGCAGGCTCCGGAGGCCTGTGTCTTATCCAGGCTGGACCACCGGCCCGATATACACTCAGCATTCAAAAGGTGATTATAACTTATTTCATCCAAGCATCAGCGGCAAGACCTCTTCTATTCTTGAGACTTCCTGGATTCTCATCGCCCAGCCCGCGTTTTCCGCGTATTCGTTGAGATTAACGGCGACCGGCTCATATACTGTCCATCTCCAGGGGCCGGACTGACGCACAACCTCTCGATAAACGATAACAGTGCTCTGCCCCTCAGGTACCAAAAATAGGTCTGCTCCCCTCTCGCTGGCTGCCGTTGCTTTATCGAGTATGCCTCCCACAGCCCCTATTGAACCGTCCTCATTTATTGTTCCGGTTATGACAACGTTTTCTCTAACTCCCCTCCCTTCGATGGCCGCAATGGTGGCCACCGCAGTCGCAGCACCAGCGCTTGGCCCATCAATCGCATCAATGTAAATCGTGCCCTGCGCTTTTACTGTGTACACTATGTCAGCACCCTTTAAACCCTCGCCATCATCATCGAGCGCATAACCCGTGATTCTGGAAGCGACCTTAACCGCGGTCCGGTCAGCATACTGAAAATCGAAGCCGACAAGAGGGTGCGTGTCGGTGAGCACTCTCCCCTGTCCTGGACCGACCTCCACCTCAAGCGTAGTTATCACACCGCCGCCTTCAGACTTCACCGCCGCGATGTAAACTGATGCCGCGTACTTGTTTTCTGAAGTCCACACCAATCCGGAAGACCCCATCATGCCGGTGTGGAACATCAAAGCTGCCAAAGTGAAGCCAGTCAAAAATGACAGCAACACTCCGACCGTAAACGACAGCAGACCGAATGTCCTGGATCTTTTACGTTTCGTCAGCCTTCTTCGTCCTGGCATGCGAACACCCAGAACTATTTTATTTTTGATGGATATATATGGTAAAACAACTCCTGGCACATCCTGCACTGTTTACCGGTTCTTTTGAAAAGCGGGCCCGGAGGGATTCGAACCCTCGACCTACAGGTTTCCTCCCGAGGACCGAAGCCTGCCGCGCTGTCCTGGCTGCGCTACGGGCCCCAAATAAGATAATCGTCTGCCTGATTTCTACTTTACCACCCCAACATTTTTGAGCCCGCAGACCATTACATTAGAAGGTGTGTACTTGAAGACCCTCCTGCTGATATGCGACGGAATGTCTGATCGTCCGGTGCACGAACTCGCCAACAAGACCCCTCTTGAAATAGCGAACAAGTCTAACATGGACTGGCTGGCGAAGCATGGGATATGCGGGCTGATGGACACAATATCTCCAGGTGTACCGCCTGGAAGCGACACCGCCCACCTTGCCATACTGGGCTACGATCCTTATGAGGTGTATACAGGACGCGGACCGTTTGAGGCTGCCGGAGCCGGAATAGAGCTGAAGCCGGGCGATATTGCATTCAGGGCCAACTTCGCAACCGTGGACAAAAACATGACCATCATCGACAGGCGGGCCGGGAGAATACAGGGCACCGAGCCTCTTGCCGATGCGATCAACAAGATAAAGCTTTCCGGAGCGAGCTTCGTTTTCAGGAGCACGGTCGGGCACAGAGGTACGCTGGTGCTGAAGGGAGAGGGACTGTCACACGAGGTAAGCGATACCGATCCGCACGATGTGGGTATGAAACCTCTGCCCTCAAAGCCAATGCTCGAACAGGAGGAAACCTCAGGACCATCGTATCCCATGATAGCCGGAGGTGTGAGAAAATACGTTGTGAGGCGTAACCGTGCGATGAAAACCGCAAAGCTGTTGAACGAGTTCTCAAGGAAGGTTCACGAGGTTCTTAAAAAACATCCCCTCAACATCGACAGGGAGAAACAGAACCTGCCTCCAGCAAATTACGTTCTCATAAGGGGCGGAGGAATAGTGCCGAACCTGAAGCCGTTTCATGAGAACTTTGGGATGAAGGGAGGGTGCGTTGCAGCCGCGGCGCTCGTCAAGGGCGTGTGCAGGCTGGCGGGCATGACGGTGGTCGACGTTCCCGGAGCAACCGGCAGCGTCAACACAGACCTTGACGCAAAGGCAAGAGCAGCGCTGAAACTTATGGAGGACCATGAGCTTGTACTTCTCCACGTCAAGGGATTCGATGAAGCAGGGCATGATGGCAATCCCAGGGCGAAAATAGAGCTTATAGAGCGGACAGACGCAATTCTGAGCAAATTCATAGACACCGCGGACATAATAGTTGTTGGGGTCGACCACACAACTCCAGTCGGCCTGAAGAACCACAGCGGGGACCCGGTTCCGGTCCTGATATATGGGAGCTCTGTGAGGACCGACGATGTACAAACATTTGGTGAACGGTCCGTTGCGAAAGGCGGCCTCGGCAGGATACGGGGAAAGGACCTGATGCCGATCATAGCGGACCTCATGGGAAAAAGCAGAAAGTTTGGCGCTTAATCGCCGGCGGACATGTTGATTTGACTTGAAATTACGGCGGCACTCAAACGGGCCACTCGCCCAGATTTATGAATCACCACGCGCCGAGGGTAATGGCCAGAATAATCAGCAGCAGCCCGATCGCGACCAAAATTGCGCCCCCAAACGTATAACGTGTGGCAAGGGATAGATGTTCAGCTAAAAGCTCTCTTTCTGATTTTTGCGAGATAAAGAAGTTCTTGTCATGTTCACCTTTTTTGATGATCACGTCCTCAACACCTTTCAGCGCGCGGGTCTCTGCGACGAAGGGATTGTCCGTGGCCGTGCCCATGACGTAGACCCTGTCGCCCGGACACAGATACACTGAATAAATATCCAAAGGATAACTCGAAAATATGCTGTCGGTCAGGCCATGATCGACTCCGCGCAGTTCTAAAGCCCTTTTGATATCGTCTGGGAGATCTTTAAGTTTAGAAATCCTCTTATAAAATGATCGCGTTGCATCTAGATCAAACTTGGCACCGGCGGGATCCACAAGCACCATGCCGGTTTCGTCCTTAACAAAGAAAGGGGACTCCTTTTTTTCCACACAGAGATCTACCGTCCTTCCTCTTCCAAGTCTTCTTGTAACAGAAAAATAGTATAAAACGCACTTCTCATCAGATAATGGATACGTGAAAGTCTCCTTCCAGGGCACGACTTCACCGTAAATCTCAACGAGACCCATCGCGACCGATCTCGCTTTAGATGTCGGGGTATTCTCAATTTTTCTTTTAAGACGAATACTGTCCAGACCAGCCAGGTAAAATGATATCCCAAAAACTAAAAAAGTGATGCCGAAGCTAATAAGTATACCGGAGGGGGATCCGCGCCTCGCCATCAAAATGTACCTGAAGACAGTTGAAACTGCAGCGCCCATTTTTGCCCTATTAAGTTTTTCAACTCAGGATCAATTAATAATTCAGCTTGATTCACCCTCCGCCTAAAGATGCTCCGAATCACGTTGCACCTGCAGCTCAGCGCTCTCAAAGGAGAACCTTTTATACCGCAGGCGCTAAAATCGCTAGGGTCGGTGCATCAAATGGAGCTGCGTGAAAAGGTTGAGAGGAGTATTGCGAGAATCAGGACCGCACTGCAGAACGACGGCGGAGATGTGGAACTCGTCGACGTGACAAAAGACGGGGTAGTTAAGGTCAGGCTGGTTGGCGCCTGCGCCGGGTGCCCCATGTCCAAAATGACGCTGGCATTCGGGATAGAGAGGGAGCTGAAGAGGGAGATTCCGGAAGTAAAGCGTGTTGAATCTGTTTAAACGCGGAACAGGGAATTCAGTTTATCGGGCCGCACAACACCGATCTCAGTTATTATAGCCTTTATCAGGCTGGCCGGCGTAACATCAAATGCCGGGTTCATCACCGTAACTCCTTCAGGAACAACCCTTCTTCCACCTGCGAATACCACCTCATCCGGTCCGCGGTGCTCGATCGGAATATCATCGCCGGTTTTTGTCTTCATGTCAATCGTGCTGCTTGGAGCCGCCACGTAAAACGGAATGCGGTGCTCCTTAGCAAGCACTGCAAGTGAATACGTGCCTACCTTGTTCGCCGTGTCCCCGTTAGCCGCAATTCTGTCTGCGCCCACAATGACCGCAGAAACCTTCCCTGACCTCATCACAGAACCCGCCATGTTGTCAGTTATCACCGTCACAGGTATCCTGTCTCTTTTCAGCTCCCAGGCGGTGAGGCGTGCACCCTGAAGGAGCGGTCTTGTTTCACAGGCGATGACGCTTATCCGTTTTCCATTACTCCGCGCGGCGCGTATCACCCCGAGAGCTGTTCCGTAACCAACCGTCGCCAGCGCCCCCGCGTTGCAGTGAGTCATGACCGTGTCTCCGTCCCTCAAGAGCTTCTCTCCGTTTTCCCCTATCTTCATGTTAATCCTCACATCATCGTCAGCGATTCTCCTCGCCTCCTCTACCGCTGCCCTTTTACTGTCCTCCAGGCCTCGGGCGCCGGATGCCGCCCTCATGACCCTCTCAAGACCCACGAACAGGTTAACGGCTGTCGGCCTAGTCTTCCCGACTATGCCGGCTGATCTCTTCAGCTCCCTCAGCAGTTCGGCCTTTGTTTTCGCCCTGCTATTCAAGGCGGTGAGCGCAAGCGCCATTCCCGCGGCTGCTGCGAGAGCAGGCGCGCCCCGAACCCGCATCTGCTTTATCGCCTCGGCCACCTCAACCGCATTTCTGCACCTGACGAACTTCAGGCGCTCTGGAAGGGCGGTCTGATCAATCATAACGACCTCCCCCTTCCTCAGTTCTATCGTCCTCAAAGTTCACACCTTCCTGCGGTGCGTCAGGTGCCAGACAAGGTCGTGAAGAAAAACGACAAGCCCCAGAACAAAAAATGCCAGCGCGACACAGAATTTGTACTCCACCAGGAATGAAAACCTGAACCACATGGAAAGCGCGCTGATCAGCATCAGCGCAAGCCCGATGTAAGCGTGGTGAACATGCAAGCTGCCACCTTTTTACATAACGAAGACAAATAAAAAAGATTAATTACGGCGGTAGGTGCGATGCATAAACTGCTTTCTGAAGCTGTGCAAAAAATACGGAGACACAGGGGGGAGAAAGTGACGCTGGTCTCCCACATGGACGCTGATGGCATATGCGCAGCCGCCATAATGTCAACTGCCCTCGACAGGATGGGTGTTGAACACCGTGTGAACTTCGTCAAAATGCTTTACTTGGAGGACGTCGAGGAACTGGAGCCCGCTGATCTCACCATATTCACCGACCTAGGAAGCTCACAGCTCCATAACCTGGAAAAGTTCTCAGGGCACGACACCATAATACTGGACCACCACGCTCCGGAGCAGACTGCCGGATGGAAGGAACTCACCCATCTCAACGCCCACCACCACTCGATAGAGGGAACGCACGAGATAAGCGGCGCTGGTATGGCCTACCTGCTCGCGGGAGAACTGGGCGAAAACGCTGACCTATCCGCGCTGGCCGTGATCGGCGCCATAGGAGATGTACAGGACGCTTGGGGGAAGCTCACCGGAAAAAACAGGGAGATAGCGGACGACGCAGTAAAGTCCGGCCTGATGGACCGGAGCATAGACCTCCTCCTGTACGGCAGGCACACCAGATCCCTGCCCAGAGCCCTCCAGATGTTCACAGACCCGCTCATCCCGGGCATCAGCAACTCTCCTTCGGGGTGCACATCGCTGCTCAGGAAACTCGGGATACCGCTGAGGGAGAACGGGCACTGGAGAAGACCTGCTGATCTGAGCTGGGATGAAAAGCGCAGGCTGGCCACAGAGCTTATTTCAAGAGCCTATGACTCTGTTCCTCCGGAGCTTACTGGTTATGTCCCGGGGCTGATCATAGGGGAAACCTACACCTTAAAAGGGGAAGAGCACCTGCAGCTCAGAGGGGCCGAAGAGTTCGCGACCTGCCTTAACTCAACCGCAAGGCAGGAACATCCGGAAATCGGGCTTCAGGTTGCAAAAGGAGACCGCAAAAATCACTTACGCGCGGCTCTGGATATCATGAAAAGCCAGAGGAAGCATATAGCGAAAGGCATGGAATCTGTGGAAAACGGGGGTCTGAAGAACGGGCCAAACGGCTATGTGCAGTACTTTGACGCTACAGGAGTTGTGAGGGACACGCTGATAGGGACGCTTGTAGGAGTCGTGCTCGGAAGCGGACTCTGCGACCCTTACAGGCCGCTGGTTGGGATGGTGAGCGAATCCGGATTCACGAAGATGTCCGGCAGATGCTCCAGGCTTCTGTTTCTGAGGGGACTTGACATCGGGCGGGCGTTTCGCCATGCGGCCAGAGCGGTGGGCGGCGAGGGTGGAGGACATACCGTCGCGTGCGGCGCGAGGGTACCTGAGGGAAAAATCACAGAATTTTTAATCGAATTTGAAAAGTACTGCTCTCATGAAAAATGCGCCTAAGCCGTTCTCTTCCCCTTTTTTCTCTCCTGGAGTTCAAAAAGCTCCTCAATTTCTCCTACGGTCGTAGCCTCTTCCGGTCTCCTGTCATCCCTGACCCGTACAAAACGCGGGAACCTGAGCCCCATGAGGCTCGTGTGCTTCTCCTCCGGGCTTTTCTGGATCTCCTCAAAAGCAACTTCGAACACTATTCTGGGCAAAAAATAAACATCGCATTCGATTTCCACGTCCACATCCTCATGAGGTTTCTTTATCGCGATTTTTTTGAACCTGGATGTGAGCTCCTTCAGATCCTCATCCGTGAAACCGCTCCCGCACCTCGTGACGGTCCTGAACCTCCCTGTTTCATCGTCGCGGGCTGCCAGAAGATAGCTCCCAAAGACCCCCGCCCGCTTCCCCTTTCCGTAATGGGCACCAACGGCCACCAGATCCAGAGTCTCAACGGTCGGCTTGAGCTTGAGCCAGAGAAACTCCCTCCTGCCAGCCCTGTAAGTTGAGTTCAAATCCTTGGCCATCAGCCCCTCATGTCCAAGCGCAAGGGCCTCATCAACGAACTTCTTTATGTCCTCCGGTCTGCTGAGGATCCTCTGCTCAACCACTCTCACTCTCTCTTCCACCCTTACTGCGCTCTCTAATGCCTTTCTGCGCGTCAGATATGGCTCGTCTATCAACATTCTGTCATCAATGAGCAGAGCATCGAAGAAGTGGATCTCCACCGGTATCTCCCCGGCCGCCTTTTCTATTCCGTATTTTCTCCTTCGTTTCAGAACCTCCTGGAAAGGCATTGGTTTCTTTGTACTGGGATCCATGGCAACCAGTTCCCCGTCCAGCACAGCATGCCCCGGGACTATGCTCCTTCTGAGGGGCTCGATTATGTCAGGAAACATCGATGTGTAGTCTTCCATTCTCCGCGTGAAAATCCGCACTTCTTTGCATTCCTTGTGAACCTGGACCCTTATGCCATCGAGCTTCACCTCAAAGGCCGCCCTGCCTTCCATCCTCCGGAGTATTTCATTGATGTCCTCAGCCCTCTGAGCCAGCATCGGGCTGACGGGATGCCCCACGGTTATACTAAGTTTTTCCAGTCCTTCCCTTCCCCTCTCGGCCACGGCTTTCGCCACAAGTGAGTAGTCCGTGGTGAGCATGTATGCGTGTTCAACCTCTTCAGGACCCAGGTCAAAAGCCTGAGCGATGGCGTCCCTCAGCCTTCCCTCCGCGACACCTATTCTGAGGTCCCCAAGGATCGTTCGTACTATGAACTTTGCCTCCAGAACAGAGGCGCTTGTGAGGAGTTCTGAAACCGCTGCTATTTTTCTGTCGACCGAGCCATCTCCGGTGATCTCCGGGAGCTCCTTTATCCTGTCGAAAACTCTCTTCACGGTGAGTTTCTCGGTGAAAAGGGTCCTCTGTTTCTTTTTTTCGACGAGCCTCGCCGCCACCTCCCCGAGGTCTCCGAGATCCCTCATCGTCTTTTCCACTTCAGACATCGAATAACCAGATGCGGCCGATATCGCCCTCTTGAGCTGCTGCAGTCCCACCCCGGTCTCTCTGGAAACATAGGCCGGCCACGGTCTTCCGAGCATGAGAAGTACCACTCGCTCGATTTCCTCTGGCGGAGTCTGTTTCAGGAGGTTAACTATAACCGCATTCTTCTCAAGGTAGGACGACGTTTTCTCCAGCTTTTCAAACGCCTCCGCGAGCGACCTGTAAAGCATCTGCACCGGTTAAGGGTTTGACCTCCTGAAAAATAACCCTTTACCCCTGCATGGCCTCAAAGTACTCCAGAAGCTTTGTTTTTGGGTCAAGGACCGCGACCATCCTGCCCTTTTCAAATATCCTCACGTGGCCGTCCTCTCCAGATACCGTCACCCCCACCGTATCAGTTGCTGCGGTCATTGAGGCAACCGCGAGGTGACGCGTGCCGAGACCCCTTGGGACATCAACCTTTCTGTGCGCATCCAGGTAGCGACAGGCCGCAACCACTGTTCCGTCGCTGTCGACCACGAACGCGCCGTCGA
The DNA here is from genome assembly GCA_038851075.1 of Hadarchaeales archaeon (SeqCode). Lineage (GTDB taxonomy): Archaea > Hadarchaeota > Hadarchaeia > Hadarchaeales > Hadarchaeaceae > JAWCKV01. Next base: position 13,000 of record JAWCLG010000004.1, on the reverse strand, counting down.
ATATTGCGAACTTCTTGAGAAAGCCCCACTGCGAACGGTCCGTTATCTTTATTCTGTGTCCCTCAAGGGGGTTAGGCATCAGCTGGTGCGACAGCCTCATGATCTCCTTCCAGTTCCCCACAATGAATGCGGTGCCCACAGGTCTTCCTCCCGAGTCTCCCTCCGAAAGCTTAAGAGAGAGCTCCACGGCCGACGAAATCACGGGGTCATTTCCTATAGTTCTCAGAGCGAGGTGATCCGGGGTTGCCTCCATTACCATTAGAGTGTCCGGCATGTCGGCCTTCCCGTTTCCCATCAAACAGACGATCCTGTCTCCGGGACTCAGGACCCCATCCTGAAGGCCTCTGGCTATCGCATGGTGAGCCTGAGCTATCTTGCTCACAGGACGTGCAACTATCCTGATGACTCTTATTCCATCTTCACCTTTCGGGAAAGAGCAACCGTTCAGATCAGACGTGGCAACAACCAGACCGAACTTCCCGCACTTTTTGAGCTCCGGGTTAATGCCTGAGAGAAGCTCAATGTTTTCACCGGTTTCGGTTAGAGCGATAACCGCCTTTGCACCGACATTCGCAGCAACAAGCACAGCTGCCTCGGCAAGCGACCTGGGGACTTTCACTCTCCTCCATCTCCGTCCCCCCAGCTGCCTCGGTCAGCACTATCATTTCTGTAGCTTCATGGATATAACCTTTTCCAGCACCAGTTTATCCCCAACTCTCAGGCCGGTGGCGGAGATTTTACCGCCAGGGAGTTCGATCAGGTGTGCAAACCTTCTTCTGGGGAGATATAACCTCCACGGATTTAGATTAGTTTTTATTTCAACCACCCGCATACTGCTGTCCGTGAACACAAGATCTACCGGAAAACTGACGAAGAAGGTATGCACGAGATGCCTGCCCTCTTTAGATGGCTCCAGAATAAGTGCCCAGTCATCATCCATTTTCCTTCTGAACATCAAACCGAGAAATATGCGGGTTCTATCAATTACCAAATCGCGCGCAAGGACCTTCCCTCCAGCTATTTTTAGCGCAGGCATGCGACCTCCAGAAGGGATTTAACCTGACCGGATTTATTTACAACAGGTCATATGCTGCGCGAGGACGACTTCTCACGGACTGTCGTTGAGATGATACGCAGGGCTGAAACCAGACTTCCCGGTGATGTCGAGAGGGCCCTGAAGAAAAACGCAAGAGCGGAAACACATCCACCGGCAAAGCTCCATTACGATCTCATGCTGAAAAACATAGAGATAGCGAGAAAAAGAGAACGTCCGATCTGCCAGGACACCGGAACCATGTCCTTCTTCATTAAAATCGGGAGGAACCTCAGGATCAACTTTGACATCGCTGATGCCCTAGCTGAAGCCGTCGGAAGAGCAACGGATGAAGTTCCGCTGAGGGCCAACGTTGTGGACCCGATAACGCGCAGGGCGACATCAGATAACGCGGGAGAGGGACATCCGGTGCTCCACCTGGAGATTACAAAGGGAGACAGGATGAGGATCGACCTTCTCGTGAGGGGATCCGGAGCTGAAAACTGTAGCAGGCTCTTCATGCTCGGGCCTACGGAAGGACAGAAAGCAATCGAGCGCGCTGTGCTGAGCGCGATAGCGGATGCCGGAGGAAAACCCTGCCCCCCGACCATAGTCGGAGTCGGCATAGGCGGAACCAGTGAAACCGCGTGTATTATGGCAAAGCGCGCGCTCCTGCGTCCGCTCGACAAAAATAACCCAGATCCGGTGCTGAACCGGCTTGAGCGAATAATAGGAAGATCAGCAAATCGCCTCGGGATAGGATGCATGGGGCTCGGCGGGAAAACTACGGTACTCGGCGTGCGAATAGAGAAGGCAGCGTGCCACACGGCAAGCCTGCCTGTCGCTGTGGCCTTTCAGTGCTGGGTCGCGAGAAGGGCTGGCGCGGAACTGAAGGGCGACCGGCTGATGGTGGTGGAACCGTGAAGACAATCAAGCTTACCACCCCTCTTAAAGATGTGAGCAACTTGAATGCGGGAGACTTTGTGATGATAAGTGGTACCATCGTAACTGCTAGGGACAAGGCGTATGCCCGGGTGGCAGCCGGGGAAAAACCACCATTTGTTCTTAACGGGGGAGTGGTGTACAACTGCGGCCCGCTTGTAAGAAAAAGGAACGGAAGGTGGGAGGTTTTTTCAGCCGGACCCACCACAAGCGCCCGTATGGACAAACTGCAGGTTGATTTCGTGAAGCGCACGGGTGTGAGGGCAATCATAGGCAAGGGAGGTCTGGGAAGGGAAGTGGCGGAGGAAATCTCGCGGCTCGGATGCGTGTATCTGGCCTTCCCGGGGGGTACCGGAGCGCTCGCAGCGGAATTCGTGGAGAGAGTTGAGAGCGTGTGCTGGCTGGACCTCGGTGAACCTGAGGCGATGTGGCTATTAAAAGTGAAGGACTTCGGGCCGCTCCTTGTGGCAATAGACGCAAAAAACAAAAACCTGTACGCCCCTGCTAAGCGTGGCGTATTCTAAAAAACTGTTAAAAACAAAAATTAAAAAAATAAGGGGAAACTATGGCGTGACTTCCCCTTACTTCTTGCGGAATATCGCGATTGCAGCCAGTATCAGCGCGATTATCACGATGATAATCGCGTAGGTCGCCCATGGTGTGACAGTTCTTACGACAGTTATTGTGCCCGAAGTGCCGTTACCCGCCGAGTCAACTGCTCTTATCGTGATGGTGTTCGTGCCCTCGCTCAGAGCAGCGCTGACCGAGAAGGTCCCGTCGGAGTTTATGGTAAGAACTCCAGGTGTCGCGCTGCCCACCTGTACGGTCGCAGTTACCGCTTTGGTGCCAGTGTTGTAGGACTCCCATGTGTCCTTGGTTATGGACCCGCTGACAACCACCGTCACATCTGACGTTGTGTAGGTCTCATTCACCGAGCACGGAGCAGTTATGGTCAGCGCCGGAGCGCTGGCGTCGAGAAGCACGAATCCGTAGAGAACGGGTTCGCTCTCGTTGCCCGCCTCGTCGATGCATGTGACCTCAATCTGCAGAGTGACTCCTCCCTCTGGGAGGGTGATGGTCTTGCTCCACTTGCCGTCAGTTCCAATTGTGGTCGTATCCGTCGCTATTACGACTCCTGTCGCGGCATTTCTGATGTAGATTTTTATCGTTGCCCCTGCCTCAGCGATAAGGCCCTCACCGCGGATGGTCAGGGTGGTCTCGACCGAAACGAGCGGGTTTGTCATAGATGTTCCTGCAAGCGGATTCAGAGACTGCGTCGGACTTGGAACAGATGGAGGCGTGATGTCAATGACGAATGAACGGCTGGCAATGACCCAGTTCTCATTGTCTCCCGCGTGCGGCAGGTTGTCGTTTGCTATAACGATGACGTAGTAGGTGCCCTCGGGCAGTCCCGTGCAGGGTTTGCTGAAGTTATCGATAACGTTCTCGAAGACCCCTGTTGCCGGATTCCAGTTGTCTTTGTTCTCGAGCTGCCACATCCACCCATTGTTCAAGTTGTCGTCATTGTCGAGGTAGACAAACCGGTTCTCGTAGGCGACTCCCAGTCCCGTGCATGCGGAATACCCGGGATCTGTTATGATCACCTTTATCTGCGGTTTGTTATCCGTGATCTTCACACCGTCCGTCCAAGTCTTGCCCGCGATCGTGTCGAATGATATCGTGGGGGCCTGAGTGTCCACGTAGTAGTTCTCGAAAACAACTTCCGTCTCATTACCCACCCTGTCGACCGCCTTCAGAGTTATGGTGTTCAGGCCGTCGTTCAGGGTGAAGTTCCCGTAGAAGTTGTCGTCCGGATCCCTGCTGGCCAATGTTCCATTTACGTAAACCGTGCACCAGGCGGCATTCTCCGTATCGTTGTAGTTGTCCTCAACGCGCCCGTATATCTGCTTGGACCCATCGTTGTCAACGTAAGCGTAGACGGTGGTGGTTCCCGCCTTTGTGACGTTTGTCCTGAGATAACCGATTTTAGCGAAACCGTTGTCAATGAACACTGGACCTCTGGTGTCGACCGTGAACGTCTGAGTCATTCCGCTCGTGTTCTCGTTGCCGCAACCATCAACCGCCTTGCTCACCACCACTTTGGGGCCGACGTCGTCCCATGCTCCGGCGGTGAACGTGGCGGTGAAGGTGATGTTGTCTGTCGTGCTCAGGGACATTGCATCCACCAGCACCCCGCCGGTGGAGTTCTCGATGTGGACGTTATCAAGGGAAACCGCCTCGCTCGCCACTATTGTCACCGTTGCAAGCCCGTTGTCGTACACAGTTCCGACCAGGTTGTTCTCGGACACCCCGGACTGGGTTACCCTGATGGTCACGGTCGGAACCTTCCCATCAACGGTGACCGTCACGGAGTAGTCCTTGGTCGGAGTGGCGCTGCCGGGCTTGTAGGTGTAGATCTTCAGAGTGTAGACGTTCTCAATGTTTCCAACACCCGGAGTTGTCCAGATGAAGGAGAACGTCTTGCTGCCTCCCGGAGCAATGTGCTTCGAAGCGTCACTGGTGTTGAACCTGAGATCGTTTGCTGAATCAGAAGCAATAGCCCAGCCCTCTGGTCCCAGGCTGTCCGCCGTGGAAGTTATCACAACAGAGGCTGCGGTTATCTGCTCTGCAGCTAGGATGATCTGGTCACCCGCGGTCTCAAGGTTCATCGTTGCTTTTTTCAGGTTTTCAGCCGCGTTCGTCATGTAATTCGCTGCCTTTCCCAGCTCAGTGCCCCCGAGAGCGGCACCCAGCAGGGTCGCAGCGGTGCCCAGATTATCCGCGGCCTTCACCAAGTTGTCGTATGGCTTGAACAGGTTGTCAACGGCTGCTCCCCAGCTGTCTCCCACATCCATGAGAGCTGCGGCGTTTTCAATGTTATCTGCGGCACTCTTTAGATCGGAATCGGCCGCCTCTATCAGACCGCCGGCGCTCAACAGATAGTTGCTTGCTTCGACCATTTTCGTTGCGGCGTTGTTCTCGAAGGTGGCGGCGTCCAGAAGCGCCTGGGCTGCAAGCTTCAACTTGTTCCCGGCGTTCTGCATCGCCGTACCCATGGCAGCGTTGTTGGTGCTGAGGTTAGTGCCGCAGAGGACCATCCACGATCCCGTGTTTTCCAGGTTCTCGGCCGCGCCGCGTAGGTAACCCTTATCAAGGTTGTCTTTTGCTGCCCACATACGGAACGCGGCGTTGTCGAGGTTCTCACCGGCATTCTGGTTATACTTGCTCATATTTTCAAGGCCTGGTTTTCCGTTGCCGCTCGCAAGCCTGAGATTCTCCGATGCCTTAAACAGAAGATAGACAACCGCTGAAAAGTCCGCTGTGTCCGCCGCCAGGTTGTCGCCGGCGAGGTCAAGGTTCGTGAGAGCCTGATCGATCAGGTTGGGCACGTTCTCCCAGCCCAGAATCGAAGCCCTGTCCCTGACAGTGCCGAGATATGTGGCGGCGTCCTTGAGTGCCTGACCTGCAGTCTTTAGATTCTCTGCAGCAAGCTTAAGGTTCTCTCCAACCATCTTCAGCGCAATCTCAGCGTTCTCCATGTTGTCCGCCGCGAGCCTCAGGTTCTCGGCGGTCGCACCTCCGCCGAGCGCCGTGTTGAAGCTCGGGCTCGGGTTACCCGAGATTATGATCCTCACATTGTCAACGTTGTCCGAAGTTTCGTTGGTAACCGTAAACGTGAACAGATATCTTGTGTCTCCCTTCACGCGGACGGTGCTCGGGGAAACTCCCGGAGACGCAACCGCAACCGGTGATGGGAGAAGCATCGCTGCTGTCGCTAACACCATGGCTGCAATCAACACTAATGCACTGTGTTTGTACACTTTTTTCACCTCAATTTTTTTCGGAATAAAGTCAATACAAGCCTATTTAAGGGTTTCTGGCTTTATAAGGAAAAAAATCGCCTTAAAGGACCGTTAAAATTCTCTGATTATTACGTTAAATGCTAATGTAAAAAACGACAATTGACGTATAATTGAAATCCACAAAAGCGCTCCACTGATAAAAACATTTCCGGCACGTTTGAGCGACGTTAATTAATACAATGAAGTAAATTGGATAAGGGCGGGGGTTGCCAAGCCAGGTCAAAGGCGCCAGCTTGAGGGGCTGGTCCCGAAGGGGTTCGAGGGTTCAAATCCCTCCCCCCGCACCACTTTGATCCGGGTTCAGTCATCGTCCGGAGAAAAAAGATACTATTCTTCACTTTTGTAGACAAGCTGTCCGCCAGCCGCTCCCCTGCGGATTTCGTGGAGTCCTTCGCTGGCAAGCTTAGCTGCAGTCTCCGCGCTTCTTGCGGCACCGACCCCTGCCTTGAGCCCGAATCCGATCTCCCTCTTCACATCAGCAAAGGTCTCCTCTATACCCGGAAGCCCTATGCCGTTCGAAAGGGCCATGAAATTGTCTCCACCCGTGTAAAAGACGAGCGCCTTTTTCCTGTAAAGAGAGGATGCCAGTGCCAGATACGTCCTCTGAAGCAGCATGTGGGTGTCGTATATCGGCTCGCTGTCGGTGATAAGCGTGGAGTGGTTTACATCGATGTGCGCTATCTGGACCCAGTCCTCATCCGGGTGAACAACGGGACACCCCGCTACAACTCCCCTCCTGTACTCTGACCTGCTTCCACCGGCCCTCTGGAGTGCGAGCGTTGCCTCCACCTGGGCGTCGTATGGCTTCGCCGCCGCTCCTATCCCCATGCTCACGGTTACCGGAAATCCGGAGTTTATCTCATTCACTATCTCTCTGTGCTGCTCTAGCCCGATTCCGTTTGTAACCGCGATGACGTTATCAAACCTGGCATAGAAGACCAGCCCTCCGAGAGCCCCGAACCTCTTCTCCAGCTCGGCATAGAGCTCGGCCTGCAGAGCCTGGAGATCGGCCTCCCTCCTCGGCACGGGAGTAACCGTCCACGGTCCGTAGTTGTCTATCTGCACCAGTGTGAGCTGTATCTTTCTCATGGCAATCCTTTTGATTTTATTGCAACGGAGACAATAAAAAAGATGGTGAACATGCGGATCTACTGCGAGACCTACGGCTGCACCGCAAATCGCGGAGACTCTGAAATAATGATGGGTCTGCTCAGGTCCTCAGATCACGAACTGGCAGAATCACTTGAAACCGCTGACCTGGTTCTGCTGAACACCTGTGCGGTCAAGGGCGCGACATATCGTAAGATGCTGAGGAGGATAGCTTATCTGGTCAGGGCACGCGGATTTAGGGTTGTTGTCGCCGGATGTCTTCCACTCATAGACTTCAGCTCCGTGAAGGCACTTGGTGTACAGGGTGCGGTGTCGTGCAGATCCCTGGACTTGGTTTCCAGGGTTGTTGAGAGAGTGGGGCGTGGAGAAAATGGGGTTTACCTGGTGACCGCGAGAGATCTCGAGAAACCGTGTATGCCTAAGCTGAGGGAGGGAAAAATCAGCGCTGTGGTGAGCATCGCAGAGGGATGCGTGTCGAAATGCGCATACTGCTCCGTCAGGCTCGCCAGGGGGAGGATAAGGAGCTTCAGCCCGGAGTCCATAGTCGGTGAGGTGAAGTCCGCGGTCAGGTCTGGATACCGCGAGATACTGCTGACAGCGCAGGACACGGCCGCCTACGGTGCGGATACCGGAACAACGCTCCCCAGTTTACTCAGAAGAATCACGGAGATTGATGGCAATTTTATTGTGAGGGTGGGTATGATGAACCCCCGCAACACATCTCGCATTGTTTCAGACCTTATTGACGTCTACGAATCTGAAAAGATATACAAGTTCATCCATCTTCCGGTGCAGAGCGGAGATGATGATTTGCTGGAACTCATGAAGAGAGGATACCGGGCGGAGGACTATGTTCGAACTGTCGAAAAATTCAGAGAAAAATTCCCCGATATATACCTGGCCACGGATATCATAGTCGGATTCCCTGGAGAAGGGGATGGCGAGTTCAGGAACACTCTGGAGATCATCGAGAGGACAAAGCCAGATAAGGTCAATATCTCCAGGTTCTCGCCTATGCCAGGGACCGAAGCAGCAATTCTTCCAGCACCCAACTGGAAAGATGTCGCAGAGAGATCACGTAGGCTAACTTCACTGTGTCATAGAATCGGACTCGAAATAAACAGAAGGTATATCGGCACCGAACAGATGGGGCTTGCAACGGCACCTGGGCGAAAAGGAGGGGTAACCATCAGACTCCACAATTACAAGCCTGCGATAGCCAAAGATGCCACGCTGGGTACATGGAGCAGATTCAGGATAACCGGAGCGACCGCAACATACCTGAGTGCAGAAAAACTATGAACGGGAGGGGGAGGCCGTATATCACCGGCCTCCTTCCTCTTCACCCCTTTGGAGGCTGGACCGGGGAGGTGGGGGTGAACTGTATTTTTTCAGCGATTATCCTTCTGCGCCTAGCGTGAATTTCCTCCTCAACCATATCAAGCTGGGATCGGGGCCTTATTCTATCTCTGATGAGCTCCCTGATAAGCTCCTGATAAGAAGTATATCCTTCCGAAACAACAATCTCGTCCATGCGCTCAAACAGTTTTTCCGGAAGCTTTAGCAGGATCTGTCTGGTTTTCATTGCATCATCACTCATTTATCATCAGGATATTTAAAGATATCTTAAGATATAGATAGAGCCTGATTTTTTAATATTAGCGGACGAATTATCAAACGATGTCACAGAAATGCGTTCTCGCCATAGCCGGATCCGACTCAGGCGGCGCAGCCGGCATCGCGGCAGACCTGATAACTCTCGCGGCTTGCGGCGTTCACGGCACATGCGCGATAACGGCGGTAACCGCACAGAGCACCCTCGGGGTCGAACATATCTTTCCAGTTCCTCCGGAGTCAGTCGGTAAACAGATTGACGCCGTGGTAAAGGACATGAACGTTAAATGGGCAAAGACCGGAATGCTGTGGGATCGGGAAACCGTAGTCCTCGTCCGCAAGAAGATAACTGCCAATGACCTTGGAACGGTTGTTGACCCGGTAACGACTTCAGCCACCGGACATCAGCTGATAAAGGACAGCGCTATAGACGAGATACTGAAGCTGATATCGATTTCGAATATCGTGACCCCAAACATCGCAGAAGCGGAGAGGCTCTCGGGCATAAAAATAAGATCCATCTCAGACATGAAAAACGCGGGAAAAGAGCTGCTCGGCACCGGAGCCAGAGCGGTTCTTGTAAAAGGAGGACACGCTGGAGGGAAATACGTCACAGACCTTCTCTGCACGAGGAAAGAGGTCATAGAATTCAGAGACGTGAAGCTGACATCAGAGGTGCTGCACGGAACCGGATGCTCCTTATCATCGGCGATAGCTGCGGGGCTTGCAAAAGGCCACGACATTAAAAGGGCAGTTATAGAGGCGAGGAATTTTATTCGCTCCGCCATAACCATGAGAACCGCGCTGGGGAGGGGAGTGGTCCCCATTAACCCTCTGGGAGAGATCATGCTTATGGCGGAAAAAGGAAGATGCCTGGAGGAGGTTGGCAGGGCAGCCGAGCTTCTCGTCGACTCTGGCACATTCACTGTACTTATACCCGAGGTCGGATCCAACATTACAATGGCGCTTCCCGGAGCGATGTATCCGTCGGACGTGGTCGGCCTTTCCGGCAGAATCATAAGGTCGGGTAAAAAACCGCACCTCGGAGGCATCCCGAAGCTCGGCGGCTCGGGTCACATGGCGAGGGTTGTTCTGGCAGCCATGAAACATGATCCTGATATCAGATCTGGAATGAACATCAGATACTCCGAAGACGTGGTGAAAGTCTGTAAAAAAATGGGGCTCACAGTATCATATTTCGACCGCAGAAGGGAGCCCAGAGGTGTGAACACTATGGAGTGGGGCACCAGCGAGGCCATAAAGAAAATCGGGAGAGTACCAGACGTTATATATGACATGGGTGGCGAGGGCAAGGAGGCCATGATCAGAATACTGGGTAAGTCTGCTCTGGAGGTCGCAGGTATGGCCCTGAAGATAGCAGAACGGGTTGAGGACTAAGTTTTTTAACGCCGGAATCCAATCAAACCGGGACGGTGGGTTTGAATGGGAAGCGTCAGACAGCTACACATAAAACGCGCTGCAAAGAATCTGCTCGAGAGGTATCCTGAGAGATTCTCTTCTAACTTTGAGGAAAATAAAAAGGTGCTTGATGAGCTGCTCGGAGAGGTCGGAAAGTCGTTGAAGAACAGAATCGCAGGTTATATATGCACCCTGATATCACAGAAAAAGGAGGATTAAAATGCCACCAGTTGTCGATACAAAAAAGTGTGCTGGTGCCGGTGCCTGCGCTGAGGTATGTCCGGCAAATGTGATTGACATTATTGATGGAAAAGCGGTTGTGGCCAGACCCAATGACTGCGTGGAATGCAGGGCGTGTGAATCCGCCTGCCCGAACAACGCAATACGCTTCCCATGAATCCGGGCTTTGAAAGCTGTCGCCCACGATTAAAGCTTGCATCTGGATTATTCATAAAAAAATAGCCGCACACAGGTAGCCAGAACCGGCAGAAAAATGGAACTTTTCAGCCGGTATGTACCACTGGGCTGAACACCTCGCCGAAGCTTGGTGCGTACACCCGCGGCCATGCAAAGGGATCTTCTAGTCCCAGGCTGTAGGCCACCCAGCGTCCCGTGTCACCACGGAGCGCCGTGACGGAGTCACCGATGGCCAAGGGTGCCTATTTTCAGGAGTCGCTTCGGCCTTAGATGCTTTCAGGCCTTATCGACTGGCGCGTAGCTACCCGGCAATGCCCTGTCGGACAACCGGTAAACCAGAGGCGCCGGCATCCTGTTCCTCTCGTACTAGGGACACCTTCCCCTCAGGCACCCAGCATCCCCGAAAGATAGCATCCGACCTGTCTCGCGACGGTCTAAACCCAGCTCACGTTCCCCTTATTAGAGGAGGTCTACCCACGTATTCAAGCAGCTCCGATAGTTTGGCGCTTTTTTGGGAATGGCGGGAAACCCGTGCGATTTCCTCAGCAAATTTTACACAGGAATTAAAATCTGAGATGTAAAGAACATGAATATTTCTCTCCGCACACACCTCGCCGCATTTTATTCCATGTTCCTCAAGAACGGTTTTTATTTCACTCAACTTCCGAGAACTTTTCTGGGAGAACTTTATTCTGGGATCACTTTTTCCACCGCACCATCCCTCCGCATCATAGAAACCCGCTATCTGATATTTCTTGAGCTGCCATGGAAGTTCCTTCATCAAAAAACTGCTCCACTCCTTGTGGCGACGCGGAATTTTCATAACCGTGCGGAAAAATTCCACAACTACTTTTGACGACAATTGGATGTACTCCCCGTATTCCTTGGGCCTTATCCTAAAGATGTCCTCTATATAATCCGCTGCCAAACTCATCAGAGCCCTGTCTGTCTTTTGCCAAAACTGTAGAACATACTGATTTTTATTTTCATCTGCGTAGACAGTGCCATCGTGGAGCACGCCTAGGAGATAACACAGACGCTCATCGTAAAATTTTGGCAGCGACACTTCATTTGAGCTGCTTGCGAAAGTTTTGAAGGTCAATTTTAGTTGATATATGCTTTCCATCACCGCATCGTGGCTTTTTCGATCCGGTGTTATTTCCTCAACGATGAGACGAAGCACATCCAGTGGCATCGGGCGGTTTTCTGCTATGTATCGAAATAATCTCCTGTACGGCACTCCAACTTTCTTTGCTATCGCACACATGCTTAAATTCCCTTTCCTGATGAGTCCAAATAAAAAATCGCTGACGCCCTGGACACGGATATCGCCCGGAAGCTCTCCAAGGTAATTCGGGATGGGAAATCGCACGGGGATCCCACTCCCTTATATGACCGCCGCTTAAATACTTTATGGGCCTCCTCTTTTAATGGGCGAACAACCCTACCCTTGGCCGCTGCTGCACGGCCAGGATGGGAAGAACCGACATCGCAAAGCTTTTGCTTCGGACTATTTCTCCACCTTGCTCATCGCAAGGGCCGGCGTATGTTGGTTATCACCAGATAACCAACTCATCTGCTTTTTCAGCATCAGTCTCTAAGGGGTAGGAAGCTTGTACAAAAATTCCGGAAGGATGTACGGTCTGATCAAATCAACCAATCGTCTGTTGCATCTCTTGAGGACCCTCAGCCTGTGGTATTCTCCATCCCTGTTTAGGTTTGCGATTATGTAAAATCTCCGCAGTGCCCTGATTAATCGAAATTGTTCATCCGTGGTAAAATGCTGGGTGTTGAAGTAGGCCGCATTTTTGGATTTGCTGCCATCGTCCATGAACCATACTGCGATACCGAGGGGCATCAACATCTTCCCAATTTTCTCGGGCACAGTTTTCCTCCCCTTCCTGTAGAAACACCTGTACAGCTCGTCCAGCTCTGGGTGTGTCTTGGTTACTAATTTGTAGTATTCTCTTTGCCCCACTTGATGGTAGATGGTGGGGCAGGCCAAGTCTCCAAGTACATCATGCTTCCATTCCACGTAGAACTTGCGCTTGGTGGTCTGGAGGAACTCAAAGACAATCCTTCCTCTGTGCGCACGGAGATGTCCGTCTCCGAGCAGCGAACCAATTATCACCTGTCGCTGGGTTCCTGAGAGCTGCATTTTCTTCCTACTTCCCTTGGAGTTACCTCCATATTTTTGTTACCCGCTAGGAGGCTTCTCCAATATCAGCCGGTGCTTGGGTCAGCATCGCTGCTGCCCTACCCCAAATACTGAGGTAGCAAACCGCGGGGTCGATGGGGGCTCTCGCCCGCGACAACTCTGTTTGGGAGCATGCCGCCAGAGGCCCTGAAGGTCTGCCGTTGTCAAAGGGAAGGTACCCAGCAAACCTTCAGTGCTTGAAGGACCTTGTTACCGCTATCAACTTTTTAAGCTTATCAGGATGACTAAATCCGATCTTGTCCAGAAACATCCACAAATTTTTTCTCCCGGTTATATACTGTTGCTACACATCGCGGCCATCTGCTTTGTAGTAATGGACGCGCAAACCGTTTTCTTTCAGAATTAACTCGACGATTTGAAGTTTCCTGAGGTTTTTGTTGTAAA
>JAWCLG010000003.1:0-104972 GCA_038851075.1 Hadarchaeales archaeon (SeqCode) | reverse complement strand
TTTCGCCCCGTTCTCCAGTACCTGATCGAGTTGGGCCGGTGTGAGTTTCATGTGTCCGGTGCTTCCGAGCCCGGAAGGGACGTTTCGGAAGAGGGTTTCGACGAGCTGGCGTAGTTTTGGCTTAACGTCGGAGGAGTTCAAATCTGTCCGCAGCAGGCGTACGCCACAGTTCGAAACCACAAAAGAATCCGCAACGAAGTTGTGGTTCTCATTATCGACCGTGAAGTCATACACACGGCCCCGATGTTCGAGCCTCTCGATCTGCACGATTCTATCGTAAACAATTTCCCCCTCCGAAAACCTCTTCACGAACTCTTCAAATTTCATGTAGCGCGTGGGTGGCCTTGCCCCTTTAGTTTTCTCGTACAGACTTTCAACGAATTTTTTGTTGATAGTATCTCGATATTTTCGCAATAGCTCGTTGTCACCGCTCTTTCCACGTTCTTCCCGTATTTTCTCCCTCAGGCGCTCCCTTTCGTTGATGATGGCCTGTTTTAATTTTAGATAGACGACGGCTGCCATGGCGAGTTCTCTTCGTTTCCTATTGTATTCGTATCCTACTTGGGACCACAGTTTGGTTAGATTTTCAAGATCTCCTTTAATTAAAACTCTAAAACTCACGCTATTCCCTGTTTCCTCGGCTATGGAAAGAGTTGAATCCACACCAAACTCTTTGAGCATCTCCTGTAGCTGCTGCAGAAACTCTAGACCGTTCTTTTCATTTCCTTTCTTTTTAGATAGTTTTATCTCTGGCATGTAGAAGTTGTAGCCGTTCATAGTTTTTGGTTTAGACATCTCAGCCCCGAAATATGCAGCCAAAAAGAGTCTTTTCAGCCACTTTGGCAGTTTAAGCAGCCATGCTGGAACACAGAAATCTGTTTTAGTTTTGTTTCCTCTTGGGTAACCAAGCGCCCACATAAGTTCGGCAAGGCTCTTGGCAGAAACCTTCAAAAAGGTCTCGTTTCTGGTGAAGTTGTATCCTTTGACGTGGTGTTCCCGCCGTCTTTCATATACTCCGCCCGTATATCCCAAAATTTGTATGTCTCTTGATATATCCTCCAAATCAGCCCTCTCGCCGTAAAACACCACATATTTGTCGTAGATGACTCCGTCTCCCAGCAGGTAACCGAATATTTTTACGATATACGGCAGCTTCTCGTTTTTAGAAGTGAGGGGCAGCAACTTCCGTTTCTTTAACTCCTCTATGACAGCTCCCCTGAAGTTTTTTTCCGATAAGATCTCAAATTCCTTCGGATCTTCATACTCAACGCCTTCAAATGGGTGAATCCCAACCTCTTCGCCTAATGAGAGTTTCCAGGCCTCTTTCATGCCTTCTCTGGTCAGAATTGGATGGTCCAAGGTGGAAATCAATTCGAACCCCGCACCTGTCTTGATTTTTTGTAGGGTATGCTCATCCCTGTTGAGTGTCAAAATAACTTCAGCAGGCTTGGCGTGGTTTTGATTTAGTACGGCCACACGGGTTCCCAGGCAAACTTTTTCGATTTTGGTTCGGTACCCGAGGGATGTCAAAACCTTGCTATTTCCCGGAAGGCAGTTGATATCATACCCGACTCCCCCAGGACTGATGACGCCAGTTTCGGCATCTGTGGCGGCAACTCCACCGATGGGGAATCCTTAGCCTGAGCATGCCTAAGCATGGCTCATATAGCCCTGATGCCCATCGGGGAGTGTTATCGAATACTTATAGATGCCCTGCAGGAAGCTCACATTTGCGGCCTGTTCGAGCGTTAGGTCTTTGCGCATCTCGTTCAGCATATCGGCGTCAGCGTAGATGCGCGCTGGAACTCTCATGCCGCGCTTGTAATCCTGTGGAATCTCCCAGCGGACCTCGTCGATTTGCTTTATTCCACCTAGCGATATCATTTTTTCACCTGAGTAAGTGAGGTGAGGATGTTATTATTTACCTTTTGGTTGAAAGGAGGGCAGATTTCGCTACAATAATGGAAAGCTCTTTCCCCGCATATAAACAAGTCAATCAAGCTGCGGCTATATGTCCACCACCGCTTGTACTGAGTGCATACCTTTCTCATGTTTGATCTCCATCATGTGGTACGTCATGGCCTTCACAGCAGTCCTGCTTTCATGCTTCTTCGGATCAAATAGTTCCCCCCATGCCCTACCTGCCAAGCTCAGCCTCTTTTTGCCCTTCGCGATGTTAACTTCAAATTTGGACATCAGAAGGTGCTCGGAGTCGTGGAGGTAGAGGAGCCTGTCGATCCAGTCGTATAGAAGGGCCCCCTCGTCTTCAGCCTCCAGCTCTATCCTCCTCTCCTCTTTTGGCTCAACTTTCGATGTGTCAGTCATTATTTCAAACAGCGCAAGCCCAGCGTTTTCGAATGCCTCCGCAAGGTCCTGGCCGTATGCCCTGAAGCCTATGTCGGATGGATGCTCGATCCACTCGAAGCGCTTCATGCTCTCAATTGAAGATGTCCGATGGTGTGATTAAGACTTTGCAGAGGCGCCGGGGGAGGGATTTGAACCCTCGAGGCCCGAAGGGCCACACGCTCTCAAGGCGTGCGCATTACCTAGCTTTGCTACCCCGGCACCGAATAACACTTTCTCTCATCCGTAAATATCTCCCGTGTGGCCAGAAGGTTTATTTTTTGGGTCAACTTTAGAAATGTGGGTTTCATCGCGTGGTTGTATGTACACAAGACTCCCGAAGGACAGGATTGGTGTTGTCATAGGTCCAGATGGTAGGGTCAAACGTGAGATAGAGGAGAGAACCAAGACCAAGCTGAAACTCGACAGCGAGACCGGTGAGGTTTATATAGAGTCCGGCGATGACCCCCTCGGGGCCATGAAGGCAAGGGATGTTGTGAACGCCATAGCCAGGGGGTTCAGCTCTGATAGGGCCTTCAGGTTGTTGGAAGATGAGATGCAACTCGAGATAGTTGACATAAGGGATTACGTTGGAGACTCTGAAAACGCACTTGTGAGGATAAAGGGGAGGCTCATAGGGGAGAAGGGTAAAGTTCGGAAATTGGTGGAAGACAGCACTGGGTCATCGATTTCGGTTTACGGAAAAACAGTGGCGCTCATCGGCACCGCAGATCAGCTGGCCGTCGCACGTGAGGCAGTTGACATGATACTCCGCGGCGCAAAACATTCTTCAGTTTTCAGATTCTTGGAGGATAAACGCAGGGAGATGAAAGAGAAGTTCATGAGATTTTAGGAGTTTCGGAAGGCTATGATTCCTCTTCGTTGGCCTCCATGTCGTCCTCGTCCTGCCAGGCCTCCTCCTCGTCCATCTCTTCCTGCTCTTCTTCCTCTTCAATTATTTCTTCATCTTCTTCTCTCTCGGTCTTCTTACCCCCCATGGTGATTCCTCCACGCATCCATGATCTAACGTGCTTCGGCTTCTAATAGTATGGTGGGGCCGCCGAGATTTGAACTCCCGAACCCGGCCTGTACAGGTTTCTCGGGTCACCAGCACCCCAAGCTGGGAGGCTGGACCATGCTACCCCACGGCCCCCCCGCAAAAAATCTACAATCCAGGATAAAACGGCTTCCTTCACTCCTTCAATAACTTTAATATCTCCGCGTGGGTTTCAAGAGGCGGTTTTACTGTGTTCACAAGGTAAACTTCAGCAACGTTGAACAGCCTCTCAAAAAAATTCTTTCTTATCTCCAGCTTGCGCTCATCTCGGATGAGCTGGTGGGGGTTGCAGAAATCGTTATCGACCAGATATCCCATAGCTTCCGTAGTGCTCAGCCTTCTGGCTATGACCGGGTCCCCGTTGTCCCTCTTCAGCATGATGATCTTTCTGAGCGTCGTCATCGGGATTACTCCTCCGCTCCCGATCGCCCACCTGACGTTCACTATTGCCCTGCCGCGCTGATCAAACGTTGCTTTTTCCAGTATTCCCTCATATTCCTTCCAGATGTTCCCGATGTCGGCTTCCACATAGCAGTTTTTTTCAGATCCGAATGCCAGCGCACCCCTCTCATAAATACGGACAAAGTACCAGTCGTCGGTGATCAGCCTAGCTTCTTTCAACCTCAGTAGGCCCCATGAATGGGTGGTTTTTCCCGTTTTTGATGGAGCCATGATTGATATGCCGACTCCTCCCACGTCTATTGCTGCACCGTGGACAGAGTATATCCCATGCTCGTCCTCCAGAACGTCTCCTGCAACCGCGAGCGCTATGCTCTTTATCCACCCGTAATAATCCACGTTGATCAGAAATGCCGTGTTTGTGTATGGGTCGTACTTTACGCTCATCGGCTCTCCCGGTTCCTCAAGAACGATGAGCCTGCCGTGCGATCTTATGTTCTCGTCAGCAGTGTAGAAGTTTTCCTCCCACATGTCCTTCACGAATTCAAGTTCGGTGAGGAGCTTTATGCAGCACCCGTAGATGTTGGCTTTTTTAGTGTACAGGTAGCGTCCGGAGTATTTTTTGAACAGTCTTTCTTTCTCGGATGGAGATATCAGCTCAACCTGGTATGACAAACTGATCACCTATCTCGGCCTTGTTGTTCCCCACTTCTCGAGGGCTGCTTTCAGCTCTTTATGCTTTTCCGCGTACTCCTTTAAACTCAGCCCCTCCCTGCAGGCCTCAATCGCCTGGGTCACGGCCCTTGCGCCTGCTTCTGTCCCCATTGGATGCCCCTGAGTCCCGCCGCCAAGCTGGAGTATCAAGTCCATCGTTCCGTAGATTCTGAAAAGATCCGGTAGCAGGCCAGGGTGCAGACCTCCGGATGCGACCGGCAACATCGGCTTTATCCTCCCCCATCTCTGCGGCATTCTGAGACCAGGTATCTCCCTGACCTCATCCTGCGTTATCGCTTCGTTGGTTGCCAGCACTTCCTTTTTCTCCCCTGCCAGTTTTCCCACCACCGTGCCTATGTGGAGCTGGTCGACACCGGTGAGCCTCATGAGTTTCGCGAGGAAAAGCATGGACATTCCGTGCCTCGGATTTCTAGTGAACATCGCGTGCATGGCCCTGTGGCCGTGTATGGCCATCCTGTAGTCGTGGGCTAGGTCTGCGGCAGTTTGAACAGCCGTGAAACCGCCCACAACAACATCCAGCATGAAGTATCTGAAACCGTGATCGTGGACAAGTTTTATTCTTCTCTCCAGCTCTTTGAGGTTCGGTGCCGTGACGTTCAGAAAGGCTTCCTTGACCTCCCCGGTTTCACTCTCGGCCCTTTCCCTGTATTTCGCTACGAGCCTCACCCTCTTTTCAAAGCGATTAAAGTCCTGATCGGTGAGATTCTCGTCGTCCTTGAGACAATCTATGCCTCCAATCCAGATCGAGTACCCCACTTTCGCATGTTCTTCGGCCGTGTAGCCTATTTTCGGCTTCGGCACGACCGCAGTGATGGGTCCTGAATCCCTCCTGAATATCCTCTTTATGATGCCTCTCCCGTAGGTTGGTCCCCTGAACGACTTCAGGTATTCCTCGGGCAGCTCTGCATCTAAGAGTCTGAGGTTTTTGAGCGCCTTCATGCCGTATATGTTGCCGCCTATCGCGCTCATCAGCCCGGGCAGAGACCCTCTTTCAAAACATGTTATCGGGTAGGCCACCTTCACATAACTTCGATTATTCCAGTAAGCGTATGCCTTCACCTTGGGCAGCAGCGCGGGAGTCTCCGCCAGAGTTGTCCAAGTTCCGGAGGAGCTCTCAGATGCTATCCTGCCGATGGCATCTTTTCTGGAAATGCCTTTAGCTGGCTCGTAGTAGAAAAGCACCTTTATGTCGGTTTCAGACGGCCTGTACTTCTCATTCACGAACTCGAGATACCACTCGCTGGACATGCTCTCATTAAAACGTATCTCTGGGCTCAAAAGGATATTGGGCGCTACTTTCTGTACTTCGCCACTTCGTCCGTCAGGTCGATGCTGGTGAGCATGGTTGATCTGCAGCAGTACCTCTTCAGTCCGAGTTCATCAAGAACTCGCTTTGGGTTTTCACCATTTTTAACGCGCTCATCGAACTCCTTATATTTGTCAGCCAGCAGTTTTCCACAGCTCATGCATCTAACGGGCCTCATACAATCACCTCACCTATAGCTCTTCTGGAATTTTGCGCGTGCCCCCGGGCCGCCTGGCTTTTTGGGCTCCTTGAAGCGTACGTCGCTTTTTGTGAGAGACCAGTCATACTGCTTCAGCGTTTCTCTAACCTTCTCATCTCCGGACCATCCTATCAGCCCCCTTGCTATCGCGGTTCGCACGGCATCAGCCTGGCCCATTGTCCCGCCGCCTTTCACTTCGACTTCTATGTCCACCTGTTTGGAGAGTTCTGGAAGCAGTACAAGCGGTTCCATGATCTTCAGTCTGGCCAGCTCGGGCTCAATTGTTTCCAGCGCCTTGCCGTTTATCTTTACTCTGCCATTCCCTTTCTTGAGGACAGCGCGTGCCAGAGCGGTTTTTCTCTTTCCGGTGGTTATCACAGTCTTCACGATTTCCCTCCCAAAAACCTGCTTATCTCGCCCACTCTGATATAACGCCTTGTTCCAAGACTGTCAATCTTGGCGACAGGAACATGTGCAGTTTCCATGCCGCTCATCTCCTCAGGGATACCGGTGTAAACCCTGAGCCTTCTGAAAGCCTCCCGCCCCCTGTGCCTGTCGTATGGTAGCATTCCTCTGACCGCCATTCTGACAAGGGCATCCGGATTTCTGTGATGGAAAGGGCCCTTCCTCGGATTTGCGATGTTACGTGTTTGCATCCATCCTCTATATATTTCGATTATTTTTTCACGTTTTCCCGACACCACCACGTGCTCCGCGTTAACTATTGTCACACTCTCCCCCTCCAGGAGTTTTTTCGCGACAAAGCTCGCGAGCCTTCCGAGTATGGTATCTCTTCCATCTATTACGAGCATGGCATCATCCCATCAATATTACGCCTTTTCCGGCAGGGTTTTCTCTGATGAGTTCGGATATATTTATCGCTCTCCCCCCGGCGGCAACTATTCTCCGTCTGGCAGGATTTGAAAATTTGAAGGCGGCCACTGTCACGGGATGGTTGAGTTTGCCTGCGGACAGGACTTTGCCCGGAACAACAACCACTGCTCCATTCTCGGTGTACCTGTTTATCTGGCTCAGATTCACCTCGGCGCGCATCCTTCTCGGGCTCTCCAGTCTATCAGCTAACTCTGACCATATCCTGGACCTGTTCTCCTTCCCGGACTTTCTAAGCTCCCTTATCAGCCTGCGGAGCACCGGGTTTGTCGGACCTGTTGGTGCCGGCATGTTTACCACCCAGACACTTGACATCATTTTCAGCACAGCCTAAATAGGTTTCTCAGAGGAGGTTTCCGAGCCCGGTGATGATGAAGTTCACCGCCACCGCCACTAGAAGTATTCCGGTGACCGTGGACACTATCTCAAGGCCAGGTTCACCTACCACCTTCATGAGCTTAGCTGATAGCCACAGAAGTACCCAGCTGAGGAACAGCGCTGCTATCGCACCGAGCGCGGTTATCAGGTGTCCGTACTCGCTTACGAATATCATGGTGGTCACTATCACGCCGGGACCGGTAAGGAGCGGAGTGCCGATCAGAACCACAGCAGGGGAGTACTTTCTTTTCACCCCGGCTACTGAGAATCCCAGCGCGAGTTCTATGCCGAGCACCGCGAGTATGATTCCTCCACCGACCCTGAGGGAGTTCATGTCTATCATGAACGCCTGCAGGATGTACTCTCCCACGAACAGGAAAGTGAAGAGAACAGCGGCGGCAATTCCCACCGCCTGTGAAGCAACGGCAGTCCTGCCTCTATTTTTTACCCTCCTGACTACCGACATGAACACGGGTATGCTGGCAAACGGCCCCATGATAACAAAAAGTGAAAGAAACGTCCTGAGGACCTCTTCCATCATGTGCAGCACCATAAAGAATGTGGAAGGGTTATAAAATAGGGCACCGCTCAAGCAATAACCTGCTTTAGTTGATGTGGACTAATTTTTTATACATCACTACCCAAGATGGAATGGTCAAAAATGGTAGAAGTTGAGCTTGAACATCTGTGCAAGGAGTTCGGCAGCGTGAAGGCTGTCGATAACCTAGATCTAGAAATAAAGGATAGAGAGTTCATGGTTTTTCTCGGCCCGTCAGGCTGCGGCAAGACCACCGCATTGAGGTTGATTGCCGGTCTAGAAAAGCCAACCAAGGGCAGAATACTGTTCAACGGAAAGTGCGTCAACGATCTCGAGCCCAAGGAAAGAAACGTGGCAATGGTTTTTCAGGAGTACGCCCTTTACCCGCACATGACGGTTTTTGATAACATGGCCCTCTGTCTTCAGGTCGACAAAGTCCCAAAGGAAGAAATAGTTGAGAGGGTGACAAAGACCGCAGAAATACTTCAGATAACGCACCTGCTTAGAAGAAGGCCCACTGCGCTGAGCGGAGGGCAGCAACAGAGGGTGGCTCTTGGGAGGGCGATCGTCAGAAACCCATCCATTTATCTTATGGATGAGCCGCTTTCAAACCTGGACGCGTTGTTTAGGGTTTCCATGAGAACAGAGCTCAAGAAGTTGCATAATAAGTTGAAGACAACAACCGTGTACGTAACACATGATCAGGCCGAGGCGATGGTACTTGCTGACAGGGTTGCGGTGCTTAAGGACGGAAAGCTGCTCCAGCTGGACAGGCCAAAGACAATATATGATTGTCCCGCTAACAAGTTTATAGCGGAGTTCATAGGCAGTCCAAAAATAAATTTCGTGACCGGAGATCTGGTAAGAAGGAGAGGAAAAGTGTTCTTTGAGGCGACTGGTGATTTCAGTCTGTTGATACCTTTGCCGCTGTGGCGCGCGTTAAAGAGAAGCATCTCAGGCTCGAAGATAACCATCGGAATAAGACCGGAGCATATTCAGGTGAGCGAAAAGAGGATGAGGGGGGCCATGCCGGCCAAGGTTTATTTCTCTCAGCAGATGGGCAACGTTAAATATCTGGAGCTGGACGCTGGTGGGACGAAGATGACTGCAGTGGTTCGCCCCGATTTCGGGAAGGACGTTGGAAGCACGGTTTATCTGACCCTCAGTATGGAATGCGTCAGGTTTTTTGATGAGCCCGGAGGAGTGATGGTGGCCTGAGCGTTCCTTCGCTCAGCCCTTGAAGACCTCCATGCTCATGCCTCTCTTTATCTGTTCAGAGAACAGCAAGTATGCTATCACTGTGGGAAGGGCTGCCAGCAGAACTCCGGCGAAGAATATCCCCCAGCCCGGTCCTTTGGTGGCCGCGGTTGAGAAGAAGTAAACCGCCCTGGGGATTGTGTAAAAGTTGGGGTTCTGTATTAGCACAAGCGATAGCAAAAATTCGTTCCATATCCATATTGTCTGCAGTATGGCTACCGTCATGAGCGCGGGCATGGCGGTTGGAAGCATCACTTTGTAATAAGTTTTGAACTGGGAGAGACCGTCTATCTTTGCGGCCTCGTACAGGGACCTTGAGGTGGATTTAAAATACGACCACATTATCAGGATGGTGAACGGCAGGGCCCCGGCTACATATGGGAGTATCAGCGCCAGATATGTGTTGTAAATGCCGAGCATGTTTGTCAGCATCCAGAGGGCAGGCAGCGCAGGTCCTCCGATGAACATGCCGCTCATAAAAACGTAGAAATATGCTCGTCTTCCTCTCAGGTCAAGGGATGAAAGTGCGTATGCGGCGAGCGGCCCTATGCCCAGAATTATAAAAACGGAAGCAATCACCACTATGAGACTGTTTATGAAACCATCTTCGATTCCTATCCCGAGATTGATTTTTTGTCCCGGGACCATTGTTGTGGTCTCACCTCTCCAGGCGTCGATGTAGTTTGAGAACTGCGGATTTGATGGAAGGGACAGGGGATTCTTGACGAACTCTTCACCGGTTTTCAGTGATTCCACCACGAGCATAATTATGGGAACAAGTATTATCGCGGCGAAAATCACCAGGACGGCGTATTTCAGTATCTTTTTACCGTGCCATTCCTTCTCGAATTCGGTTTTCATACCTTCACCTTCATCGCCTTCAGCTGGATTAGCACTATGACCAGACATATGAAGAAACTGATCACAGCTATGGCTGAGGCATATCCTATTAGACCGGACCCTATTTTTGTCACCAGATAGGTTGAGGGCAGATGAAGCGGGGCGGTCGGACCTCCTCCCAGCACCCACCACGTGTCAAATGTTTTGAAAGTCCCGGAGATGCACATTATTATCGATACCAGAATGATGTTCTTCAGGGCAGGTATCACTATCTTTCTAAGGGTTTTGAATCCTGAGAGCCCATCGACCTTGGCGGCGTCAAAAACAGATTTTGGTATGCTTTTCATGGCGCTGTTGAACATCACAGTGTAAAGTCCAATATATATCCAGTCCGCGATGATGTTCACCGCGAGGAAGAGCGTGAACGCATCTTTGGTCGGGTCGAGGCTCATCCCAAAGGTTGAGTTAAGAATGCCCTGAGGACTGAATATGAGGTACTTCCACATAAGGCAGAGTGTGACGAGGGATATTGTCATCGGGAGGAAGAATATGGTTAGGAAAGTGCGGGATCCCCTGATGTTCCTCAGCGCAAGAGCGAGCCCCAGACCCGCGGGGACCTGCACCACTATGGACTGTATCGCTATGCCTGCGACCAGAAGCAGAGACATCAGAAACATGTTGTCTGAGAATAGCTCCAAGAAATTTTTTGCCCCGACGAACGAAAGACCAAATTCTCTTGTGCCTACCTTCTTCAACTTCACGTTTACCTCCAAAACAATGTTTTCAGGAATTTCTGGGAGGTTTATATTGGTGAACACAAGAGACCCAGCATTGCCCATCATCACATATTCTCCGTTTTCAGCCACTTGCGAGCACCCTTCACATTCGGACATCTCAAAGTGGGCGTTCGTCCAGGCGGCGTCTTCGAAATCGTCCCCGAATACAAAAGTTTTCCGAATCTCGCTTGATGAAGTTGCCTCAGGGTTGCCGTAGTGAACTTTGATTGCGGTACCGTTCTCCGGCAATAATGGGATTTTCACCCAGACGGTTGCAAGCTGACCGCGCGAGTACCTCTCGATCCAGTAGTCCAGAAATTCGGCTCCATTTTCCCCCGTAAACCGGATATCTCCAAAGTCAGCCCTCATGTCTGTCTGCCATTCAATATCGAACTGGATCGGATAGTTTTCCAGTGCTTTACCAGTTCCCTCGATTTCAATGGTTCTGCTCCTTTCCCAGTTTTCAATGTCTGAACTTGTTTCTTCGCCAAAAGCCACATTCGGCTTATCTTCGAGATATTCCATCATCCGGAGATCGTCCCAGACCACAGTAAAATCCCTGTTGAAATATGCTGACAGGGCAAGTCCGCCGTGGTTCAGCGGAGCGCACGAGTTTTCAAAGATTTTATATCCGTTCTCAATTCCGATTATCCAAGATCTTATCGTATCGACGTTGTCCTTTTTTATCACCTCAACCCTTAATTTGTACCAGGTTCCGACCCTACCAGATGAAAAACCGTCAGAAATGAGAGTTTCTTCGTTTCCTTCGTATATCCTCATCAGGCAAAAAATTCCGGATTTTATATCAAACTCTGCCCGATAGAAGTTGTTCTCATTCAGGTATCGAGGGTAAATGCTGGTAAGGCAGTTTTCCTGCGCCTCACCGCTCGGACCAAGTTCGTGCATCGACAAATAGAAAACGTAGGCATTCGGGAATATGAAGAACATCAGAAATAGGACAAGTGCAGGTAAAATGAAGATGTAGGGTAAAAAGTTTCTCTTCACATTACCCCACTTCCGGCATCATCCATATGAGACCGGCAGGTAACCACTCGTTTTCAGGGATTGGGCTATTGTTTCATGCTCTTGGGCCACCTTCTCTGGAGTCCACGTGCCATCGAAGAGCCTCTTCATGCACTCTAGGTGCTTCTGTGCGAACTGCTGCGGAGAGTACTGATCCCAGGGCATCTGTGTATGGGTGGAGTTGTTGAACTCTTCGATTTGCTTGTTGATCACCGGCTCGTAGAGCGAGGATGGAATGTCTACTCCTCCCCCGACTCTGGAGTCGAACACGCATATATCCCCGGCCTTTTCAACAAATTTTCTAATCACGTCCTCTCTGCCAAGCAGCCTTATGAAGTTGAACGCTGCCTCCTTGTTCTTCGTAGTTGATGAGACGCAGAAGTAGTCCTGAACGTTCACAACAATTGAGTGCGGGTCGCCGTTGGCGCTGTTGTCCATGAGGGGGAACCTGATAACGTCAACGTTCAGGTTCTGATTATAGTAAGTTTTCATAGTTTTTATCTCCCAGGAGCCCTGAAGGTACATTGCGGCCTGTCCCTGGGAGAACATCGTTATGGCCTTGTCGTATCCGTCCGCCATGAATGTCTGCTGGAATGCACCCATCTCCACGAGCTCCCTGCACTTTCTGGCAGCCTCCAAGAACACATTGTCTTCAAAGGAGTATCCCGGATAGCGGTTCAGCGTTTTGGTGAAGTACTCCGGTCCTCCAATTCGGTCTACAAGGTACATATACCAGAATGAGAGCTGCCATGTCTCAGTCCCCGCGATCGTTATTGGAGTTATCCCGTGATTTTTAAGTGTCTGTATCGCGTCAATGAACTGACTCCATGTCCATGTTTCATCGTTTTCAACTGATGGCAAATCTATGCCGCACGAATCGAACAGGTCTTTGTTAACGTATATCTGGATAACTCCAACGCTGTATGGAAATCCATAGTTTTTTCCGTTCCAGGTGGAGTTCCATATCAGCTTATCGCGGCTTTCGAGGGGAAGTATATCCAGTGCCCAGCTCTCATTCATCAGGTCGGTCAGGTCTTCAACGTACCCCATCTCAACAAAGTTCTTCAGCTGGGTCCCCCCCCAGGAATGCCATATCTCCGGCGGGTCACCAGCGAGCATTGCGTTGAGTATTGAAGATTTAAAGTTTGGATTGTCATAGTCGGTTCTTTCAATAAGGTGTCCGTAAAGCTTGTCGTATTCTTCAAGGGAATACGTGTGCCATTCAGAGTGCCCCCATGCGCCTGAGTGAACGGTCCACCAGCGCATTTCGGCACCGCCGCCCAGGCTTCTATAAATAAGAATTCCGAACACCGCTATTGCAATAATAATTATCACAGGGAGTGTTTTTGATACTCCCCTGTTCTCTTTCCTGAAGGAAATCATCATCATTTTCATCTCTTCTCCTTCATCGGGTTTTCTTTTAATACTTGTGGTGTTATTCATATCTTATCTCGTCTAGGTATATCGTGCACCCCTTGGGGTTCTGGTCCTGTTTGGCGACCCAAACAAACCCACCGGATATGTATGACAGATCGTGTCCCCTGAGGTCAATCTCATACTCTCGCCATTCTTTTGACAGGGTTATTGTTCCGAGCACGACGAAAGCCGAGTCCGGGTAACTGCCGCTTATACCGCCTGTTTTGAAGTTCACAATTTCCCCTCCGTTTTCGCCCCTGGCCCAGAATACTAACTTTGTTGCATCTGAGAGGTCATATCCTCCATCTTCGTTACCCCAGTTGTTGGGCGGGTTCTGCCAGTAGATTCCTGCCCAGACCTTCCTGCTGGTTGTTATGTCGTACTTTACCTTCATGCAGGTGTCTCCTACAGCTGGGGTTTCCGTACAGTACTCTGAAAGGGTCATGGATTGGTAGTCCCCCATCCACCCAGAGGCAGCAAAGTTTCCACCGTTGTCTCCGTAAACGTAGAACGGCATCTCCGCCCTTACTGTTGAAGTGGGCCATATGTTCGGGTCAGATCTGAAGTTATCAGGGATCTTCCAGAGACCTCTCGCATCGTCTGCTATGTACGCATCCCTAAAAATCTCTTTAAAAGCATCCAGAGAACTTTCGCTCGACTCCATGCGCCAGTCTGTTTCCTTAAATGAGTTGAACCAAACAACAGCACGTATTGGAGTCATCCACTTTAGAGAGTCCAGCATGTTTCTCACCCACTGGGCTTTCGTCTGACCCGGTAGCTCATTTTCCTCGGTACACCCGACCTCGGCGATCATTATCGGTTTTG
This sequence comes from Hadarchaeales archaeon (SeqCode), assembly GCA_038851075.1. Classification (GTDB taxonomy): domain Archaea; phylum Hadarchaeota; class Hadarchaeia; order Hadarchaeales; family Hadarchaeaceae; genus JAWCKV01. The sequence continues at coordinate 90,989 of JAWCLG010000003.1, read as the reverse complement.
TCGGAAAGTGCGTGCTGAATATCCTCACCTTGTTCGAGAAGATCTCGCTGAACTCAAGCCAGTTGCTCCATATGAAGCTTGATCCCCAGTTGTACTCATCGATTCCGATCCAGTCCACGTACTCGTCACCCGGATATGCGAGCAGTGGATCGTTCCACGCCTCATCAGGGTTGCTGCGCAGGTACGGGCACCATACCCACTGGACGTTTGTTGCACCCTCTCTGGCAAATATGTCGTGAACGTGCTTCCATGCCGCCACAAATTTATCGGGGCTGTTTTCGTTCGCTGGGACGCTCCAGGGGTACCAGTATCCGTTGAACTCATGCCCCCATCTAATGTACACCGGTTTACCGAAGTTTCTTGCATCCACGGCCCATTTTCTTATATAACTGTCCCAGTTGCCCCCGGCGATGCTGTCCAGCACTCTGCCGTGTTCGGTGCTCGGGTCTCTGGGCTGGGGCATCCAAGTTATCATGGGTATTGCTCCGTGGTAGATTATGCGTTCGCAGAACTCGGCCGGAAAATCAGCGCTGGATGGCAGGAATGTGTTTATTATCGTTAGCTTTTGTCCGATAGTGCTCTCAAGCTGATCAAGAAGTTTAATTGATGCCTCAACACCGGGCACGAAAGCACCGAAGTAAACCTGATCTTCTCGGGTTTCCTCGATCCACCACCTTTTTTCTAAGTTAAGAATGAAGAAGACAGCGATAATCACCGCGGCTATCGAAAGCCCGGTAGCCAAGACGATTTTTTTGTTTACCACGATAATCCTCAATACTGGTGTCCCTGTTTTTATTTAAACTTTGGGAATTCTGACGCGAGCAACTGCTACTTGCTTTTAATAGGGATGTTAACCCTTGTAAATTTTGGGCTAATTTTGACCAGTTTTTGGTAAATACGCCCTAATTTTGGGCTAATTTTGACCAATAGTGATATTAAAAAAATTATTTTTTTAAATAATTAGAAATTTAAGGTTTTTAAAAATCCCAAAATTAAAAAAAAATAATTAAAAAACTTTAAAGCGAAAAATATTTAAATAAAAGAGAGAAATATATATTAAAATAGGGGTGTAATGTTAACCATACGGTTAGATGAAAAGATAATCATCTATCTAGGTGACAATAGGGATATCGTCAGGAGTTATAATGATGAGTTTCCTCATTCTTTGACACAAGCAGGTATCGCTGAAAATATTAATATGTCTCTGGAGCGAATATCAACAACCATAAAGGAACTGGAAAAAAATAAACTGGTCGCGCACGACAGAAAATTCTCAAGAAGCACTGGCAGATTTAAGAATGTTTATTTCCTTACTGATGAGGGACTTTCAGCATATCGAACTATAAAAGAAAGGCTGGGCAGAGAAATAATAAAAGTCAAGGATCTAAATGGCGAGTTTAAGGAAATGGAAATAAACGATCTTCTCACATATCTGAAATACATCCCAAAGGCTGAGGAGGATCCAGATATATTATCCTCAAAAGAAAATGAATCTTTTTCCGAGTATTTTATGAAAAGAGTCTGTACACTTGAAACGTTCCAATTAAGAGAAACCCCAGTGCTGCGTATAAACTACACAAACATAATCAACAACATCTCAAGCGGTACAGTTGACGTACAATCTTTGCTTGAGGCAAAGTCTACCAATATTAATAAGAGGATGTGGATTATGGTGCGCGATGCATATTATGACATTTCTAAAAAATGTGTTGTTCTCACAAAAAATCAGGAATGGCAGGCCGGGATAATGTGGCTTAAAAAAGGAATAAAATCTCCATTCATTGCGGATTTCAAATACAAGATCGGAGGCGGTAGTGGAGGCGATGGTTTTGTTTTCATGTTTTACAAGAAAAAAAACTATTGGCCGTGTGACGGTGGAAACTTGGGTTTTGTGTCTGGAGTTGCTCCAATTCCAGGATATGGGATAGAGTTTGATGGAGTACAAAACGTAGATTACGGAGATCCTCCATATCCTCATCTTGCGCTTATCAAAAACCATCCAAAAAATCACCTTGAGTACGTGGAAGAGCCCAGGGTTGTCGATTCTAAATGGCACTATGTAAAAGTTATAGTTGAGGACTCTGCTGTGACAGTCCATATCGATGAGAATAAAGTTCTGGAATGGAGCGGAAAAATAGAACGAGCGTATGACGGAATCGGATTTTCAGCCAGCACTGGCGGTCAGACCAATTGGCACATGTTGGATGATATAAAAATAATGAAGGGCGTGGCTCTTGAAAAGTCACCTTCAATCTTGCAAGAGATAAAAAATATTAGAAACGTTACTCATGTAAAAAGCCAGGTAAAATATTAGGCCGGATGCCTTCCCGGTCTCTTTTTAGTACAATCTGGTTCATAAAACCGAATCCATGAAAAAAACATCCTGATTGGTGGAGCTATTTCAAATAGGGGACGACAGGTTTTTTTGAAGTGTCTTGTATACATGAATTTTCCAGTTTTATTTTTGTAAATATGTAGCTGATTCGTGTGAAGGTGTCGTGATTATTTTTCTACCAAAGTTTGCGGCGAATAATCGGGTTTGGCGTAGCTTTTAATAAATACTGGTGAAATGTAAAGACGTTAGAATCGTAGGGATGCATCATTTGTATGCAATAGTATCAAAGTAGTATGTGCCCCCATTCCACTCATAAAGTTCTATTGCTGCGATCTGGCTCATATCGACACCCTGATATTCGCTGATGTTCCAAGTTATCTTTGTCCAAGTGTTCCATACAGACGACAAGCTTGACCAAATGCCTGGACCGAGGGTTCCATTTTTGTCTTTAAGTTTGAGTTCTATGGTATTGTTCCCTTGAGTATCATAAACCCATAGTGAAATATTCGTTGCATTAGTGAGGTCGATTGTCCCAGTTGGTGAGGCGACATTTATCCCGAGAGTGGCGCCATTATTCTGATTATCTGGTGGGGGTACCACAAACTTCACAGATCTGATCCCTCCCTGCACTATATTTGTTTCAAATGCGGAGCTTGCTCTCCAAGCGTTATAGAAATATGCTCCTGGTGTGCCGTTGTTTAACTCGAAGTCTTGGAAGACGTTTTCTCCGGTTCCTCCAATAGTTATTGATTTCTCATAATCCCCCGTTTTCCCACCGTTGTCTGTTACGGTGAGTCTAACAGAGTAAGTACCAGCTGTAGAATATTTGTGAATGGGATTTTGATCCGTGCTTGTATTTCCATCCCCAAAGTTCCAGCTGTAGCTTATGATTGTGCCATCGATGTCAGTGGACATATTAATGAAGAATACATCGTCGTCCACAGTTGGGGAACTCGGTGAGTAAGTAAACATGGCCGTAGGTGGCATATTTTGGCTTGCCGTTCCATTACCTCCACCACTACCTGTGGAACCATTGTCTGCAGCTTTTGGTGTGAAAATGATTATAACTGTAAAAGCAGAGGCAACACAAATAATCAAAATTATAACAGTTACTATTGCAGTAGGTATTTTTTTTGTTGGTTCTAACCACTCTTGAACGTTATCCATATGTTTTCATAATATCTTTAAGTATGTTGCTATAAAAATGATACGTTGCATAACTTTGACCTTATGTGAGGATAAGGGTTGAACCACCGTAGACCATTTGTCTCAGGATAAACAGGCTGAGCAAGTTCGAGCGTAGCCTGCAGGTCGCCTGCGAGGCAGTGAAAAAACATGATCAACGGGTTTTTCTCATGTTTGTGCAATTTACTGCCCCAGTACTCTAAAACTGTGCACTATGGGTTATATTTTTATCCTGTACTGATTTAATCTGTGAGAAATAGATCAAAAAAAGGAGAGTGGCTGAAAATGAAATATGGGAGATTTAGCAAAGATAATTATGAATATATTATAAACAGACCGGATCTCCCTGCCCCATGGGTAAATTTTTTGACGAACGAGAAGTATTGCGCGGTTATATCGCACACAGGTGGCGGGTACAGCTTTTATAAAGACCCAAAAACAGATCGAATACTTTATTGGGTGGGCAGGGATCTATGGACGGACAGACCGGGGCGTTATGTTTTTATTCGAGATAGAGACAGCGGAGAAGTTTTTAGCATAACTTGGCAACCTTTGAGGAGGGCTTTAGATAAATTTGAAGCTAGGGTCGGTTTAGGGTATCAGGTTATCTCCTCATCCTCAGGGGGCATATATGGTGAGGTAACCTACTTCGTCCCCAGAGTAGATACATGTGAAATATGGAGGGTAAGAATAAAAAACAAATCAAAGAAAAAACGGAATTTAAGCGTGTTCAGCTATCTTGAGTGGATGCTTGGGGACAACGTTGAGATGAACTTCCACAACATAGCAATACTGTATAATAGAGCATGGTTTGAAAAAAATGCGAACGCTATTTTTGCCAAAAAGACGCTGGTTTTCGGGCAGGCGGTCTACGAGCAACTGCCAGTTTCATCGAATCCGCTGATCGCTTTCATTGGAACACCATCTAAGGTCGATGGTTGGGACTGTCATAAACATAAGTTCTTGGGACTTTATAATAACGAGGAAAAGCCCGAGTCGATTTTCAGAGGAAAATGCAACCAGAGCCTTTGCGAGGGCAATGAAGCTATCGGTGTCTTGCAGCATAACATTGCGCTTGCTCCCGGAGAAGAGAGGATTATAGTTTTTGTTGTGGGTGAAACCGAAGGCGAGGAAAAAGCGGTTATGACACTTAAAAAATACTATGACTTAAAAAATGTGGAAAGTGAGCTGGATGAGGTCAAAAAAACTTGGAGAGAGCGTCTAGGTAAAATAGCTGTCAGCACTCCAGACTCTGATTTTGACATCATGGCTAACATATGGACGAAATACCAACTTTACGTATGCAATTACTGGAGCAGATCTCCATCATACTACCACGAGGGGCAGGGAGGTAGAGGATACCGCGATTCCTGTCAGGATGCCCAAGCCCTGCTCGCAGTAGATGTACTTCATGCCAGAGAAAAATTATTGAAAATAGCTTCAATAATAAGGAGAGATGGCACATGCGCTCCGGGGTGGTCTGATACTTATGGACCGTTCCCGCAGAAGCCGTACAAGGATCATCCGATATGGTTCACCCCTTCCGTGGCGTCCTACGTGAAGGAGACAGGAGACGTTAATTTTCTCATGCAAAAAGCACCTTGGCTAAGGGACGCATGGAGGATGGGTGGAACGATAAGGGATCCTAACTGGCACAAAGGAGCCACTGAGGACGGAGAAGGAACTATATTCGAGCATATGCTAGCCCAGCTGAACTACACGTTCAACGATGTTAGTGATCATGGTTTGCCAAGAATCGGGGAGGCGGACTGGAACGATGCTCTGGATATGGTTGGCAGGAGGGGTGTTGGGGAAAGCGTCTGGCTTGCAATGGCGCTTGTAAGATCTCTTAAGATAGCGGCAGATCTCGCGGTTCTAATCAATGAAAAGGAAATCTCCACCGATCTAATAAAAAAGGCTGACGAAATGACGCGAAGGATAAACAAAGTGGGCTGGGACGGAGAGTGGTATTTGAGGGGTTTCACCGATGATGGAGAGCCTTTTGGTTCATCCGCAAATAAAGAAGGAAAAATATATCTGAATCCACAGTCCTGGGCGATACTTTCCGGAGTGGTCCCGCCAGAGAGAATCAAAAAATTGACTGCTTCGGTTGATAAATATCTAGAGAAGGATAACGGTCTGGTGCTTTTCTATCCTGCGTACACTTCTACAGACCCTAGAATAGGGAGGATAACAGCGTTTGCCAGAGGAACAAAGGAAAACGCTGCGATATTTTGTCACGCAAACGCGTTTATGATAGCTGCAGATTGCATGCTTGGCAGAGGAGATGTTGCATATAGGCGTCTCTGCAAGATAATGCCCTGCAAACAGGAGCAAAGACGATACAAGGCGGAACCTTATGTTTTCGCAGAGTATCTTATCGGGCCAGAGCACCCTTACGATTCGGGCCGAGGCGCATATACATGGGTAACTGGAACTGCAGGATGGAGTTTTCAAGTCATGTGTGAGCACATGCTAGGTGTAAAACCAGATTATCAGGGTCTTAGAATTGACCCATGTATACCATCAAAATGGAAAAAATGTTCGATAACGAGGCCTTTCAGGGGGGCGTCGTATAACATATCCATTGAAAACCCAAGTGGAGTACAGCGTGGAGTGAAGGAAATTCACGTTGATGGGGAGGAGCTGGAGGGCAATATTATAATGCCTCATCGAGATGGGAAGGTACACTCTGTGAGAGTCTTGATGGGTTAATTTTTTGTGTCTGGAAATTTATTTCAAAGAGCGCTGGGTAAGTTTTTAGATAAACTCGAAATCGTCAAAACTATTTCAAAATTAACCAAAATTGTCAAAATTAGCTCAAAATTAGGGTAAACTCATATTAAATGTTTTTATCATAGACTTAATCGAAAAAATAAAAAAGGAGGTAAAAGAAAATGAGTGATGAATGGTTGCTGGAAAGCAGCGCAAGGGGCACCTCTCGGGCGATCGTGGGAGCACTTCTTGTTAGCCTTATAGCAATTGCAGCAGCTGGCAGTTATGTGGCCGCATCCGTGGTAGTTGGTCAAGGAACGCTTGGCATTACGGTTGTTGCGCCACCCACTGCTATAGAAGTCAAATTCTACAGCGACCAGAATGCAACCCAGGAGATAACAAGCGTGCAGATCCCCCAGGGAACCAGTGCGACCTGCTATGTCAAATTGAGGAACACCGGAAGCTCAGTGATGTCGAATCTGTTCGTCTCAGGCGGCGGTGATAGAGTATGGATGAACGTGTGGAAACTAGATGGAACTGATCTCTACAGTGGTGGTCAGTCTCATGGAACCTTCAGCATCGGTGGAAACAGCTACATTATACTCAAGGTACAGGTCGGCCACTACAATACTGTGGGGCAGGGCTTCCAGTCAACGCTGTACTTTGACGTCAACCAGGAATAGGCGGGATTGCCCAATGCAAGCGGCGGGAGAGTTCATCTCCCGCTTTGAATTATTTTTTATTGTAGGAGGAAGCAAATATAATAGTGGAGGCAAAGAGTTTGGCAAAAAAAACTGACTGGGGTCGTGGGGCATTCAGGTCTTTAGGCCGTTTTCTTTTTCTAGTTTTAGTATTCGCCGTGTCTTTGACAGTGAGTTATACAGCTGCATCAATAATCGTGGGCAGAGGAATTCTTACAGTTAATGTCACAGAACCATCGTCTCCTGAAGAGTTTGTGATTTACAGCGACGCAGGATTTGCAGGCTGGGGTCCAAACAGCCATATATACACGTGGGGAGAAGGCTACTTCAATTCACAATGTGGGGAAATTGGAGTTCCTGAGGGTCAGATATGTTTTAAGACCATAACTTCGGACTCAGCGGGTTGGGGCTACTTCTGGGACGGGCGCGACATGTCACCTTATGCTGGAGGGCATCTGAAGTTCTGGGTCCTGACTCGAAAAGATCTGAGGATTGAGATAACCGCATCCGATATGAAATGTTCCAAATGGATTAGTGCTTACGGGTGGAACGGCGATTTTGAATGGCAGGAGATATCCATTCCGGTTTCAGATTTCACCAGCAATTTGAGTAATGTTACTTCTCCTTTTATGTGCACGATTTACGGAGGCACACCAGTTTTTCCAGTCACTTTTTACATTGATTATATCCGGTGGACTCGCTATTAAGTTTGGGCAGTTGCGAACGCATAAGAATTCAGTCGTGCTGATTTATTTTCCGCTTAACCAAAGGAAGATATGTCCAATCTTTGGGAGTACAAAAACTACTCTGCCCTTTATGTTTTCTGGAAAAATTGAGGATTCAGACCATGCAGAATACATATTTGCATCGCCCTTTGTTTTGAATTTAGGTTTGTTATCTGAGAAGCTTATCTCAACAACTCTGTGCGCGATTTCGGTGCCGCTGGCTTCAAAGATTATCACGTCACCAACCGCAATGTTGTTTGGGTTAACCCCTTCGGCCAATAAAATATCGCCACGTGCGAATCCTCCTTGGATGGGGAAATTTGAAGTGTCTATACCCATCGCAGTGTAGTAATCTCTCCAGGATTCGTTTTGATGTAACATGCTGTTTGATGTAACAACAAAGGCAGGGTTATTGTTGTGGAGTGCTATAATTAAGGATATATGAATTGAAAAGAAAACGATTGAAAAAATTGCAGCGATCTTGAATGTTTCGGTTAGGAACTGTTTTATTTCCTCGAATTTAGAGTTAAAAAGTTCCTTCATCCACATACCCCAGATATTTTGTTTTCTTTATTATTACCTTATTTGACTTACATGTGAGTCCGGCTGTTGGTGTTCTAATAGAAAATCCGAAGTGTGCAAATTAAAAGGGTGTTGAAGTTTTACCTCAATCTTGAAACTCTTACACCAACTTCAGCCGTATCTTATCATTTGTAAGCCACGATTTTTTCGCGACTTCTATCTTAATCTGAATCCCCAGAATAGTCAAATGTGCATAAAAATAAATTTCGCCTTGGGTCCCGCAGAAAATTAGGCGGGAGTTCGCGGCTGTGAGTTTGGCCAGCATCACCTAGCGATGCCGTTTAGTTTTTTAAGAGCGCCTGTACCGCGGTCATGCCGAGCCTCTTCATTTGGTTGGGGGCCCGAGAAGTAATGCTCTGCTTGAGGACAAGAGCCCATCAGTGGTATGAGACCAAAATTTTGCATACATCTTTGAAAATATATTTAAACTTAGTTCAGTAATTTAACTGTGGTGAAAAGTTTTGACGGAGTATATGGAAAGTATGCCACACCAGAGAAATTATCTTTTGTTAGTCGTTTTGAGTATCGTAATTGGTGTTTCAATAGGAATCGTTCTTGCCTTTTTTGGCCCGACATTTTCAACGAACAGAGCGCCGCAGATACAGTCGGTGCAGGCTCCTCCGGATAACAGAGCGCAGGCGGGGACCCCAGTTACAATTGGAGTGAAAGCGATAGATTTCGATGGGGACACCTTATCCTATACGTGGAGCTGTTCGCAGGATCCGCAGATAAGTTCGAATACAGAAAACACACTGGTATGGACTCCCCCGTCAGCAGGAGTATACAACATCACGGTTACCGTCAGGGATGGAAAAGGTGGTCAGGTCACATCTTCCTTCAGAATAACCGTAAGTACGAGTGAAAAGCCACCGGAGGCCAGAATTTCAGGACCTTCCACAGCAATGGTGGGGGAGGAGGTGTTCTTCAGCGGAGAGAATTCCAATGACGAGGACGGATCTATCGTTGGCTACAGCTGGAATTTCGGAGATGGTACAACCGGGTCCGGCAGAGAGGTCACTCACACCTACAGTGCTCCTGGAAGTTACAGCGTGGTTCTCACTGTGATAGATAATTCCGGATTGATGGATAATGCAATCAAAAGGATCACCATAAGTTCGTTACCCACTTACTCTGTGGAGGACATGTTCATACCCTCTGGGTGGATGGGTGTCATCGGGGATATACAGTACGACCCCTCTTCCACAGATAATCCCCACTCTGGCGACACCTGCATAAAGATAGTATATACCCCGTCTGGAACTTCAGTATGGTCTGGCATATACTGGCAATATCCCGAAGGAAACTGGGGAGACTATGCCGGTCAGGATCTTACTGGAACGACAAAGCTGACATTCTGGGCAAGAGGGAAGAACGGCGGTGAGAAGGCGGAGTTTAAGGTCGGAGGAATACGCGAAACTGGAAAAGAATATAGTGATTCAATTTATCCTGCAGTCTCAACCGGCGTGATAGTGCTTTCTGATAACTGGAGACAGTACACAATAAATCTCAGCGGGAAGGATCTTAGCAACGTTATCGGAGGGTTCTGCTGGGTTACAAATAGCACCAGCAATCCTGGTGGAGCCACGATTTATCTGGACGACATTTTTTATGAGCCGTAAGTGGCACTGATGTTTCAAATCTGAGGTATGAGACGCATATCCTGTTTTGCAATTTTTCAAAATCAGACCAAAAATTGACAAAAGGCTTTTAAATACCGGTTTTCCTACTATTAGACAGGTGGGACTATCTCTGATGAGATGGGTGGGGGAAGGAAGCTAAATCTTCCGGTCGTGATCATTCTCGTGGTAATTATAATTGTAGTTATCGCAGCTGCTTTGATTCTGTCATCTGGTGGTGGAAGTACTCCAAGTGGACTGAATGCAAGTTTCACATACAGCCCTTCTAACCCGCAGGCTGGACAGAATGTCGCGTTCACGGATACTTCCACCGGAGATATTGTTTCATGGTCATGGGACTTTGGAGACGGAAACACGAGCACGGACCGAAATCCAACACACCAGTTCTCTGCCGGTACCTATACCGTTACATTGACGGTTACATCTAGCGGTGGTCAGAGTGATACCTATTCAAGGAGCATAACCGTTGGTGGCGGTACGGCTGGGGAGTACATAGCGGTTTTCAATGATGCCGGGCTTTTGCCGGAGTTGGGTCTTCAGGTGGATGCATTTGTTTGGCCACAGGAGGGAGAGTACGGTCTAACCGCTCCTTATGTTGAAGGGCAGTATACCGGTGTTTCCGGGATACCTGAGGGAGTTTCCTGTTGGTACACCCGAAACGGTCCGGAGTCTAATGCGTACGCGGGATGGGGAGTGTTTGTCGGGGCAAATTCCAGCATGCCAGGAGGTATTGATCCCTCAGCAACCCATTATATAGACTTGTCTGGTGTTGACACCTTAGAGTTCTATGTAAAGAGTCCCGTGAATCTGCATGTTGAGCTCCAGAGCTGGAATTTGACTACTGACAACAAAGGTATAAAGTCAAACCAAGTATGGATTGGTAACTATGGATGGGCCAATACCGGGGGCTGGGAGAAGATAACTATCCCGAAGAGCGCCTTCAGGAACGTTGACTTTCAGTATATATGGTGTCCATTCATGATATCGACGGCTGGCAGCAATCCTAATGTTGAATGGTATGTTGACTGGGTTAATTGGGTTAAGAGCTAGTAGTTTATTTCATTCTCCCGGATGGTTGCGATGAAGTCAAAAATCGCAGTTCTGGGTGCAGTATTGGGGATTTTCCTCGCTATCGTATTCGGTGTTGAGTTAGCATGTGGTCTACAGGTGGGCACCTCGACACCGACGCTTAACGGTTTAGCAAAGCCGCAGAGCACCGGTCCAGTCAGGTTCTCAGGGAACCAGCTTCTGGTGAACGGGCAGTCTTTTATCATGAAGGGAGTTGGATACTCCCCTATCCCGATAGGTTCTGGATGGGCGTTCGATTTTTACGGCAAACCTGAGATTTACAACAGGGATTTTCTGGCACTTCGGGTAATGGGGTGCAACACAATTCGCACTTGGACCAACGTTACCAGCAGAGAATTTCTGGACGCGGCGTATAATGAAGGAGACCACCCGATATACGTTATAATGGGATTCACCATAAACCCCAGCCTGGATTTATCCTCGTCAACCGTCAGAGAACACTACATAAGCGAGTTCAGGGATTACGTGTCCAGATATAAGGATCACCCTGCGGTACTGATGTGGGCGATCGGCAACGAGGTAAATCTCCAGGTGAACGGCAACGATAACCTCAGGGCATGGTATTCGCTGCTCAATGAGATGGCAAGAGCCGCATATGAGGTTGAGGGAAGCAATTATCACCCGGTCACGACATCGAACGGGGAACTGGCAACGATAGGTGATTCATCCCTTGGCTCCGATGACGCTTCTATGGATTACCTTGACGCGTGGGGCATTGCGGTTTATCAGGGAGGCACAGATTTCGTAGGAGTCTTCAGCGCATATCAGTCAAAGAGCTCAAAGCCAGTATGGGTCTCCGAGTACGGAATCGATGCCTGGGACGAGATCAGCGGTCAGGAGGACGAGGATACGCAGGCATTTTACGATGCATCGCTCTGGGACAGCATTCAGGATTATTATAACAGAGGCATTACGTTCGGAGGATCGCTCATGTCATATTCCGACGAGTGGTACAAGTGCGGGAATTCTTCAAGTCACGATACTGGAGGTTACGATTTCCCGTCCAGTCCAGATGGATTTCTAAACGAGGAGTGGTGGGGGATAATGAAGATATTGGACAACGGCTCGGGTCCAGATGTGATAGTTCCGAGAAAGGTGTACAGTGAACTCCGCGATAGGTGGGGAGGAATTTCGAGCAGTCCTGTTCTCCGGTACGGCAGAGCGATAGTGGATAACAGGGGCGGCCCTCTCACGTTTACTTTTCTCGTCACATATTCAGATCTTGATGACGATGCGCCGGAGTACATAAGGGTTCAAGTGAATGGCTCTACTTACGATATGACAGAGGAAAATCCGTCAGATACAAGATATGCAGATGGAAAAACCTACGCGGTTTCTGTGGATCTTCCTCCTGGTGCGTACTCCTATCATTTCGAGGCTTCAGACGGAGTTAACGTTATTGTGTCTGAGGAGCTGTCCACTTCCGGTTCGCTGAGAGGTGGGCCTTCACCCATCGTGCCGGTTCTGGTGGCGGTTGGGATAGTTGCAGCTCTTGCGCTGCTGTGGTATTTAGGGGTTCTGCAGAAGATACTGTTCAAATCAACTGCCAGTAGAGCCAGGCCTGGGGCCAAAACCAGAAGATGAAAGTGTACATTAAGATTGGAAAACAATAAATGCGTTCACGGCGGTAGTTAGGAGATGGTTGCTTTGGCTGGAAAAAAGCAAAGTAAGACCGTTATACTGAAAAAGGGCGGACCTTCTGGTAAAGTGAAGTCCGCTGCAGCTGGGTCCGTTCTCATAGCGGTTGTAATCGGTGCCATTTTTTTGGTCACGTACCGGGGAAGAGACGTGACTACAGTTTCAGCACCTTCTCTGGAAATCGAGCTTGAAAGTGCGGCTATAGTTGCCGGGGAGGTGGTACTTGAAATATTCCACGCCGGAGGGGATAATGTAAATCTAAGTTCACTGAGGATAATGCTGACCGACAATTCTGGAAACGCTTTTGGTATCTCTGGAGATGAGCTCACAGTATCTGAAGGATCAGGCGTTTTCACCTCTGGCTCCAAGTTGACGGCTAGACGTCAGACCCAGTTCGAGAACGGAACTGTGGTGAGAGTCGATATAGTTTATTCGCTTACCGGAGATGTTCTGGAATCTTTTTATGATGTGACGCTTGTCGAGAACATGCCGCGTTCTGAGGTGACTATCAACGGCTACCAGATTCTTGTGGACGGAGAACCATTTGTGATTAAAGGCGTCTGCTACTCCCCCACACCTGTCGGGCAGGGCGCAGGATACAACTGGTGGAGTAACTCCGCGATTTACGAGTCAGATTTCCCCATGATAAGGGAGATGGGTGCTAACACGATAAGGACCTATGACGCAAGAAATGCAACCAAGGAGGCTCTGGACGCGGCCTACAGAAATGGTCTGAAGGTTATAATGGGCTACTGGGTCGATCACAATATAAACTTTTCAAACCAGTCAAGCAGGGATTCAGCTAAAACGGTTTTTACAACGATGGTTAGCAAATGGAAGGATCACCCTGCAGTCCTCATGTGGGCTTTCGGTAACGAGGTTGCAATGAACACCCCTTACAAGAGCGGATGGTTCACCTTGGTCAGAGAGACCGCGCTGGCCACCAAGGCAATTGACCCGAATCACCCGTTTATAATAATAGAAGGCGATCGGATGGGCGATATTGGAAACGCGGAGATAGGTTCCGATGATGCCACCCTGTCAGCGCTCGATGCCTGGGGGATTAACTCCTACAGAGGCTCTTCATTCGGTGGACTGTTTTTGGAATACAGAACCAGAACAAACAAACCGATTATAATGACGGAGTGGGGATGCGATGCGCTTGATATTCGAAATATGGAAGAGGATCAGAGTTCTCAGGCCAGTTACATAATATCAATGTGGAATGATATCGAGGCGGAGCTGCACACCGGGGGAGGAATATGCTGGGGTGGCACGGTTTTCGAGTGGTGCGACGAGTGGTGGAAGGGAGGAAATTCCGGAGTTCATGACAAGACCGGGCAATGGGCAAATGCGGCTTACTACGATCATGTTGCCGGCAGAAATAACATGAACGAGGAGTGGTGGGGCATAACTAGCACCTCTACCGGAACCTACGAAAAGACACCCAGAGAGGCGTATTATGTTCTCAAGAATTCGTGGTCGGCCAGCGCGGTATCTGAGTTCAGCATGTCGGCGAGTCCGAGCTCCGGAAGCATCTCTGGTGAAGGCACCATCAGATTAACACTTAGATTGTTCTCGAGCGGTGGCTATAGTAATACAGTTTCGCTGTCAGCCGAAAATGTTCCCTCAGGTGTGACGGTGGAATTTGAAAACGGTCTCGGCGTGCCTCCGTTTACCACGAGTGTCACGATTACCGCTGGTCCAGGGGCCGAATTCGGAACGCATTACATAAACATCGTGGGGACCGGATCTGATGGAAAGACGGCCGCGGCTCAGTTCAAGCTTAAAATAGGAATCTTTCAGGACATGATAATTTACAGCGATTCCATCGTCTGCCCGAGCGGCTCGGTTATCTGGGTCTGGAGCGGTGCTGACTGGGGTGGGCCTGCCGGGTCTTTTGACAACAGTTATGCGGGCGAGACCCCTCCGGAGGGCACAAAATGCTTCAAGACGGCCAGCGGTGCTAACTGGGACGGTAATCGACACGTGAACTACGCAGGGTGGGGAGTCTTTTATCGCAGTGACAACACCGATTACACGGTTGATTTCTCCGATTATAACTATCTAAAGTTCTGGGTAAAGACACCGGAGGACCTGAAGATAGAGATACAGACGATAGGAAATGTTGGGGGCAGGAAATATACGACTTATCTGAGTTATCAAGGATGGGACAATACGAACACGTGGCAGGAGATAGTTATCCCGAGTTCCACATTTGGATCAGCGGATTTATCGAGGGTATTTGGACCTTTCCTCATAACCGTGGTCAAGCCTTCAGTGACCTTCTACGTGGACAACGTCAGGTGGACGATTTAAGTTTTGGATGCCCAAGATTTACGGATTTTTCCATGAACCAATGGTGCGGGGGAGGGGATTCGAACCCCCGAACTCCTAGGAGACCAGATCTTGAGTTTCGCCCATAGGGACTGGCGCCGTTGACCTGGCTTGGCTACCCCCGCAATTGAAAATTAGGAGTTCATACTATTAACTTTCAGGAAAGGAGCGATCTTCATGGAGTTTGAGGTAAAGAACGCGTTCGAGCATATAGACAAGCTGGCCTATGAGATAGGGCCAAGGGTATCTGGTACGCGCGGGGAGAGACTGGCAGTGGAGTACATAGTAAGGAAGTTCAGGGAGTGCGGGTTGCAGGTCGATGTGCAGTGGTTTGAATTCACGGGGCGTGTCAGCACACTGAGTGCATCCGGATTGATTCTGTCGGCATCATTTATCTTTGCGTTACTTCTTCAACCGCTCATCGGTCTGTTGATCTGGATTGCTTCACTAGTAACAGTTTTTTCACTGAAAAGTGTTCTTCCGGCCGCGGAGAGCGCGAATATAATCGCCTTCAAAAAAGTACCAGAGCCAAAAAAGAGAGTGATAATTTCAGCTCATTATGATACCGCTCCGTGCATTAGAAACAGGAAGTTGCTTCTCTTCCGTAAATTTACGTTTGTTCCGCTGCTCGCCCTTATTTCAGCGCTTCTGATCCTCAGGCTTCTCTCCCCACTCGACATACCGTGGATAGTATGGGTCGTGCTGGCACCGGTGGTCCTCTTCTCACTCTTAGTCCCTCTTATCGGAATCAGTGGTAGAGGGGCTCCTGGTGCAAACGATAACGCCTCCGGTGTGGCGGTCATGCTTGAATGCGCGCGCGCACTTTCTGGAGAGGAAAATCTGGATAGGGAGGTGGGATTCGTGGCCTTTGGAGCGGAGGAGCAGGGGCTGGTGGGATCTAAAAGTATCCAAAGGAGACATATTCAGAACGGAGACGTTGTCCTGAACCTCGATACTCTTGGTACGGGTGATAGATTCGCCGTAGTGGAGGGCAATGGTGTTTTCCGCCAGGTTAAAACCGATCAGAAGATCAACGTGTTGCTCGAGGAAATCGTAAGAAGGAACGGACAGTCACCGGCCTATATCTGGGCAGCGTTTTCGAACCACGATCACATTCCGCTGCTCAAAAATGGAGTAAGATCCACAACCCTCACAAGAGTACCGCAGAAGGGTGACAGGTTGGGCAGGTTTATCGGTAAAATCATAGGAAGGCCGAACTCAATCGGATGGGTTCATCCTTATATCCATACGGAAACAGACCTGCCGGATAAGATCTCAGCAGATGCCTTGGAGCTCGCAGGTAAAATAGTTCTTGAATGTGTTAAAACAATATAAATGGGAAAAGAAAATTATTCGAATGGGATTTGCGTGAAGATAGGATTGATGGCGGACACCCACGACAACGTAAATGCGGTTGATCGTGCGGTTGAGATATTCAACTCCAGTGGGGTGGACCACGTTCTGCATGCCGGCGACCTGGTTTCACCCTTTGTCGTGGCATGCTTTGCAAAGCTAAAGGCGAAGCTACACTATGTGTGGGGCAACAATGAAGGAGATAAGAAAACGATAGAGGCAAGGATGTCTGAGCTTGGACTGAAACCGCTTGGAAGCTTTGCAGTGCTCAGGTTAAACGGCAAGAGGATTGCGCTTCTCCATGGTTCCGGTGAAGAGCTGGTGGACCTGTGCGTGAACTCCGGTTCGTTCGATCTGGTGGTCAGAGGACACACACACCGGGTAGATGTAAAACCCGGGAAAACATTGTGCGTGAATCCAGGAGAGGTCTGCGGTTATCTGTCCGGGGAAAGAACGGTGGCGATTGTCGACCTTGATAACATGGACGTGGAGATAGTCAAGATATAGGCTCTTTTTAGATGATGCCCAAATCCACATTGGTGAGCAGCTGATAGAGCTTCTGAGCTTTGCGGCAGTTATAGTGGGCCTATACGCGGCATGGGTGCTAGGTGCAAACAATTCTTCCGGATGCGTTGGAGCCGTTGCGGGATGCGGAATGCTTTCGCGAAGGCACGCTCTAATAATATTCACAGTTTTTCTTGCCCTCGGGGTCTCGGTTGAAGGATGGAAAAACATGAGCACAGTTGGCGAGGGTCTGGTGGGTGGGTTTGAGGGTCAGATCGCAGGCTTTTCACTCTTCGCGCTTATTTCGATGATATCGGCCGTGGTGGCCGTGACTTCGGCCACTCTTATTGGAATGCCAGTTTCGGTTTCCCAGGCGGTGGTCGGTGCGGTTATGGGTTTTGGAATCGTGGTCATTTTAGCTTGTCCGGGCACTGGCATATGGATAAACACCGGTCTCTTCATCGCAGTCCTTGTTTCGTGGTGCCTGAGTCCGCTGCTTTCCGCAGCCGGAGCCTTTCTTGTGAGGAAGGCAACCGTTTCAGCGACTTTGAGGATAGCGTCCATCTCCGGCATAAGCCACTTCATGCTGGTCGGGCTGGTCCTCAGCAGCGCCCTCACGGCATACGTGTTTGGAGCGAACGACCTTGGCGCGTCAACGGGGCTTTTTTATCCTTTTTTATCGGGAGAGGGATGGCCGAGCGCCTTTCTGTTGGCAGGAGTGCTCGGGTGGGCGGGAGCGGTTTTTGGAGCCCTGACGTACAGCACTAAGGTCATGAGGACTGTTGGGAGCAGAATAACGAGGCTCGACGCCTTTACGGCATTTTCCGCACAGCTCAGTACCGTTGTGGTCGTGTGGTCATTCGTGCAGATGAGAATCCCAGTGTCAACAACGCAGGCTTTCGTTGGGGGGTTGATAGGAGCCAGCCTTTCCAGAGGAGTATCAACCGTGAATCTAGGCAGCATGAGGAGAATAATTGCGGTGTGGATACTTGTGCCCGCAGCGTCGATGGCTCTGGCATCCATCTTAGGGTTGTTTACGCTGGGTCTGATGTGATATGGTTAGATAAGTTCACGCCCTGAAAGAATATACAAGAATTGCAACCAGATCTCCGACATCCTCCGCCCTGTCCGTCACGTTTTCGTATCTGTTGATCACGCTTGCGAGCTGGTATATGCTGACCGGGTCGAATGTGTTTTCTAGCGCGTAGATGTTTCGCAGGATATCATGTTCGATTATATCGACCTCATGCTCAAGCCTGTCAACTTCCTTCGCCTTTTCAATCGCGGTGTTCATGTTTTTGTCGAGCAGGTTTATCGATTCGCACATCACGCTGACGGTCTTTTCCGTGAGCTCCACCATCTTTGAAATGTTATCCCAGAGCTCTCTTACTTTTTGATTCCTGCGCTCAGCCTCGAGAACCGCATCCATCAATCTTCTTCTGAGGAGGAGGTCCCGCATCATCCCCTCTGCCACGTCAGCAACCCTGTCCAGAGACTCCGCAAGCCTCGCCAGATCCCCTCTGAGCGCCGGAAGGAAGGCCCCACTGTGGAGAACCTCCATGAATTCTCTTCTTCCCCTGTCTGCCTCGGTTTCCATTCTTGATACCTCTTTTCCGATAGTCTCGGCCTTCTCCATGTTCTTCTCTAGAAAGTATGTTTTCAGAAGCTCCCCGGCTTTTTTAACAGTGTCAAAAACGCGCTGGGAATTGTTTTTCAGTTTCTCCAGCGCGGTCTTTTCCCCCTTACCGATGATCGGCGTGAAAGATGCGGCGATAACTCTCATTCAACCATCAGATATTGCTCATCCTGATAAAAATACTCATCGTTTTGCCTTTCTGGTCAGCGACGAGCCACACTCGGGACACGTCCTCATGTCGACGGGATATCTTCTTCCACACCCGTTACAGACGAACTCCCACCTCAGAACCTCCTTTATTCCGGGCATTGCGATTTTGCGATATGGTATTCCGAAAATTGTGGCCAGGTTTTGTATGGCATAGTCGTCAGTGACTATCTCGGCTCCCCTGTCCTTGAGTTCAAGCGCAAGCGCAACCAGCTTCATGTCGGTTGGCGAAACCATGTCTCTGGTTTCTCCGACCTTAACAACGACCTCGCGGATGGATTCAGGAGACGGCTCAATAATTTTCAGACCGCCCGTGATGATTGCGGTTTCCAGTTCGAGTTTCGAGCAGAGGTCTTTTGCCTCGTCCATGACCTCGCTCACGGTGACCTGCTCTGCCTTTGCCAGCCCAGGCACGAACCCGGCTATCACAGCCGAGGTGTCCAGCACCAGCACTTTTCCAGTCAACGCAGTTTCTCCCTCACTTTTCGATAGAACTCTTCCCACCTAAAAAAAAGCGCCGGAGTCCCAGATCTATTCAGCCTTATTCGGTCACGTGGTCCTGCGCAGTGCACGCGCCTGCCGTCGACAATCACCCAGGCTTTTCTTCCGTGCCCTTTCACTGTTATCTCTACAGTGCTTGACATCGGCACTACAACAGGTGAAACTCTGGGAAAGGACGGACATATTGGGACCAGCACAAAGGCGGGGACTCTGGGGTCCAGTACAGGCCCTCCGGCTGCGTAGGCATAGGCCGTGCTCCCTGTTGGCGTTGATATGAGCATCCCATCTCCTTTTACTTCAAATACCTCTCTGCCGTCAACCTCTGCCCTGAGGGTCACGGCTTTTCCAGGTTCTGCAGAGACCACAACAACATCGTTCAGGGCATCCGATACCTTTCTACCCATAACCGAGCAGCTCAACCTCTCGCGTTTTCCGATTTCAAGTTTGCCCGATTTCAAAAGTCTGATCGCCTTTGCAGCATCATTCGGAGAAACCTCTGCCAGAAATCCTCTCTCCCCGATATTTATCCCCAGGTGCGGCACGTTCGGAGCGATTGATTGGGCCAACAGCGCGGTCCCATCTCCACCTATTGTTACCACGGCATCTGCCTCCCTGAACTCGCATCTCCTTCCGGGTTTTTTTCCGAGCTTTTTCGCTATTTTTCCGTCCAGGATCACGCCATCCTTTGGCAGCATCGAGATGACTCTCTTTGCGAGTTCCACGGATCCCGGGATTTCCGTTTTCACGATAAGACCGACCTTCATCTGACCACCACTTAAACTCTGCTGAAGGCATATTATATCTTAGCCGCCCCTCTTCAATCTTCAAAAATCGCATTTTACCAAAATTTTTAAACTCCGGGAGCACATGTTAAAAGGTGCGAAAATGTCAAAGGAGATGACCGAGGTCGGAAAGCTGAAGGAGGGACGTTTCATAATTATCGATGATGAACCTTGCAGGATAGTGGGATACTCGACCTCAGCTCCGGGAAAACACGGTCACGCAAAGGCAAAGATCGATGCGGTTGGTCTTTTTGACTCCCAGAAGCGGACAATAGTGAAACCGACCAGCGCAAAGGTTGAAGTTCCAATAATAGAAAGGGGTTCGGCCCAGGTGCTTGCCATCGTCTCGAACAATGCACAGCTCATGGACCTAGCAACGTACGAAACTTTTGAGCTCCCGATTCCCATAAACCTGAGAGGCGACGTGAAAGAGGGAGTGGAAGTAGAGTACATTCAGGCTCTTGGAAGAAGAAAAATTGAAAGAGTAAAATAAAAATTAAATTTATATGACCGTTTACAGGTCACAGCCCCGGACGGTTTTTCTCCCGTTGGCCTTTGCGCGGGCAATTGCTTTTTTGCAGCTCTCAGCCACAAGGGCGTCGAGTCCCTTGAAAAAGTCACCGCTCGCGCGAACGTCCTTCAGCAACGTCCGGACCGCAGATTTAACCACGTATGCCATTCAGCACACCTCCATTTTTAACTGTTTATTCCTATTTTCAGGTGTATTTAACCCTACCGCATCATAAGTCCTTCCTGGGTCAAAAAAGGATGAATTAAGAATGTTTTCTTTTCTTCCTGAATTCCGAGAGCATCTTTCGCATTTCTTCCCTAGGCATCTCGTAGCTCTGAGCGAGCGTCGGAAACTTTCCCGATCTCACGTCGTTTCTGAACTCGGACACCGCCTTGGATATGATGCCCCTCACGTCCGCGTAGGTCTTGGAGAATTTGTGCTGGGCATCGGACATCCCGATCAGGTCGTGAAGCACGAGCACCTGTCCATCGCAGTAAGGTCCGGCCCCTATTCCTATGGTAGGGATTTCCAGCTTTTCGGTTATCAGCTTGGCCAGCTGCCACGGAATACACTCGAGGACAAGTGCAAAGGCTCCAGCTCTCTCGATCTTCACCGAGTCATCCAGTATCTGCCTCGCGGTTGATCCTGTCTTTCCCTGTACTTTGAACCCTCCGAACTGGTGATACCACTGGGGCGTCAGGCCGAGGTGTCCCATAACGGGCATTCCGGATTCAACTATGGCCCGGATTCTTCTGATTATCGGGCCACCACCCTCAACCTTGACGGCCTCGGCTCCCCCCTGTTTGAACAGCTTGCCCGCGTTCCTCACAGCATCCTCTTCGCTGGCCTGATACGACATAAATGGCATGTCTCCAACCACAAGCGCTCTTTCAGTTCCCCTCGAAACGGCTTTCAGGTGATGGATCATGTCCTCCACAGTGACCCGGAGGGTGTCTCTGTATCCGAGTACCACGTTCCCGACAGAGTCACCAACGAGTATCGAGTCGACTCCAGCCGCATCAAGAATTGCCGCTGTGGGAAAGTCGTATGCGGTAACCATCACCAGCTTTTCTCCCTTGGATTTCATCTCCCGGATGCTGTTCGCAGTTACCTTCATAGTGCCCCAAGATGTTATTTATTCTACCGATAATTAGTTTGTGGTAACATGGTCGGGGGTTATGCGGGAAGGATTCTGCGCGTTGACCTCACAGAAGGGCGAACAGAAGTTGAGAAGCTGGACCTCTCGGTGGCTTACAACTATCTTGGCGGAAGGGGGTACGCCGCAAAGCTGCTCTACGATGAGCTTGCTCCCGGAACCGATCCGCTGAGTCCTGTAAACAGGATAGTGTTCATGACAGGGCCCCTCACCGGAACTCCGTATCCGGGAGCCGGCAGAACCGCTGTTTGTTCAAAGTCTCCTTTGACAGGGACCGTGGCGGATTCGCTGATGGGCGGGTCGTTCGGTGCTTTCCTGAAGATGGCCGGCTTTGACGGTATCGTTTTTGAAGGCGCCTCCAAAAAGCCCGTTTATCTCTCAGTGGATGGTGAAAATGTCTCGATTGAGGATGCAGGGGAACTCTGGGGCAAAAGCACGGTGGAAGCTGGCAGCGAGCTTCTTAATTCACACGGTGGTTCATGGGTGGCGACGATAGGTCCTGCAGGTGAAAATCTGGCGAGAATGGCGTGCGTTTACACCGCCGGAAAGGGCGGCAGGGAGGGATTTGCGGGAAGGTGCGGTATGGGCGCGGTTATGGGATCAAAGCGGCTGAAGGCGGTGGTTGTGAGAGGTACCCAAAAGGTAAGGGTTGAGCACCCCGGGGAGTTTGAAAAAGTACTGAAAAAGATCAGAAAGATAGTTGAGACGCACCCCATCACAGGAATCGATGGAAGCCTGGCCAGATTTGGAACCGCGCTGCTGGTTCACAGGATAACAGCCGCGGGCATGCTCCCAAACGATAACTTCTCTGGAAGAAGGTTGAGTTTTGATGACGTGGACGCGTTTTCCGGAGAGACGGTGCGGGAGAAATATCTCGTCAGAAAGACCGCTTGTTTCGCGTGTCCCACGGCCTGCGGCAGATGGGTCAATGTCGGAGGGCGGGAGGGTAAGGGCGCGGAGTTCGAGAATATCGTGATGCTGGGTCCGAATTCAGGATTTTATGAGTACGAACAGATCTCGGAGCTCAACAGGATGTGCGATGAGCTGGGTCTTGATGCGATTTCTGTCGGCGGAATTCTGGGATACGCAAGGAAGGCTGAAGAAATAAAAGGAATCGAGGATGCGAGGAGACTTATCAGGGAGATAGCGGGTGGAAGGTCAAAGTATTCGTTTGGACTTGCAAAAATCGGGAGGGTAAAGGGGCTGCTGGCACCGATCGTGAAGGGACTTGAACTTCCGGCATATGATCCAAGAGGCGCGAGAGGGATAGCACTCGCTTATGCGACATCAAATAGGGGGGCGTGTCACCTCCGTGCGTATACCATTGGACCAGAGATACTGAGTAATCCGGAGTTTGTGGACCCGAGATCAGACAGGGGAAAGGCAAGGCTGGTGAGGAGAATGCAGGATGCTTTTGCGGTTTACGATTCAATGATCGGATGCAAGTACCATGGATTCGCGCTTTTCGCAACGCTTGACTATGAGCTTGACGATGTGGCAAAGGCGCTGACCGCGGTCACGGGTATGCTGTGGACCGGAGAGTATCTCCACGATGTCGGGTCACGCATTTATGACACAGAGCGTCTTTTCAACATCAGAGAAAAATTTGGGCCCGGGGATGACAGGCTTCCGGGAGATTTTGGCATTGATCTTAGGGGGCTTATCAGAGCTTATTATTCCGAGAGGGAATGGAGCACCAAGGGTGTTCCGAAACCAGTGCGGTTGAGGAGGGTTCAGTTTGCCAGGAAGTTTGAGGTCGTTCTGAGCCCCATCGAGAGGCTCTCTCTTCCCGCGCTTCAGGTCGCTCTGGATATGGACTCAGACATTGAAACGATCTCCTCAGTTGCGAAGGATGCTTACCTTGGAGGTGCACGTATCATCGAGGCTGGCACACCAGCAGTCAAAAGGCATGGAGTCGATCGTCTTATCCCGGCGCTCAGAAAGGTCGCTCCGGATGCCATAATTGTAGCTGACCTGAAGACCATGGACGTAGGTAACTTGGAAGCCAGAATAGCGTTCAGAGCAGGGGCCGACGTGTCAGCTGTACTGGCCATCGGGGGCAAGACCAAGGTAATGGAGGCGATCAGCGAGGCCACAAGATGGGACAGAGCGGTTCTCGTGGATTTCATAGACTGTTTGAACCCGTTGCATGTTATGAGAGAGCTGAAGGAACTCCTTGGGGGTCATGAAAACAGGGTTATCTTCTGCATCCACAGGGGAATAAGCGAGCAGCTGAAGGGCAGGGGAATATATGAACAGGCGCAGCTCATATCGGAGGCAAAGAAAGTTGCCGGAGACTTTCTGCTGGCCGTCGCCGGAGGCATAAAGGAAGGCGTCGCTGGAGATGTGGTCGCCGCTGGAGCCGACATATGCATAGCGGGAAGCGCGATTTATAACTCGTCCAATCCGAGAGAAAACGTTGGAAGGATTGTCAGGGAGATAGGGGCTGGTACCAGAAAGTTTTCTAGTTCATGATTTTATCCAAGTTGATGTTTGCTCCAAATTTTTTTATGACGTCAATTTTAGCTCTGTCATTGGGTTTTATCTTCCCAACTATTTTTTGAATCATGCTAAGCGCCGTGTAGGTGTCATATGGGACAAGCAGCACCGGTGTTTTAAGCTCGTCCGCTTTTGGCAGTATCTTTACACTCGGGTAGAGATTTCCGGTGACGACAACCGCGGAGGCCCCCGTTTCCAGAGCCGCCGAGATGATGTCGGTTCTGTCCCCGCCGACTATCACGAGCTTTTTTGTGCTCTTGCGGAAATGTTTCATCGCGCTTTCCAGAGACATTGCCCCGATCATCAGGTTTTGGACGATGTTGCCCAAACCCTCTCTTCCTGCGATGATATCTCCGCCAATAGAGTCGACTATCTCAAGAACCCGGGGTGAGCCGAGTATCTCGTTCTTTGGTATAGATCCCAGCAGCTCGATTCCCTCTTTTTCGAGAATAGATTTCACCGCGCTCTCCACTTCAGAATAGTAATCTGAAACCTTGTTGAGTATCGCTCCTGCAGGAGTTATACTGTACCTCTCGCAGAATTTTACGGTAAGTAGAAGCTCCTCCATAAATGAGTCGTTTTCTGCGTTTGCTGCCACTATTATTCTTGAGCCAAACTCTCTGGCTAGATCCGGTGCTGCGCAGTCGATAGATATTCCCCCTGAAATTGAGTGGGGACCCTCGATGAGCAGCAGATCTTTTCCTTTAGATACTTTTTTATAGCATTCGATTATTCTTTTTCTTATTTCATTTTTTTGCGAGATATTCTTCAAAAAATCTTGTTTGTCGATAACGACTGGACACAGGACATCTGGTTCTTCTTCAAGGCCGAGTATCTCCTTAATATTTTTTGCATCGTCGTCAATGTGCTCTTCGGTCTGTTCCACCGGAGATCTGTATCCTATCGGCTTGAAATACCCGACGCTTTTTCCGAGTTCCCTCGCTTTGATGGCCATGGAAACTATGATGCTGGTTTTTCCTGAGCATTCCGCCGGAGAAATTACGTATATCGAGGAAACGGTCATGCTTCAGCCCACCTCCTTACTGAGAGACCACTGCTCTTATATCTATTGCAAGACATCCTTTCCCCTCCCCGTAAACAAAAGTCGGATTTATCTCTATCTCAAGTATATCGTCGAAGGTGCTGATTAGATGGGAAATTCTAAGTATGGTGTCAATAACAGATGCGGTGTCCGATGGAGGTTCGCCCCTGACCCCTCTCAGCAGAGTATAAGCTTTTGTTTCTTTGACGAGTTCACTGGCTTCATTCAATGATATTGGACACATTGCATATGCCACATCTTTTAGAAAGTTAACATATATCCCTCCTAGCCCGAACATGAGGATTGGCCCAAACTGAGCATCCCTGACTGCACCTATTATGATCTCTTTTCCTTGAGGAGCCATCCGGTAGATCATCACTCCAGATATCCTGCTTTCTGGGAGTACTGTTTTTATTTTTCTCATCATAAGTTCATAATTTTTTCTTACATCGTTTGCTCCGTTAACGTTGAGTTTGACCCCTCCGATGTCTGTCTTGTGCAAGATGTCTGGAGAGATCACCTTCATCACTACTGGATAGCCAATTCGCTCGGCAATCTCAACAGCCTCTTCTGCATTCCTCGCTATGGCAATTTCTGGCACATTTATATTGCATGCTTTAGCGACATCGATACACTCATCTACGGTCATAGCGGTTCTTCCGCTTTCTTTCACCCGGCTTATGATGCTTTTAATTCTGGAGTAATCGAAATCGTCAAAAGTTGCGGGCGGTTCTTCCCGTTCAGCACGGTATTGAGTATACTGATGCATCCTGCTCATCACCTTTACCGCTGATTCGGGAAACTCGTAGTTCGGGAGGCCGTTGTTCTTCAAAATATCGATTGGCTCTCCGGACACTCCCATAAAGACTGGCAGAATTATTTTATCGGGATAGATTTTCCTCACCTCGGCCAGAGCGCGTGCTATATCCCTCAGCGGGGTCATCGCCTGTGGAGTTACAATGACTATGGCTCCGCCTATTTTCGTGCTAGATAAAGAGACCTCAAGGGCATTTTTGTAGCGCCCGTCATCGGCATCTCCGAGGACGTCGACCGGGTTGTGCACTGTGGCGTGTGGCGGAAGCATTTCTCTCAGTTTCATATAGATCTCCTGATCAAGCAACGGGACCGTGAGAGATTCCATCTCGCATGTATCGGCTGCCAGAACGCCAGGGCCTCCACCATTTGTGACAATCAGAACTCCACTGCTGTTCACTAGATGGAATGACCCAAATCCCCTGATCAGGTCGAAGAGATCCTCCAGGCTGAGGACTCTTATGAGGCCTGCCTTTTTACAGGCCGCAGTAAATGCGACATCCGACCCTGCAAGGGACCCGGTGTGAGACGAAACGGCTTTTATTCCGGTTTCTGTCGTTCCGGATTTGAGAACGATGATCGGTTTCTTGCGTGAAACTTTCCTGCATATTTTAATGAATCTTCGCCCGTCCTTAACCCCCTCGATATACATCCCAATCGCTTTGGTGGAATCATCGTTTTCAAGCATCTCTAGAAAGTCAGCAGCAGTCAGGTCAACCTCATTTCCCAAGCTCACAAAGTTGGTGAAACCCACACCTTTGTCAAGCGCCCAGTTCAGCATGGCGCTTCCTAGAGCACCGCTCTGTGATAACAGCGCGACCTTTCCACTTATTGGAGTGGTCTTGGAGAATGTGGCGTTCAGCCTCAATCTGGTGTTTATCGTTCCCAGACAGTTTGGTCCCTGAAGGCGCATTCCATACTCCTTGCACGTGTTAGCCAGTTCCCTCTCAAGCCTGAGACCTTCGGCACCGGTTTCTCCAAACCCAGCTGATATGACGACGAGCCCCTTCACACCCTTGTTTCCGCATTCTCTTGCAACAGATGGAACTATTTTTGCCGGGACCGATATTATCGCAAGGTCGATATCATCAGGAACATCGACTACATTTTTGAAACATTTCAGGCCAAGTATCTCTTCCGCATTGGGATTGACTGGATATACTCCGCCGCCAAACCCACCTTCGACAATGTTCTTCAGCACTCTGTAGCCGACTTTATCGGGTTCCCTGCTTGCACCTATGACTGCAACCGATTTAGGACTGAGCATATACTCCATGCCCATATTTTTTCCCCCTGAAAGGATGGCGTCCGAGTATTATTTAATTATCCTCGGAAGCAGGATAGCGGTAGGTTGATATTTCACCCGATTTATCAGTTAGGAGGGGGTTAGGTTGGATTCTCGTGACAATCTGGAATCATATGAAAGGAGAAAAATGAGTCTCGTTGAGGCCCTAGGCATGGTAAAGACCGGGGACCATATATTCATAGGGTCAGCGTGCGGAGAGCCACAGTATCTCGTGAGGGGTCTTGTTGAAAAAGCAGATCATCTTTCAGACAATGAAATTCTGCACGTTCATACACTTGGAGTTGCGCCCTATGCTGAGCCGAGATATTCTGAAAGGTTCAGGTTAAACGCCTTTTTTGTTGGAGTTAATGCAAGAGAAGCCGTGGCCGAAGGCAGGGCGGATTATACTCCGGTTTTTCTTTCAGAGCTCCCTAAACTCATTTTAAGGGGCATGGTTCCAATAGATGTGGCTTTGATACAAGTTACTCCTCCAGATGAGCACGGGTTTTGCAGCTTGGGAGTTTCAGTTGAGATAACCAAAACAGCCACAAAGGTCGCGAAGCTGGTAATAGCCCAGGTCAACCGGCACATGCCTAGGGTTCTGGGCGACAGCTTTGTTCACGTTTCTGAGATTGATGCATTCGTTGAACACGATGAGCCCATTCTGGAACTTCAGCCTTCGGAGGGAGATATAGTCTCCGATAGGATTGCAAAGTATGTTTCGGATCTTATCGATGACGGGTCAACGCTTCAGGTTGGTATCGGAACGGTTCCAAATGCAATTCTTGGGGCGCTTAAAGGTAAAAAGGACCTTGGAATACACACCGAGCTGCTCACGGAGGGCGTGGTTGATCTTGTCGAGGAGGGAGTGGTCACCTGCGAGAAAAAGACAATAAACAAAGGCAAGATCATCGCTTCCTTTGCGATGGGAACGCGCAGGCTCTATGACTTTATAGACAACAATCCGATGGTGGAATTCTATGAGTCTGATTACGTTAACGATCCTTTCGTGATAAGCCAGCATGATAAGATGGTCGCGATAAATCAGGCGCTTGAGGTGGATCTGACGGGGCAGGTTTGTGCAGACTCCATAGGTTACAGGTTTTACAGCGGACTTGGGGGACAGGCAGATTTTGTTCGTGGAGCAATCAGGTCAAGAGGAGGCAAAGCGATAACGGTATTTCCTTCTACCGCGAAGGAGGGGGAGTATTCAAGAATAAAACCCACGCTGAGCGAGGGGGCAGGGGTGGTGCTGACGAGGGGAGACGTGGACTTTGTTATCACCGAATACGGCGTGGCTTCATTGAGGGAAAAGACGATTAAAGAGCGTGCGCTTGCGCTTATTAACGTGGCACATCCAAAGTTCAGAAATCACCTCTTGGAATGGGCAAAGGAAAAAAAGTTAGTGCCCGAGGAGGTCCTTCCTTTCCCTGATGCAGAATATCCTGATGATCTAAAGAGAGTGGTGTCTTTGCAGGACGGAACCCGTGTTCTCCTGAGACCGATAAAAACCTCCGACGCGACACTTAAACAGCATCTTTTCTACGCTCTTTCGAAGGAAAGCGTGAACACCCGTTTTCTTGGGTCTCTGAAGTCAATGCCAATAAAAAGGGTTTGGCCATATGTCACCGTGGATTATGAAAATGAGATGGCCATAGTTGCGGTCATCGAGCAAAATGGTGTTGAGGCGATGGTCGGGATTGGAAGTTACGTTAAGATTCCAGGGACTGACACTGCAGAGGTTTCATTTCTTGTGAGAGACGACTGGCAGAACAGGGGGCTCGGGACAAGGCTTTTGAATTATCTGACGGAAATAGCTGCAAAAAAAGGAATCAAGAGCTTCATCGCTTGGGTCGCTGTGAACAACGCCAAGATGATGCACATATTTAAAAAGTGCGGTCATCCGATGAGGTACAAAGTTGAGGGAAACCTTTACTACGTTGTCATAGATCTATCAAAATGAATCAGGATTTGCCCAAGAATTCCTGACCTTCTACTTCCTTAAGCTTCGCGGGCAGGTACTCCTTGACCACGTATGCCAGGCCGTATTTTGCAAAAGCCTGCTGCTCAGCTTTTTTGCCGAGCTCCATCATCTTCTTTATTTCACCCTGCCAGAACTCCGTGTTGTATCTCGGGTCCTTTAGCAGCTGTTTTAGACGGGCCATGTCGAGCTCGCGTAGCTTGTCGGTGGGCAGATCGTACTTTATGATGTCGCTTGCCGTTACGCCGATGTACTTGGCATCGGGCACTGCGAGTTCGTGGTTTATATAGGCCAGTTTCGCGCTGCCTGAGATCACAACCATCCCTATGTGGTATCCGAACGGATCTCCGTCGCAGAAGAGATATACAGGCAACTTTAATTCTTCGTTGACTCTTTTTAGGAATCTCCTCGTCGCCCTCGCGGCCTGACCTTTCAGCCCCACTATGAGCGCGTCGAATTTTTTCCACGCTTCCTCCTGAACGAACCTGTGGTACATACCCATAGTTTCTATGGCAATGACGCGCCTCGCTTTGCACTTCAGGAACTCCACATCGTCTATCGTAGGAGGTATGGTGTAACCCCCCCGACCTGCTTTCGTGGCGTCAATCACAGCGTCGCCTTCCCTCACGGTGATCTGGCCGTATACCGCCGCACCGTCCTCTTCAGGAACAAGCCCCATGCTCTCCCTCTTTATTCCGAAAACGGCTTCAAGGTCCTCAACCATTAGATCGGACTCGCCCTGATCACGGAACGGACCGGTCTCCCAGCCCTCCGCAGTGTAATACATCTCCCTCAGTGTGGCAAACTTGGAGCTTTCGATGAGCTCTTTGGCAAACTCCGCAGTGCATAGCAGCTGTGCGAACTTTTTCACCTGTTTCATGCTGGCCGCTGTGCGTATGCCGTAGCGTGGACCTAGCACGAAGTATCTGTTTTTCTCGTCGTATATTATGTTCGATGTGCTCCGTGATGGTATCTTTAGCTTGGGCGGCTGTGCCTTCTCTATATCGCTCAGAACAGTTTTTCCGAGCTCTGCTAGCTTTTCGATAGTTTTTCTTGCGTGGACGTTTTCCGGTTTATCTTTCTTCGTCATATTCCACACCGGTTATTTTTTTCAGGAGAGGTTTGATGTTCGGCTCGTTCACACCTGCCAGTCTTGCGGCTTTTTTTGCGATGACCGGCAGGTAGCGCTCGAACACCCCAGCGCGCTCCTGTTTTTCCCTGGACCTTATCTTGCGGTAGAGATATTTTCTGAGTTCCCTTGCAACCTCCATTATCGCCGCCCTTATCTCCTCAATAACCTCCGGCTCATCAGCTATAGACTGTTTACCGGCGGAGGTGTACGGGACATATGCCGACGAGACATTGACGAACAGCGTGATGGGCGCGTTGTCTGGATCCACGCCGTATCTCCTCCAGTCTATGTTTTTGACCGCGGCGGTTATCGCACATCCTCCTTGGTCGAACACGAGCGGCGCGCGGTTAGCGAACCTTATTAAATCCATTCCAGTTTCCCCTTCTCCATCTTCGTTCTTCCCTTCCGCAGTTTTCCCCGCGTTTCCTCCGTACGCGATCCCAGCCTCGACAATGAATGGCAGACCCCCGCGGTAAACCCTCGGAGGCCGGGTGGACGCGTAAACGAATTCCGGATTGAGTATCTTTTTTATTCCTTTTTCCACATCTGATGCACCGATCGGCCGGAGTCCGGATGTTGGCGGTGCGAGCAGTTTAACCCTTTTGAAAGCGGAAACTATCCGCTCGGCGTCTTCCCATGTGAGCTCGAGGGGTTTTTTATCAGGTGATACTCCGGCAATGCTGCAGGTCTCCTCCGCTTTATTCTTACTGACCCTGGAGAGTTCGGTTGACAGGAAAGTCACCAGTGTTCTCGCTTTGGTTCTCTTGGCGAGCATGAGCAGGTCATCCGCCATTATGCCCCATGGATGAAGCGGCATGGGTTTAGGGCGGTCAGGTATTTTGTCAACGGCATTCTCGAAAACGGTCATTACTCCATCTGGCTCCACAAATGTTATGTGCACGTGTGGATTGGCTATTGCAGTCATCCTGAGGTAGTTGAATGGACCGTATCTGGAGCGCATGTATGCAACTTCTTTGACTTCAAGTTCAATTCTTGTGCCACGCCATTTGCCCTTAATTTTTTCGCTTTTCAGGACCTTGCCCCTGTTCTTGTCGACATCGATCATCACATCCATTCGCGTTGTTTCACCGTTTCCTGTTGATGTAATCACGGTCGCCGGTTTTCCGCTGGTGATCTGGGCGAACATGCACGCTCCGCTCACGCCGATCCCCTGCTGTCCGCGCTGCTGCATGTGGCGGTGGAGCTTCGTTCCCGCAAGCATCTTCCCGAAGACATCGGGGATATATTGCTCTGGTATTCCGGAGGCATTGTCCTCTATAATAACCTTGAGGTGCTCTGGATCATCATCAACTCTTTTTATAGCGACGTAAATCTTGGGCAGTATGCTCGACTCCTCTGCGGAGTCGATGCTGTTCGTCACACCTTCATGCACGATGGTTGTGAGCGACCTTATCTTTCCGGTGTAGCCCAACATCGCCGCGTTTTTCCTGAAAAACTCGCTGACGCTGTGTTCTCTGAACTCCTTGAACAGCTCATCCGCTATGGTCTTCATGAGGCTCCCTTCAAATAATTATCCGCTTTTGCTTAAGCAATTTTCGGATTGCTCGAGTCAAACTGCGTGGTCAGCCACGACCTTCCTTTCTTTTTGTCCAGAGAGACAGCATTGAGGGCATGACAAGGATTGCGGCTATAAATGCGAACAGTATCAGCAGCGCGGTCAGCGTTCCGAATCTCGCCACGGCGGGCATGCGCGATAGCGCAAGAACGCCGAATACTCCGACCGTCGTAGCGGCCGCAGCTGCAATCGCCCTCCCTACATGCGTTACCGCGAGATGCACGCTGGCCGCTCTTTCACCGCCTTTTCTCCTCTCCTCCAAAAATCTGTGCACTATGTGTATTCCATAGTCTATTCCGACCCCTATCACAAGTGACGATATCCCCATTGTGAGAATGTCCAGCGACCATCCCATGAATTTCAGGGCACCGAATTCCCAGACCATTGTCAGAACAAGTGGCATCAGCGCAATTATTCCCAGAACAGCGGACTTCAGGGCAAGCACGATGACCAAAAGGCATAGCAGAATTGAAATAATTGTGGTTCTCATCATTCCCGATGAGATTGACTCCGATATATCCCCAATTATGACTGGCAGTCCTCCAACCGCTGGTTTCCCTTTAACGGTCATCTCGACAGCACGGTTTTCCTCCATTATAACATCCCTCACGACCCCGCTTGCCCTGGCCATCTCTTTGTCGGTTTTTGCGTTGATGTAGAAGTATATGACCGATGTGTTATCCTTGACGAGTTTTGACAGCTCCTCGTTTTCTATAAGCGCTATGAGCGAATCTATTTGCTCCTCTGTGAGATTTTCAAGCGGCACGTCTCCGTATATCTGCTGTGCCATGGTTTTCACGGTGCCGGCGATGCTGAGCGTGCCAGTTATAATCTCGCTTCTTTCCGCAGCCGCGTTTTCCACCATGAAAATGTCATGGAGAGCTTTCGGGTCCCTGCAGTCACCGTGGACCAGCACAACCATCACATATCTGCCTCCAAATTCATCTGAGAGATGGTCCAGCGCGACCATGGATGGAACATCTGACGGCAGGAAAGTTTTGAAGGACATTTCTGTTGAAACGTCGGATGCCCAGAACGCACACAGGAGAGTGACCAGAACAGCCGCGCATACAAGGAATTTTCCATGGGTCTCAGATGCTCTGGCGGCCTTGCCGAGCACCCTGTCGATTGTTCTGCCTCTCTCCGCTTTCTTTATTTCTCTTGGTCTATCTCCGCGGAGAACAAGTACGGCCGGCAAGAAGCATGTGGCCAGCAGAAATGAGAACCCTATTCCAAGTCCGGCGAACACGCCCAGCGTTCCTATGGCAGGAAGTTCGGAGGCCATGAAGGATCCAAAACCGATAATGGTTGTCAACGCAGCGAGGACAACCGCCAGCCCGGTGGTTCTTATTGAGGAGCTGACGGCCTTTTTGCACGATCCGTTTTTTCCGAGTTCCTCATAGTATCTGTTCAGCATGTGGATCGAGTAATCGATACCGAGGCCGAGGATAAGGGGTATCAGCGCGACGTGAATCATCGTAAATTTCATCTCGAGAAGTC
Source organism: Hadarchaeales archaeon (SeqCode) (assembly GCA_038851075.1). GTDB lineage: Archaea > Hadarchaeota > Hadarchaeia > Hadarchaeales > Hadarchaeaceae > JAWCKV01. Next base: position 57,567 of record JAWCLG010000003.1, on the reverse strand, counting down.
CCATTGTCCCAACCGCATAAAGTGCGCTGAGTCCGACGGTTAGTAGCGATATACCTATGTCTGAAAATCTCTTGAATGTCAGGATCAGGATGACAAGGACGAGAACAGCTGCAGCCGGAATCAGGACTTTATTATCTCTGTTCATGAGCCCGTAAATTTCGTTGCTAACGACTAGGTCTCCGGTAACCTCCAGTTCGACCTCATCCCTGTTTTCATCAAATTCCATCACGAGCTTCACGAAGGTCTCTGTTTTTTTGTTTCGTTCATCTTTTGACATTCCAGGAGATGTTGACACTGTGATGAGAGCCACAGTTCGGTTGTCATTTACAAAGCCCTTCATCCTAGGAGCCTGTTGGCCAGAAAACGCGCTTGTTATAATGAGTTCCAGACTGGAGTCCGGAGTCTCATCAATAACTCCGGGAATACCCTCTGCCAGAAGGCTGGCGTAGGAGGTCGTGTTTGCCACATAGTTATCGATTTCCGTCTTTATCAGGTTCTCGAGGTCAAGCATTGCACGAAATACCCTAGGTTCAAGAACATTTTCGCCCCTTACGAGGATGAGCTCAGTTGCACTTCCGAACTTGTTTTCAAACTCCTCGGTTGTGATGACGGCGGGTGATTCGCTTGGTAAAAATTCCTTGAACTCGGTCGTCATTGAAACTTTGCTTAATCCGTATGTCATGATGACGGTGACAAGAATCACGGTGAGCACGGTTAGGGATGGCCTTTTGATGGCGATTTCAGACAATCTCCTCTCCACTGTTTCCCTCCGTAAAAGACCTGATCTTTAACCCAACAGTCTTTTTAGAGATAGAATTACTTCATCCGGAGAGGATGAAACGTAAAGGTGGGCTCTGCGGTTGTTTTCTGTTTTTGTCTCAACGGTTTTTATCAAATTGAGTTCCTTCAGCCTTTTGATGTGTTTCCTGATGCTTCGCTCAGATCTTTTTGTTAGCTTCAGCAGATCCGTGATCGTGAGCCCGCTTCTTCTCTCTTCTAAGAGCTCCATGATCCGTCTCCCGCAACCGCGTATTCCGAAAAGGTTTGATGCTCTCGCTGTAAACTTTGGCCTCATGGGCATCGTTGTTTTTTAGGAAACGATTATATATAATGTATCTCTACGCTTGTATGTAATAAAAAGTACATATTGCTGGAGGATAAATCATGAGCCAGATAGTCCTCACTGCCGACCGTTCGCTGATGTCAGAGTACGGTGGGGGAATATTTTTAGGGTTTGCGGCCTGCGCTCCGACTTTGCTCGACGAGTGGCTGTACAAAAAAATTCTGTGTCCTTCGGTCCCTAAGGAAAATGGGATAGCAAAGCGCGCCCCTTGCGGTTTGAGAAAAATGGAGGCGGCCCTCTTAGAGCAGGGTTTCGATGTAAAGGTGGCCCATCCCGAGCATCTCGATAAAGTTATAGGCCCGGACACGAAGGTTGTTGGGATCACAGCGAATGACCCGCTAGGCCTGGGCCCTGCTTCCTCTACTTTCAGCAGCATAATCGGCAGAGAGACGTATTCAGCGCTTTTCTTCAGAAAACTGATCATGGACCCGGCTCTCAGGTCCAGCGGTGCCAAAGTCATTGTGGGCGGACCGGGGGCCTGGCAGGTGGCAGATGAAAAAATAGCCGTTAAGATGGGAATAGACTGCGTCGTCGTTGGGGAGGGCGAAATAACAGGAGTCGAGATGTTCCGCAGGGCTGTGGAGGGAAAAGATGTGCCACGCGTGGTTCACGGTGAAGTGGTCCCGCTGGAGAAGATACCCAATATAAGGAACCCCACGGTGTGCGGTCTGGTTGAAATCGCACGTGGGTGCGGAAAAGGGTGTCATTTCTGCGTTCCGACCCTTAAACAGCTCAGGTGCAGGCCCATAGAGAAGATCACGGAGGAGATAAAGATAAACCTCGCTGGAGGGGCAGAGGGCGCATTGCTGCATGCCGAGGATACGCTGAGGTACGGCGCCGATGGACTTGTCCCAAACGAGGAGAGAGTAATAAGACTGTTTTCAGAGGCCCTGAAGCTGACCCCTCATGTTTGGATATCTCATTTTGCATTTTCTTCAGTTATGGCGAATCCCGGCCTGATCGAAAGAATAACTGAGATGATCGCCTCGGCCGACGAGGATCTCTCCTATATCTCCGGTCAGGTTGGGCTTGAAACGGGATCACCCAGAATAGTTGAAAAGCACATGCGCGGAAAAGCCCTGCCGTTTAAACCGGAGGAGTGGCCGGAGGTCGTCGTCGAAGCGCACAAGGTTCTTGCGGACAATCGATGGGTGCCCTGCTGCACGCTCATAATGGGGCTTCCCGGAGAGACTCCCGAGGATACGGCGAAAACCATCGAGCTGTTGGACAGAATTGACGATTACATGTCCCTCGTAGTCCCGCTTTTCATGGTGCCTCTGGGAGGACTCGGTAACGAGAAGTTTTTCCTTGCTAAAGACATGAGACCAGATCATTGGCAGCTGATGGCGGCCTGCATACGCCACGATTTCAGGTGGGTGGATAAGCTTGCTGAGGACTATCTTGGTGGAAGAGGGCTCAAGGGCATTATTTTCAAGGATGGAATAATCCGGGTTTTAAAACGTGCTCTCAAGCCCTACCTCAGGCTCATGGACGAGGGGATAAATCCGTTTAAAGGAAATGGAGCAGCCAAAAGCCCAGCCACCGTTCAGTCGCTTCAGAATTACTCCTGAACGTTCCACGCTGCTCAAAACAATTATACCTTGTCCGTGTCTAGTTTTTTGGAGGGGGTACATATCAGGATCGCGATAATAGGATGCGGTGCGATAGGCACGCTTCTGGCAAAGGCTGTTGACAGCGGCGTTATTGGAGGTGTCAGGCTCAGCTGGCTCTACGACATAGTACCTGAAAAATCGGATGCTCTTGCAAAAAAATTGAGAAAAAAGCCGAAGATCGCGAATACGGCTGGAGACATATACTCTGACAGGAATCTGGACCTTGTCGTTGAGGCCGCGTCTCAAGAAGCAGTCAGACAGTATTCGCTGGACGTGCTGAAAAGCGGAAAAAATTTGATGGTGATGAGCGTCGGAGCATTTTCTGATGAAAAGCTTCTCAGCAGGGTGAGAAAGATGGCAGACGCGAAGGGCAGGAGGGTTTACATCCCTTCGGGAGCTATCCTCGGTATAGACGGAATTAAGGCCAGCCAGATTGGGGGCATAGAGAAAGTCCTGCTTGTGACGAGAAAACCGCCCTCAGCGCTTGCCTACAGCGATTATCTGAAGAGCCGCAGGATATCCGTGAAAGGTTTAAAGTCGCCCAAGATCGTGTTCGAAGGTCCAGCCAGGGAGGCGGTCAAGGCGTTTCCGGCAAGTGTCAATGTGGCAGCGACCCTGAGTCTGGCCGGCATAGGATTTGACAGGACGAGGGTGCGTGTGGTCGCAGATCCGACAATCAGCCGAAATGTTCATGAAATCTGGGTCAGAGGAAAATTCGGATCTCTTTTTACCCAAGCCCATAATCTTCCGTTTCCGGAGAGCCGCAGGACAAGCTATCTTGCAGCGCTTTCGGCAATACGTACCCTGAAGAACATCGGAGAGAGCATCAGAGTGGGCACATAGGACATTTATACGTTCTCCTCTACCTTATTTTTTGAGGGTTGAATTTGGACAAGAGAGATCTGGTCAGTCGGATATCAAGTCTCAAGGAGGAGAAAAACGCAATTGTCCTGGCGCATAATTACCAGAGGCTCGAGGTGCAGGATATTGCGGATTTCGTCGGAGACTCACTTGAGCTTGCGATGAAATCTTCTGAGGTCAAAGCAGACGTTATTGTTTTCGCGGGCGTTGATTTCATGGCGGAGACAGCTGCAATCCTAAACCCGGATAAGAATGTTTTGATTACGGATCCAGATGCGAAATGCCCCATGGCTGCTCAGCTTCCGGCTCAACTCGTTCGTGAGGCAAAGAAAAAACATCCAGACGCCGCGGTGGTTCTTTACGTAAACACATCCGCAGAGGCGCGCGCTGTGGCTGATGTCACCTGCACATCGGCAAATGCAGCTGAGGTCGTAAACGCGCTTGATGAGGATAAAGTTTTGTTTGGTCCGGATCGCAACCTTGCATGGTTCGTTCAGAAGCGCACGAAAAAGAAGGTAATTCCACTGCCCGACTATGGCTACTGCTACGTCCACAGAATTTTCTCCCCAGGGGACATCATGCTGAAAAAAAAGGAGCACCCTGATGCCGAAGTTCTGGTGCATCCCGAATGCGAACCCGGGGTGCAGGATCTCGCGGACCACATATGCAGCACGAGTCAGATGGTGAAGAGAGTCATGGTTTCCCCGGCGAGGAGATTCATAATAGCAACCGAGGTCGGTATGGTAGAAAGGCTGAGAAGGGATTATCCGGACAGGGATTTTATCCCTGCGCTGGAAAACGCCATCTGCGAACAGATGAAGAGAACCACACTTGAGAAAATCTACGAATCGCTCGCAGGTTTTAAACATGTTGTGAAGGTTCCGGACGATATAGCTAAAAGGGCGAGGGCTGCTACCGAGAGAATGATAAGGCTGACCAGGAGGATTTCACATGGTTGAACCTAAAATAAGAAGAAAATTGGAGGAGATGCTAAGAGAGGATCTGGGATCTGGGGACGTGACCTCAAAGGCACTGGTGGGTGCTGGGGCTGTCGGCAGAGGGGAGATAGTGGTTCATGAGGACGGAGTTCTGGCTGGTTTGGCGGAGGTTGTAGAGATATTCAGAATGTTTGGTGTTAGAGCATTTCCGAGAAAAAAGGACGGTGAGAAAGTCAAGTCGGGAGAGACGGTTGCGGTTGTCGAAGGGCCTGCCAGAGGCATACTTGCCGCCGAGAGAACTGCGCTGAATCTCATGATGCGGATGAGCGGGATAGCCACGGCAACGAGGGCCCTTGTAGAACTCGCCAGAAATAAATCAAAAAATGTTAAGATTGCCGCCACCAGAAAGACAGCGCCACTTCTCACTTACTTTGACAAGCGTGCGGTTATTGTCGGTGGCGGGGTTCCTCACAGGTGGACGCTCAGCGATCACGTTCTTATAAAGGACAGTCATCTTCGCTTTTCAGGAAGCATATCGGAGGCGGTTAAAAAGGCAAAGGCAGCTTACCCTTCGCTCAGGGTTGAGGTCGAAGTCAGAAAAAGAAAGGAGGCTCTCGAAGCTGCCCGGGCCGGGGCAGATATAATAATGTTTGATAACATGAAGCCGGGAGAAATAAGGAAAGCGGTTGCGGATCTCAAGAGAGAAGGCCTCAGATCACATGTTATCCTTGAAGCTTCAGGAGGAATAAAACCATCAAATATTTCAGCTTTCGCATCGACAGGGGTGGATATAATTTCCTCCGGTCACATAACAATGCGGGCGCCGGCCATTGACATCAGTTTGGACATGGTAAAACCTTAAAAGCGAATGTTTTAAATTTCTACAGGACCGATGAAAACAGAGGTGTAGAAAATGACGGATCTTACTCCGAATGCCCAGAAAGTGTATGACATCATGAAAAAGCTTGGTGCCACCGCGCCAACGACCCTGAAGACGGCCGACGACGTCATGCGCGCTGCAAAACTTCCGAAAGGAATGGTTAACAACGCGCTGATGGAGCTCGTGGCGAAGGGGTACGCCAAGCGCGTGGCGCGTGAAAAGGCCGCTGGGTACCATCTAACAAAATGACTCCATGCTTTCAACAGCGGACCTGCGTTCCACAGCCTATTTGATATTAGATTTATCTTTTTCAAACTACACGTGCTTTCTGATGAAATCCGGTATCGCTGAACTGCCCCTTCACGGAGGGAGATGTCCGCCGTGGCTCTTCAAGAGAATGAAATGCCTTAGCGAAGCAATATGTCGGGCGATAGTTCTTGAGTATGGTCAAGAGGAATTTTTGAGAAGAATCGGGGATCCTTTTTTCTTTCAGGCTCTTGGATGCACCCTCGGTTTTGACTGGCATTCCTCCGGACTTACAACGACCGTTTGTGGGGCTCTGAAAGAGGCGATAAGACCGGAGGAGCTTGGGATATCCGTGTGCGGAGGAAAGGGAAGAACATCGAGACTCACGCCTGAGGAAATTGAAAGGGCCGGTGATGTTTTCTCCCTCTCCTCGCATACGATCGATAGGTTAAAGCATGCGAGCAGGATGGCTGCAAAGGTCGACAGCGCCTGCGTCCAAGATGGTTATCAGCTTTATCATCACGTTTTCATTTTCACAGAGAACGGAGACTGGGCGGTGATACAGCAGGGGATGCACGGGCAAATGGCCAGGCGTTACCACTGGCTCTTCGAAGGGGTGAAAAGTTTCGTGGAGGAACCTCACTCTGGAATCATTGGTGACCGAAGCGAGGAAGTGGTGTTGGACATGACCGCGCGGGATAGTGAAGAAACGCGCAAGACCTGCGTAGATTTGGTTCGGGACAACCCGAAGCGTTTGCTGCCATACGTGCGCGAGGCGGAACAGCGCTCCCTCGATGAATATTTTGATCAAAGAAGTCCCAAAGTGCCGAAGCTTGTGATGCCAACCTCTCACGCGATAACTAAGCTGACGGAGCAAACGCTCGCGGCTTTGCAGAGAGCATACGAGCTTCAGCCCGAGAACTACGAGGGGCTTGTTGCCATCCGCGGTATAGGTCCAAAAGCCGTGCGAGCGCTGGCGCTAGTTTCCGATCTAATTTACGGAAAACCGCCCTCATGGAAAGACCCTGTAAAGTTCAGCTTCGCACATGGAGGTAAGGACGGTGTTCCATACCCGGTAGACAAAATAACTTATCAGAGAACGATAGAAATTCTGGGAGATGCGGTTAAATCTGCCGGTATCGGGCAAAGAGAAAAACTGGACGCCCTGAGAAGACTGCACGTGTTCATGGGATGATATTTAAGAAATTAGAGAAGAAACTTAATTGGTCCCGCGGTAACTCAGCCTGGTTAGAGTGGTCGGCTGTTCGCCATATGGAAGGCGGGCCAGAGACCCAAAAAAGATAGGAACCGACATGTCGGGAGTTCAAATCTCCCCCGCGGGACCATCCGACAATCTTTTTAACCGGTCTGAACAAGACCTCATACTTGGTTGGCGGCCATAGCGGCGGGGTGACACCCGGTCCCGTCAGATCCCGGAAGTTAAGCCCGCCAGCGATCGAGGTTGTACTGCCGTGCGCAAGCCGGCGGGAAGCCCGATACGCTGCCAACCACTAAGATGTCGATTTATTCTGGAGCAAAATTTGTGGTTTCCGGCGTTAAAGGTTTAAAGTCCCCATACTTAAGTTCAAACCGGTGCCCTGGTGGTGTAGACCGGACCAACATGGAGCCCTGTCGAGGCTCCGCCCCGGGTTCAAATCCCGGCCAAGGAGTTAAACGCTCCGCCGATGGGCGCCACCTGAACCCGGGCACCACTCATTTGATTGCACAGAATCGCTGAATCGCTAAATGCGTTTTTCATCTCTGAGTTTTGATATCGAAAAAATGAGCTGGAATACTTGAATTTTGCTAAAACGCGAACGTGGGGATATGTTTATATTGTGCCTGATGACTGCTATAATAGATGAAATGGTTAAAATTGAAAACAGTGGATTCGCACCCGTTCTCATTGCCGTAATAGTGGTGATTATAGTAGTTTCAGTTTCGGTCACCGTTGTTTTGGTTGCAGTGAGCAGCGGTGGCGGTGGAGGAGGAAGCTTCGGCAACGCGGTTATAACAGGACTTTACGATGCCGAAGGAAACCTGATCACGAACGGTGGAACTACAGGTCAGAGGATCCAGCGCATATCGGGCACAGTAGAAAATCCGGATGCCGGAAACACGCAGGAGTTTGCTGGCACTGTTTATCTGGTGTTCAATGGTCAGGAGGAGGAGATTCCGGTTTCATATGTGAGCGATGAATGGATTTTTTATGAAACACGTGTTTTAACTAGGGGGGCCAACACCTTCAGGATAATCGTGAGAGACCTGCAAGGCAATACCGCTGCGCAGAGCGATGTCTTCACAGTGTATGCGGATATCCCTCCGATGGACATATGGATTCAGTTAACGTGGAATACAGACTATAATGATGTCGATCTCCATGTGTGGGATCCCGACATGAATCACTGCTATTATGGAAATAAAAGTGGCATACCGGGGGCCGAGCTTGATGTGGACGATGTAAACGGGTACGGTCCGGAGCACTTTACCATGCAGAGCGCCAGGGCGGGCAACTACATTGTCAAGGTCAGATATTATTCGGCAAATGGGGTCCAAGAAAACACAGAGGCCACGGTTAGGATAAGGATAGCGGAGGGAACGGAGAGAGTGTTCAGGCACACCTTCGGATACGAAGATCAGACAATAGAAACATCTTTTGAGACAACGTATGGTTATGACTGGGTTGTTGCTACCCTGTCCATGGACGGCTCCGGCGGTGGCACCATTTCGTGAGCCGGCATCAGAAAAGCTTAAAAACACTTTACGCGATTTAAAATCACGAAAGAGATAAAAGGGGATTTTACGCCGCTTTATAGGGGCCCGTAGCGCAGTCTGGCCAGCGCACCGGCCTTTTAAGCCGGGTGTCGCGGGTTCGAATCCCGCCGGGCCCGTCGCGAACGCGGGTAAAACCATGACGGAAGAAATAGACATAACGGGGCACGTGCTCGTGCCAAAGCATGAGGTGATGTCAAAGAAGGAAGTGGAAGAGCTCCTCCAGAGATATAAAGTGACTCCTTATCAGCTTCCAATGATCAAGGCCTCAGACCCTGCAGCGAGGGCGGTGGGAGCAAAACCCGGAGACGTTTTGAAGATTACTCGAAAAAGTCAAACCGCAGGTAAAGCGATAGCTTACAGATACGTGATTGAGGGGTGAAAGTTTGGATACATGGCCGCTTGTTGAAGCATTTATAAAGGAAAAGGGTCTCGTCAGGCAGCACCTCGATTCCTACAACGATTTCGTGGAACGTGGAATACAGCAGGTAATTGATGAGCTCGCGGGTATAGAGCTTGATATACCTGGAGTTTACGTGAAGTTTGGAAAAGTCACCATACATCCACCCTCGATAAAGGAGGCGGACGGTTCAAATCCATCAGTTTATCCGTCAGAGGCCAGACTGAGGAATCTTTCATATACTGCCCCGATTTATCTCGAGATGTCAGTTGTTGAGAAGGGCAGAGAAGGGCCGCCAGAGAATGTTTACATAGGAGAACTTCCAGTCATGTTAAAGTCCAAGAAATGCAAGCTCTATGGCCTGACCGAGGAGCAGCTTATCAATGTTGGGGAGGACCCGCTCGATCCTGGCGGGTACTTCGTGGTGAACGGCTCAGAGAGGGTGATTGTCGCTCAGGAAGATCTGGCCTCGAATGTAGTCCTAGTTGAGCGTGACGAGCGGATGGGAACTGAGGTTGCGAAGGTTTTCTCGACTCATCGCGGATTCAGGGCTCTTGTTCTTGTTGAGAGAAAAAGGGACGGACTGCTGCGCGTTTCCTTTCCTGCGGTTCCAGGGCAGATACCTTTTGTTGTGGTGATGCGTGCGCTCGGGGTTGAGAAGGACCGGGAGATCGTGGACGCGGTTTCCAAGGACCCGGAGATAGTCAGAGAGCTTTTTGAGAACCTTCAGGAGGCCGTTGAGGTCCGGAATCAGGAGGAGGCTCTTGATGTAATAGGAAAGAGGGTTGCAATAGGGCAGACTCGAGAGTACCGAATACAGCGTGCGAAGGAAGTTCTGGACAGGTATCTCCTGCCACACATAGGATCAAAACCTAAGGATAGGGTAAGCAAGGCGTATTATCTCGGAAGAATGGTGGAGCTTGTGATAGAGCTGGCGCTCGGCAAGCGTGATGTGGATGACAAGGATCACTATGCAAACAAGCGACTGAAGCTGGCTGGAGACCTTCTTGAGAACGTTTTCAGGCTTGCTTTTCTGAATCTCACACGGGACATAAAGTATCAGCTCGAGCGTGCCCACGCCAGGGGCAGGGAGCTCAACGTCAGGACTGCGGCCAGGGCGGATGTTCTCACAGAGAGAGTCAGGCACGCGCTGGCGACCGGAAACTGGCCAGGCGGAAGAACCGGGGTGAGCCAGCTTCTTGACAGGACCAATTATATCGCCACGATATCACACCTCAGGAGGGTGGTTTCCCCGCTTAGCAGGAGTCAGCCGCACTTCGAGGCCAGAGATTTACATCCGACCCACTGGGGAAGAATATGTCCGTGTGAAACTCCGGAGGGACCGAACTGCGGACTCGTCAAGAACCTGTCGACACTGGCGGAGATATCAACAGGCACTGATGATGGGGCGGTCGAGCGCGTTCTCTACAAGCTTGGAGTTACAAGGATAGAGAAAGGGAGCGAGAGGGGAGAAAAGGAGAGCGTCTACATAAACGGCAGACTTGTGGGCATAACGGACAGAGGAATAGAGCTGGTTTCGGAGCTGAGGAAAATGCGTAGAAAGGGTGAGATAAATGAGCAGGTCAACGTTGCATACCGTGAAGACACAAACGAGGTGAAGATAAATACGGATCCGGGCAGAGTGAGGAGACCCGTTATAGTCGTTGAGAGGGGAAAGTCACTTCTGACGCCAGATATTCTTGAAAAAGTTAAGAGGGGCATGTCATGGAGGGAGCTTATTGAAAGAGGAATCGTTGAGTATCTCGACGCGGAGGAAGAGGAGAACGCACATATCGCGGTCTTTGAGAACGAGCTCAATGAGAGCCACACTCACCTGGAGCTTCATCCACTGGTGATTCTCGGTATAAGCGCGGCGCTTGTTCCTTACTCCGAGCACAATCAGTCTCCGAGAAATACATACGGAGCAAACATGGCAAAGCAGGCCCTTGGAGTCATGACCACGAGTATTCACAGGAGGGTTGACACGCGTGGACACTTCATGCACTATCCGCAGGTGCCCCTCGTTAAAACGAAGATAATGGATCTTGTCGGATTCGACCGCAGGCCTGCAGGTCAGAATGTGGTCGTTGCGATCGCATGCTATGGCGGATATAACATGGAGGATGCGCTGATACTCAAGAGGGAGGCGGTCGACCTAGGTTTTGGCAGAACCACATTTTATAGGATATACGAGGCTGAAGAGAGCAGGTATCCCGGAGGACAGATGGACAAGTTTGAAATACCAGGCGAAGACATTCGGGGATACTCCGACGCGAGCAAGTATCGCAATCTCGGTGATGACGGAATAACAATGCCTGAGGTTGAGGTGAGGGGCGACGATGTCCTGATTGGAAAGACCAGCCCGCCGCGTTTCCTTGAGGAGATTGATGAGTTCGGACTGCCGGTTGAGCACGGCAGACGCGAGAGTTCCGTGAGGGTAAGGCCGAGTGAGGAGGGCATTGTTGATATGGTGCTCATGAGCACTACGTCTGAGGGCAACAAATTCGCCAGAGTCAGGGTCAGGGATCTAAGGATACCAGAAATAGGGGACAAGCTTGCGTCGAGACACGGTCAGAAGGGAGTTGCGGGAATAATAATGAATGGCGCGGACATGCCGTTTTCTGAGGATGGAACGGTTCCAGATATCATCATAAACCCCCACGCTCTCCCCTCCAGGATGTCAGTAGGGCAGCTTCTTGAGATGATAGCAGGTAAAGCCGGATCCATGGCAGGCCAAAGGATCGAAGGCACCACCTTCATGGCTGTCCCTGAGAAGGAACTCCGTGAGATGCTGGTGGCACACGGTTTCAAGAACACCGGAAAGGAGGTTCTTTACAACGGAACGACCGGTGAGATGATCCAGGCAGAGATATTCATCGGTGTGTGTTATTATCAGAAACTGCACCACATGGTGGCGGACAAGATACACGCTAGGTCGAGGGGACCGGTTCAGGTCCTTACTCACCAGCCCACGGAGGGGAGAGCCAGGGAGGGAGGTCTGAGGGTCGGAGAAATGGAGCGTGACTGCCTCATCGGACACGGAGCCGCGATGCTTCTCATGGAGAGGCTTCTCGATGCCTCGGACAGGTACACTGGCCTAGTCTGCGGAAAGTGCGGGGCCATGGCGGTATACGACCTGAAGAGGGACCGTGCTTACTGCCCGCTCTGTGAAGAGGATTCGGAGATATATGGAGTCGAAATGTCGTATGCTTTCAAACTTCTTCTCGACGAACTAAAGTCGCTTTGCATGCTTCCCCGTCTGAAGCTGCGGGACAGGGCGTAGGTGATGTGAATGATGAGGATTCCAAAAGTTATAGACAGCATAAACTTCGGGCTGATGTCACCCGATGACATAAGAAAAATGTCCGTTACAAAAATTGTGACGGCGGACACATACGACGAAGAGGGTTACCCGATCGAGAAAGGACTTATGGACATGAGGCTGGGAGTTGTTGATCCAGGGCTCAGGTGCAGAACATGCGGAGCAAGGGCCGGGAAATGCCCGGGACACTTCGGGCACGTTGAGCTGGCCCGACCGGTGATTCACGTTGGATACGTTGAAGTGATATACGACTTTCTCAGGGCGATATGCAGAAACAAGGAATGCAACAGGGTTCTGGTATCCCAGGAAAAGCTGGACGAATTCAAGAACCAGATGGATGAGCTGAAGAGAAGCGGAGGCAAATGGTGGTCTGTTTCAGAACAGGTTCTCAAAATCGCCACGGTTGCAGAAAAGTGTCCCCACTGCGGGGAGAAACAGGCGAAAATAAAATTCGAAAAGCCAACAACTTTCATAGAGGGCAAAAACAGGCTCACGCAGAGTGATGTCAGGGAGAGACTGGAAAAGCTGAGCGACGAGGACTCATTGCTGATGGGCGTGGACCCCAAGGTTGCCAGACCAGAGTGGATGGTCCTCACCGTCCTGCCCGTTCCGCCTGTAACAGTGAGACCCAGCATAACGCTGGAATCAGGAGTTAGGTCTGAGGATGATATCACGCATAAGCTGGTTGATATCATAAGGATAAACCAGCGCCTGGCTGAGAACATAGAGGCCGGTGCGCCTCACCTGATAGTGGAGGACCTGTGGGAGCTGCTGCAGTATCACGTAATCACCTATTTTGATAACAGCATTTCAGGTGTTCCGCCGGCCAGACACAGGTCCGGAAGGGTCCTGAGAACTCTGGCGCAGCGGCTCAGGGGAAAGGAGGGAAGATTCAGAGGAAATCTCTCCGGAAAAAGGGTTGATTTCTCAGCGCGCACGGTTGTTTCTCCTGACCCGAACATCGGAATAAATGAGGTGGGGGTCCCTGAAAACATCGCCAAGGAGATGACGGTTCCTGAGAGGGTCACCGATTTCAACATTGAAGAGATGAAGAACTATATCAGGAGGGGCCCCGACGTTTATCCCGGGGCCAACAGCGTCATTGGCCCGGACGGCAAGAGATACGACCTGCGATATGCTGAAAGGGAGGAAATAGCGGAAAAACTTGAAGCTGGTTACGTGGTGGAGAGACATCTGAAGGATGGAGACATCGTGCTGTTCAATAGACAACCGTCTCTTCACAGGATGTCGATTATGGCGCATGAGGTAAGGGTCCTTCCTGGCAGGACCTTCAGGCTGAACCTTAGCGTGTGCCCGCCATACAACGCAGACTTCGATGGAGATGAGATGAACATGCACGTTTTGCAGACGGAGGAAGCGAGGGTTGAGGCAAGAGTCCTGATGCGGGTGCAGGAGCACATACTCTCCCCCAGATTTGGAGGGCCGATCATCGGCGGTATACAGGACCACATTACTGGATCTTACATGCTTACCCGGAGGGGAACTCTTCTGAACAGGGAGCAGGCCCATCAGCTGCTGGCTTACGCCGGGGTATTCTCTGATTTGCCAAAGCCAGCCGTCAGGGAAAAGGGACAGGAGTACTGGACCGGGAAGCAGATATTCAGCATGCTTTTGCCAAAGGGGTTGAACATGGTCTTCAAGGCCAAGATATGCGAGAACTGTTCAAAGTGTAAGGAGACCGAGTGTGATATCGATGCTTATGTGGTTATAAAGGATGGGGAGCTTGTCAGCGGAGTTGTTGACGCGAAGAGCTTTAAGGCGCTTGACAGATGCGAAATTCTTGACAGAATAATAAAGGACCTTGGTCCCGATGCGGCGAGAGAATTTCTGGATAGGGTCACGAGGCTGTCCATAGCCGCGGCAATGATGTTCGGGTTCACCACGAGTATAGACGATGAGGACATTCCTCCCGAGGCCAAGGAAAGAATAAGCGAAATACTGGACGAGGCTGAGGAGAAGGTCAACAGGCTCATAGAGATATATAACGCCGGAGAACTCGAACCGATTCCCGGGCGCTCCCTGAGGGAAACCCTGGAGATGAGAATAATGGAGGTTCTGGCGGAGAGCAGGGATGCGTCCGGTAAAGTTGCAGAGAAACACCTCGGTTTGACCAACCCGGCAGTGATAATGGCAAGAACCGGAGCAAGGGGCAGCATGCTTAACCTGACGCAGATGGCAGCATGCGTCGGCCAGCAGTCCGTTCGCGGTGAGAGGCTGAGCAGAGGCTACAGGAGGCGTCCTCTCCCGCATTTCATGCCGGATGATCTCGGAGCCAGAGCGAGGGGTTTTGTGAGATCGAGCTATAAGGACGGCCTGAAGCCTATCGAGTACTTCTTCCATGCCATGGGTGGAAGGGAGGGTCTTGTGGACACGGCCGTCAGAACCGCGCAGAGCGGATACATGCAGAGACGCCTTATAAATGCGCTGCAGGACCTCAGAGTTGAGTACGATGGAACTGTCAGAGATGATCGAGGCGCGATCGTGCAGTTCGTTTACGGAGAGGACGGCGTCGATCCGGCTAAAAGTGACAAGGGTAAAGCGGTAAACGTGAACAAGATAATAGAGCAGGTTCTCGGGGGTTCGTGAATGGCGGGAGTTTCAGCGGAAACCATAAAATCTGAAGTTAATGAGCTCGCAGGGCATGTTCCTGAGTCTGTTATCAGGGAACTCCAGTCTGCCCTTCTGCGCGTCGCGAAGGATAAAGCGATAACAAGAGACCAGCTTGAGGAGATACTTAAGAGAGTTAAGAATGCCTACTACAGATCACTTGTTGAACCTGGTGAGGCAGTCGGGACCGTTGCCGCGCAGTCAATAGGCGAGCCGGGCACTCAGATGACTCTTAGGACATTTCACTACGCCGGTGTCGCTGAACTCAACGTCACCCTGGGTCTTCCGAGGATAATCGAGATAATCGATGCCCGCAAGACACCTTCAGCAGCGTTGATGACGATATATCTGAAGGAGAAATACGCGAAGAGCAAGGAGAAAGCAAGAGAGTTCGCTCACAAGATAGAAATGACCACAGTCGAAGACGTTGCACTCCAGACCGAAGTGGATCTGATCAATACGGTGTTCATCGTTACCTTAAACAGGAACAGAATGCAGCGTAAGGACATTACTCCCAGCGATGTCGCGTCAAAGATAAGGGAGGAGCTGGGTGTCGATGTTGGAATAGATGGATACAAGCTCCGCATAAAACCATCCGACCAGTCCCTGACCGAGCTGAGGAAGCTTGCGAACAGGGTGAGGTCGTTGCCGCTTAGAGGGGTAAAGGAGATAAACCGTGTGGTAGCAAAAATGGAGGGCGAGGAGTACGTGGTTTATACTGAGGGCTCCAATTTCCTAGAGATACTAAAAATGCCGGAGGTAGACGCCACAAGAACGGTGACCAATGATATACATGAGATCGCGGAGGTTCTTGGGATCGAGGCCGCAAGGAACGCCATAATCAACGAGGCGGTAAAAACTCTTGAGGAGCAGGGTCTAGAGGTTGACATAAGACACATAATGCTGGTGGCAGACATGATGACTTCATCCGGAGATATACGCCAGGTTGGCAGACACGGAATCAGCGGCGAAAAGGCGAGCGTACTCGCCAGGGCTTCTTTCGAGATAACCACAAAGCACCTCTTCGATGCATGTCTTCGCGGAGAGAGGGACATGCTTGACGGAATAATCGAAAACGTGATTGCAGGACAGCCCATCCCCCTAGGGACCGGGTCAGTGGAACTTACAATGCGGAGGGAAAAGAGCGGTGAGGTCAAGCAGTGAGCTGAAGGAACTCGTTGCCAGCGGCAAAGTTTCAGTCGGCGCCAGAATGACCCTCAAGTCGTTAAAGCGCGGTGAGGTGAGTCTCGTGCTCGTCTCTTCCAACTGCAGTGAAGATGTGGTTGAGGACATACGCAGCCACGCCAAGATGGCAGGAGTTCCGGTTGAGACATTTAACGGAGACAGCCAGCAGCTCGGCCTGGCATGCGGCAAACCTTTTGCGGTGAGCGTCGTGGCTCTGCTGAGCGCTCCCGGTGGCTCTGAGAGGGGATAGAGGTCAATGAGCGGCATAAAACTCACAGCAGAGGAAATGAGATACATAACGCTTTTTGAGGGACTAACCGGGGCGAGGCTTCACGACTGCGTTATCTCAGACGATGGAAAGTGCATTCTGTTCGTAGTGAAGAGAGGGAATCTGGGGCTAGCTATTGGAAAGAACGGCGACAGGATAAAGAAGGCCAGGCATGTCATCGGGAAGAGCGTTTACGTGGTCGAGCATTCGGACAACATGGAAGACCTATTCAGAAGTTTTCTCAGCCCGGCGAAGATAATTGAGATAAACGTTCAGGAGAAAGACGGCAGAAAAATTGCGAGGGTCGCCGTGGATAAGAGTGACAGAGGCATGGCGATAGGAACAAAGGGCAGGAAGATTCAGGGGTTAAAAAAGCTTGCGCAGAGATACTTTGACCTTTCAGATGTGGTACTTGTATGAGTTTTAAGGGAGTAGTGATTACAGGTTTGGGGTGATGAGTTGGGAAAATCGCCGGCAGGTGAGTTTGCGGCCAGAAAGGTCCGGTCCAAGCGACAGGGGTTCAGGTGGAAGAGCGCACAGTACAAGCGCCGTGTTCTGAGGCTAGACGAGAAAGCGGACCCTCTGGAGGGTTCACCGCAGGCCCGCGGGATAGTGCTTGAGAAGGTCGGCGTTGAGGCGAAGCAGCCGAACTCCGCGATAAGGAAATGCGTCAGGGTTCAGCTTGTGAAGAGCGGACGCCAGGTCACAGCGTTTGCACCCGGCGATGGAGCGATAGGTTTCATAGACGAGCACGATGAGGTCGTAATTGAGGGTATAGGCGGGGCGAAGGGTGGTGCGTACGGCGATATCCCGGGTGTTCGTTATAAGGTGATAAAGGTTAACAATGTTTCGCTGAATGAACTTGTGAGGGGCAGGAAGGAAAAACCGACCAGGTGATAGTTTGGGTTTCAAGTATTTTGGAGAATGGGATGCGGACGGAGTTGAGGTCAGAGATCTTGGGCTCAAGGGGTACATCCGCTTGGACCCGACCATGGTTCCGCACGGTGGAGGCAGGCATTCCAGCAAGCAGTTTGGAAAGTCCAAGGCCACGATAGTTGAGCGCCTGATGGCGAAGTTCATGCGGTCCGGTCCAGGTACCGGCAAAATAAGGGGCAAGGTGATAAGGGGGGCCGGTGCCTGCGGAAAAAAGCACAGGGCGTACAATATAGTGAAAAAAGCGTTCAGGTTGATAGCGGAGCGCACCAAAAAGAATCCGCTGCAGGTTCTGGTGGATGCGGTTCAGAACGCCGCGCCGCGTGAGGAAACAACGAGAATAAGCTACGGCGGAATAACATACTATCTGGCAGTCGACTCGGCACCTCAGAGAAGGCTCGACATTGCGTTGAAAAACATAGCGGCTGGAGCGTTTTCTTCCTCATTTTCGAGCAAGAACTCAATAGAGGAATGTTTGGCCGAGGAGATAATTCTGGCAGCCGGAAATGACACGAAGAGTTACGCTGTTTCCAGAAAAGAAGAGGTGGAACGGATAGCAAAAGGTGCTAGGTGAATAAGACCAAAGGTTTTTAAAAGGGTTGCGCAAAAGAGAATTGGCTGATAAAAGGAGGATGTGAAAAATGGCCAAACCGCACCTGAACATGGTGATGATAGGACACGTGGATCATGGAAAGTCCACGCTTACAGGCAGAACCCTGTATGAGAAGGGCCTTGTTAAAGAAGAGGAAATTAAAAAGTTTGAGGCGATGGGCGATAAAGGAAAGACGTTCAAGTTCGCCTGGGTCATGGACGGTTTGAAGGAGGAGCGGGAGAGGGGACTGACGATAGATCTGGCCCATAAAAAATTTGAAACTGAAAAGTATTACTTCACGATAATCGACGCTCCTGGGCACAGGGATTTCGTAAAGAACATGATAACCGGAGCGAGCCAGGCGGATGCTGCGGTTCTCGTGGTGGCCGCCGACGATGGAATAATGCCGCAGACCAGGGAGCACGCCGCGCTGGCGTTCACTCTTGGAGTCGGTCAGCTCATTGTGGCAATAAACAAGATGGACCTTGTTGACTATAAGCAGGAGGTTTACGAAAAGATAAAATCAGAGGTCATGGATCTCCTCAAGGCGGTTGGATACAGAAATGCCGACAAATTCCTGTACGTCCCAGTGGCGGCGTTTCACGGGGAGAATGTGACCAAGCCGAGTTCCAAGATGCCTTGGTATAAGGGACCGACTTTGTACGCTGCGTTTGATAACTTTACCGTTCCTCCAAAGCCAACGGACAAACCGCTGAGGATCCCGGTTCAGGACGTTTACTCCATCACGGGTGTTGGCACAGTCCCTGTTGGTAGAGTCGAGACTGGAATACTGAAGGTCGGAGATAAGATAGTCTTCGAGCCGGCTGGTGTCGGAGGCGATGTAAAGTCAATTGAGATGCATCACGAATCCATACCGCAGGCGGAGCCAGGAGACAACATAGGGTTCAACGTGAGAGGTGTGGACAAGGCCGCGATAAAGCGCGGAGATGTAGTTGGTCATCCGAACAACCCGCCGACAGTTGTTAAAGAGTTCACCGCAAGAATAGCGGTCCTGCAGCACCCGACCACAGTGGCTGCCGGTTACACTCCGGTATTCCATGCACACACCGCGCAGGTGGCCTGCACCATTTCAGAGATAACTCAGAAACTCGACCCGAAGACGGGCGAGGTCGCTCAGGCCAATCCCGAGTATATAAAGAAGGGTGACATGGCGACCGTCAAAGTTATTCCGACCAAACCAATGGTTCTCGAGAAGGCGTCAGAGATACCGCAGCTGAGCAGGTTCGCCGTCAGGGACATGGGGATGACAATCGCTGCCGGAGTATGCGTTGACCTCGTAAAGGTAGAGAAATAATCAACTCTTTTATGCACATCAGCTCACTAGGGTTAGAGGGGAGCAGTTTGCAGAAGGCAAGAATAAAACTCGCAAGCACGGACCCTGAAAAGCTGTCGGAGGTCTGCGGTCAGATCTCAGGAATAGCCCAGAGAATCGGCGTTAAGATATCCGGACCAGTACCATTGCCGACAAAGCGCATACTGGTAACCACCAGAAAATCGCCGGATGCTGAAGGAACAATAACCTGGGACAGGTGGGAGCTCAGGGTTCACAAGCGACTCATTGACATGCAGGCAGATGAGCGAGCCCTGCGTCAGCTTATGCGGGTTCAAATCCCTGAAGAAGTTGCGATAGAGATAGAGCTCAAGAGCTAGTTTTCAGCACGTTTTCTAGAGCAGCGAGCATCTCATCGATATCTTTCATTGTTATGTATCCCATGTTCCCTATTCTGAATGTCCTCTCCTTGAGATCGCCGTATCCCTTCGCGAGTTCAAATCCCTTCTTCCTCATCTCCTCATAGATTTTGAGCCCGCTGATGTTCTGAGGAGCGTTGACGCAGGCGATGGTCACGCTTTCGTATCCTGTTTTGGGGTAAAGCGAAAGCCCCAGCTTTTTAATTCCGTTTATTATTCTGTTCATCCGGTTTCTGTAAAGCTCAAATCTCCTCTCCTTGCCGCCCTCATTTTCAATTATCTCCAGTTCCTTGTTCAGGGCCATGACCTGCGGAATCACCGATGTCATCGGAGTGCTGCTCTGCTCTTTTTGATACTTTTCAAACACTTTAAAGTCAAAGTACCACCCCTTGTTTTTCATTCCCTCAGAAACCTTCATCGCCCTGTCGCTAACTGCAACCATGGTCAGACCCGGAGGAATCCCGAAGCACTTTTGGGAACTCGCGAAGCACACATCGATGCCCCACTCATCTACTTTAACATCGACTCCACCCATTGCGCTCACGGCGTCGACGAACAGCAGTTTCCCGTGTTTTTTAACCACTTCTGCGAGCTCAGGGATGGAATTCATCAGCCCCATGCTTGTCTCGTTGTATATGATGGACACCGCTTCGACGTCCGGCACCTGTTTGAGCTTTTCATCCAGCTCTTCAGGCATGGTCGGGTCTCCAAGCTTGCTCTCCAGTTTTTCCACAATCCTTCCGTTGGTCTCTCCAATTTTGGCGAATCTCTTCCCAAAGTCACCGTTTATGCAGGCGAGCATTTTCTTTTCAACGCAGTTCCTCACGCACGCCTCCATAGCACCGGAGCTCGTGCTCGGGAAAAGAAACACCTGTCCTTTTGTTTCAACGAATTTTGCGAGACGTTCAACGGTCTGCTTGTGTATCTCTTTATACTCCTTGCTTCGATGGCTGAACATCTGCCGCCCCATAACCTCAAGAACCTCGGGCCTGCAGGCAACCGGTCCGGCTGTGAACAGTTTCATTTAGGTCTAATAAATTAAGCGTCATAATATAAATGTTTGCACCAAGCCCGATTTTTTACGGTTGTCCACCTCTGTGTAAGCAGCGTTAAATTTCAGACGATGAGTAATCTCTGGGGGGTTGGGATGGTAAGGAGAGGGATATTCGTGGGACGTTTTCAGCCGGTACATCTCGGACACGTGGAGGCCTTCAAATACATTCTTTCGGAGGTGGACGAGCTTATAGTAGGCATAGGCAGCTCGCAGGAGGGCAAAACCTTTGAGAATCCGTTCACAGCAGCTGAGCGTGAGAAAATGCTGGCGGCGGCGCTGAAGGAGGCAGGCATCGACAGATCAAGGGTGAAGATCGTTAGAATTCCGGACATACATGACGACAGGCGCTGGGTTGCCCACGTAGAATCTTTGACGCCGAAATTTTCCGTTGTTTACTCCGGAAATCCCTGGGTGCAGAGACTCTTCAAAGAAAAGGGGTATGAGGTGCGGGCCCAACCGCTTTTCAAGCGCAGGGACTATCAGGGTGCAATGATCAGGAGAAATATGGCAGAGGGGAAGCCGTGGGAGGACTTTGTGCCAAGCTCGGTTGTCAGTGTGCTGAAGAAACTAGGTGCTCCCGCAAGGATCAGGCTTTACAGAACGTAGCGTTTGTGCTGTTTTCGGGAATCGAACCTGAACATGTATTTTTTGAGATCCACCCTGCCGTCTGTTACCTCAATGCCTTCCTTCTCGAGCATCCTCTGCTTCGCGTGAGTGCCAAAGATGTAGCCACCTATCGTGCCGTCCCCGCGTATCACGCGATGGCAGGGTATCTTCAGCGGGGATGGGTTCCCGGATAGAGCGTTCCCGACCGCTCTGTAAGCGGCACGTTTGCCGAGCGCTTTTGCAATTTCTCCGTATGTTGTTACCTTTCCCCTCGGGACCTTCCTGACAAGCTTCAGTACAGTATCCTGGAACCTCACGATTGAATATTTGTATCCGTCTTATATTACGGTGGAGTAGGTTCTCATGATGATCGAGATCGACGGTTCAATGGGCGAGGGCGGCGGTGCCGTCCTGAGAGTCGCAACGGCCCTGAGCGCGGTTTCTAGGAGACCTGTTAGAATATACAACATAAGGGTGAAAAGGGACAATCCAGGACTCCAGCACCAGCATCTCAGCGGAGTGGAGGCTCTGGCCTCGCTTTCTGGAGCAAAGGTGAGAGGAGCCGAGCTCGGTTCGACGGAGCTCACTTTCGAGCCGGGTCGGATACGCGGAGGAAAACATCGTGTTGATATAGGGACCGCCGGGAGCACCACGCTGGTATTACAGGTCCTGATGATCGCCTCCGCATTTGCCGAGAGATCTGTGGAGGTCGAAATCAGGGGCGGTACGGATAATCCGAGAGCTCCACCCGTGGATTACGTGAAGAACGTGATGCTTCCCATTATCGGAAGGATGGGTTATCGTGTTGAGGTCAGTTGCCTGAGGAGGGGACATTACCCGAGAGGTGGAGGAGTTATCACGGCCAAGATGGAGCCAGTCAGGATGCTGAGAGCTCTGAAAATGACGGAGCGCGGGCGCGTTGTCAGAATTTCAGGATTGTCTCACAGCGTCAGGCTCCCGGATGATGTTTCCAGGAGAATCGCGCACGCTGCCGGCATTGCTCTTCTCAAGGCAGGTTATTCAAACGTAAGCATAAGGAGTGAGAGTCATCCTCAGTTTGATGATGTGCATCTAGGACCGGGCGCCGGAATAACGCTCTGGGCGGAAACAGAAAGAGGGGGCCTGCTCGGAGCTAACGCCCTTGGAGCTCCGGGAAAGCCATCTGAAAAAGTTGGCAGGGAGGCCGCCGATGAACTTGTATCTGCTCTGGGTACGGGTTGTGCGATTGATAGATATATGGCAGATCAGCTTGTGCCTTACATGGCAATTGCAGAAGGAACTTCTGAGGTCACGTGTTCTGAGCTCACCAGGCACACGCTCACAAACATTCGGTTGGTGGAAACGGTTATCGGGGTGAAGTTTGACGTTGAGGGAAAGATCGGGGTAAGTGGCAGGATCAGGGTCACCGGAGCTGGCCTAACTAATGACCCTGAAAATTCCAAGCCCAAAGAATATCAACAGAACTACGAAGGCGACATGAACCGGTGAAAACTTTTTTGACCTGAGATATCTCACGGTCTTCTCTGTCTGGTTTTTCACACCTTTTAGACCAAGCGCTACGATCGATCCATATATCGCTCCGACCATAATCAGAAACCCTATGGCTGTGGCAGGTTGCTCGTAAAATATACTGGCTTCAGAGGATACATATGCTTCAATAGGAGCTGCGAGGAATATCATAAATATGCCGAGCAAAAACAGCACGAAAAAGTCGACCAGTGGCGTCCTGAGCTTGGTGTGCGCCGGGGGTTCATTTTTTTTGCGGGGCTTTCCGGAGCCATATTTTAAGGTAGCCTCCGCGGCAAAAATCCAGACGTTCCACGCCAGCCTCAGGCCACCGGCAGCGATGAGGTATAATCCAGTCAGTTCTAGGAGACCATGAAGGTAAATCTGCGCGAGAAATGCGAGCGCGGCTTCCCCTCCGTATCTGTGGCTGACATATGTAACGGCTATCCCCGTAAAATGGCTGGTCGATACGGTTATGTTCAACCCTGTGTAGACAAGTGAGCCGATACCACCTGCCACTCCCGCCGTGATGTTGTTCGCCCAGTACTGCTGCGTCCTTGTCCATGGATCCATGCGCGTTACAGCTCGGGCCATGTTTTCGTACTCCCTAGTTTTTGGGAGCTCGGAAAAATCTGACGGACTTATTGCGGTCATATAGTATGCTGTGCTAAGCAGCATTGTCAGCGCTGATATGAGAACGACGGATGATATAGATGGAAGGCTTCTCCTGAAAGATAGTTCAATCGCTTCGACGGCACTCAACGGATCTACCTTTTATTTTTGCTGTATACTTCATCTGGGTCAAACTTTTTTTTCGCGGTCGTTACAAGTTTTCCCCTCTTCACCCCCCTGTAAAAGCATGAGAAGTATCCCCTGTGGCATGAGGCGCCGATCTGCTCCACGTCGTACAATACGGCATCACCGTCGCAGTCGACTTTGAGCGTTTTCAGTTTCTGGTGGTGTCCTGATTCCTCCCCCTTTAGCCACAGCTTTTTCCTGGAGCGGCTCCAGTAGTGCATGAGTCCCGTTGTCAGAGTCATGCGCACGGCTTCGCGGTCCTGGAATGCCACCATCAGAATCTCCTTCGAGCGGTGGTCCCTCACCACAGCAGTGATGAGTCCGTTCTTGAAGTCCAGTTCGCCCATTATCGATTCAGCGTTTTCTTCTTTCAGCTTCATTTTTCTTCTTTCTCCTCTCCAGTTCTTTCATTACCTCGTCCAGCCTAACGCCGGTCTTTGCAAGGAGGACCATAACGTGAAATATCAGGTCAGCGGCTTCGTGGATTATCTCATCCTTTCCCCCGCCATCTGCCGCCTCAAGCAGCTCGCGGGACTCTTCCTCGACCTTATCTGCGGCCATGCCTTCCGAGAGAACCCGGCATACGTAGGAGTCCGGCCTCGGGTTCTTTATCCTGTCCATTATCACGGCGAATATTTCATCAAGTATTTCTGACCCCATTTCTTTCCCTCAGTCTCTCCCTCACACTTTCAGCGTGTCCCGGGAGGCCTTCCGCCTCGGCAAACGCATATATTGTCTCGGACATCTTTACCAGGGCGTCCCTGCTCAGTTCTTGAACAGTTGGGAATTTCAGAAAGTCGAGAACCGACAGCCCTGAGCTTCTTCTCGCGGAACCGCCGGTCGGAAGAATGTGGTTCGGACCGGCACCAAAGTCCCCTGCAGATACAGGAGAATAGTGGCCTATGAAGATGCTCCCGGCGTTCTTCACCTTGTCCACCGCGCTCCAGGGATCTTTAACCATGAGTTCCAGATGCTCCGGAGCGTAGCAGTTTGCAAACCTTATGGCCTCGTCAACGTCTCGTGCGATGGCCACGAGCCCGTTATTTATGAGAGATCTCTCGACGATTTTCCACCTCTCCGTGTTATCGATCGCCTCTTTCAGCATCTTCACAACCTTCTTCGCGAGTTCCTCGGATGTTGTGACGAGCACGGCAGCGGCCTGTGGATCGTGCTCCGCCTGAGCGATCATGTCTGCAACGATGTAATTGGCGCTGGCCGTGCTGTCTGCTATGATCATCACCTCGCTTGGCCCGGCGATCGTGTCTATCTCAACATCTTTTGAAACCGCATACTTTGCCGCGTTGACATATATATTGCCGGGCCCGACTATCTTGTCGACCTTAGGTATGGTTTTTGTTCCGTAAGCCATTGCAGCTATCGCTTGAGCTCCACCAACCTTGAAGACAACGTCAACCCCTGCTTCCTTGGCAGCAACCAGAACGGCGGCGTCCACGTTTCCGTCGTTGTTTGGTGGAGTGCAGGCTATGATCTCCTCGACACCTGCGACTTTTGCAGGTATCGCAGCCATCAGCATGCTGGATGGGTACTTGGCCAGTCCTCCTGGGGCATAGACTCCAACCCTTTCAAGCTGGCGCACGAGCTGTCCGGCCTTTACTCCGTTTCCCATTTTCTTTATCCACTTTTCAGGCAGCTGTTCTTCATGAAACTTTCTGATCGCGTCGGCCGAATTCCGGATCGCGTTTATCAATTTTATATCGATTGCTGTGTATGCCCGTTCTATCTCTTTATCCGTGACCTTGAGCTTTTCGGGTGTGAGCTTAACCTTGTCGAACTGAGCGGCGTACTTGATCAGTGCCCTGTCACCGTTACATCTCACATCCGCGACTATTCTGTTGACGCGTGGCATCGCCAGTTCGATTTCGAGTTCGGATCTCTTTGAGAGAAGCCTCCAGTCATCCTCCGAGCACTCGCTCAATCTCACGGTTTTAAAAGCACCCAACTACCTCACCGCTACCCCCATCTCCCTCAGGTATTCCTTCACCTCTTTTACAGTATATACCTCAAAGTGAAAAATGCTTGCGGCTAAGGCGGCATCAGCCTTCCCATCTGTCAGAACCCTGTATATGTGCTCCAGACTCCCAGCGCCGCCGGATGCGATGACCGGGATGCTGACCGCTTCGGCTATGGCTCTTGTGCCTTCTATGTCATATCCGTTTCTAGTGCCGTCAGTGTGAACTCCGGTGTAAAGAATTCCTCCTGCTCCAAGAGACTCCACGCGCTTTGCCCACTCGATCATGTCGATTCCCGTGGGCTGCATTCCACCGTTTACATACACCTCCCAGCCCGCATTTTCTTTTTTATTGCCGTCTATGGCGCAGGTAACGCTTTCGCTTCCGAATTCTCTGGAGAGCTCTCGGAGCAGCTCGGGTCTCCT
Source organism: Hadarchaeales archaeon (SeqCode) (assembly GCA_038851075.1). Classification (GTDB taxonomy): domain Archaea; phylum Hadarchaeota; class Hadarchaeia; order Hadarchaeales; family Hadarchaeaceae; genus JAWCKV01. Next base: position 31,737 of record JAWCLG010000003.1, on the reverse strand, counting down.
CACCGCCGCAGTATTCACTGAAACTCTGGTCGCTCCGGCTTCAAGTACCGCTCTTGCCTCAGCAACACTTTTGATGCCTCCGCCAACGGTCAGCGGTACTGATATGACCTTGGAAGTCCTCCTCACCACGTCCAGCAGCGTCGTTCTGTTTTCTGGTGTTGCCGTTATATCGAGAAGAACCAGCTCGTCCGCCCCCTGCTCCTCGTAGCGTCTCGCAAATTCAGGAGGATCGCCGACATCGCGGACATCCATGAAGCGCACGCCTTTCACGAGCTTCCCGTTTCGGGTGTCCAGACAGGGTATTATCAACTTGGGTTTCATATTGCTCCCTTCGTGCTGGGTACTCCCTTTCCTCTGGTCCTCGCAACAGCCCGTGACAGCGCCACTCCGACTGCCTTGAAAATAGCCTCCGCCTTGTGGTGGTCGTTATCGCCCCTCATCACCTGGACATGCAGGTTCATCCTCCCGCTCACCGCAAGTGTTTGCAGGAGATGTATTATGAGATCGGAGCTCATGTCCTCTATTTTCTTCTTTGAGAAGCTTGCCCTTATGTCTGGAAAGGCTCTGCCGCTGAGGTCCACCGCGGCCATTACAAGTGTGTCGTCCATGGGTACAATCGCGTCCCCCATGCGTGCGATCCCCCTCTTTTTACCCAGCGCCTTGTTCACTGCCTCCCCAAGAACGATCATGGTATCCTCGGCGGTGTGGTGTGGAAAATCACCCCTTGCCCTCGCATCGAGGTCAATGCGTCCGTGCTTGCACATGCTCTCGAGCAGGTGGTCAAAGAATTTTATCCCGGTTTCAGCTTTTACTTTTCCCGTCCCGTCGAGGTTTATTTTTACCCTCACATCAGTTTCCTTGGTCCTGCGAGTTATCTCCGCAGTTCTCATTGTCCGGCCACCTTCATCGCATCTTTTAACTTGAACCTGCCCTCGTATAACGCCATCCCCACAACAGCTCCTGCAGCCCCAGCCTGCTTCAGCCCGATTATATCATCGAGGCTCCCTATCCCCCCAGACGCGTAGATCGGTGTTTTTATCTTCCGGGTGAGCCTTCTGACTTCATCAAGGGCAGCGCCTTTCATTCTGCCTTCGACATCAACGTTTGTGTATAGAAAATAGCCGACTCCCCTTCTCTCGAATTCCAGACCGAGCTCGAGAGGAGTCATCTCCGCAGTTTTCTGCCATCCCCTTAACATCACTCTGCCCGATCTGGAGTCGAGTGCTACCATGACCCTCTCCCCTCCAAACTTTTCTATCAGTCTGTCCACAAGTTCAGGGTTTTCCACAGCGGCCGTTCCTATTATAACTCTGTCAGCTCCGCCGTCGATCAGCTCTTTTGCCCTTTCCAGACTTCTTATTCCACCGCCCACCTCGGTTTCCACGTTCGTCTCTCCGATTATCCTGAGGATTTTTTCAGTGTTGTCTCCGGTCCCGATTGCCGCGTCGAGGTCGATCAGGTGCAGGCAGGTTGCCCCTTGAGAGATCCATTTTCTGGATATCTCCATGGGGTCACCGTACTCTTTTCCCGTTCCGGGTTTTCCCCCGACCAGCTGCACGCACTGGCCACGCATCAGATCCACGCTTGGTATGACGATCAACCGCGGCACCCTTTCGGTTATGGTATTATGCGCTCGATCGGCAGGACCAGTATGTCCCTGGCCCCGGCTTCCTTTGCCCTTCTTATGAGCTCATACGTTTCCTTCTCGTCAACGACCGCCTGAAGCGCGAGCATCGGTGTTGCAGCTTCCACCCTTGAAACGGTTGGTCCAGCCATGCCCGGAAGAACCTTTTTCACGTCTTCCAGCTTTTCCTCAGGCACGTTCATCATGACCAGCTTCTTTCCCCTAGCGGTCAGGACGCTGCTGAGCGCCGTCACTATCCTGCTTATCTTTTCTCCGTTTTTCCTCATACTGTCTCTGTTTGCAATGAGCCTGGCCGTGCTTTCCAGTATGGTGTCAATTATCCTCAGTCCGTGAGCCCTCAGAGTGGTGCCGGTGCTGGTCACGTCTACTATCAGCTCTGCCACACCGATCAGAGGAGATATCTCCGCGGCACCAGTGATGTTAACGAGCTCTATGTTGATCTTCCTATCGTAGAAGTACTTTTTAGTTATCTCCGGGAACTCCGTCGCAACCCTTGTACCGGGCTTCACTTTATCTATGCTTTTTATGTCAGATTTTTCACTTGCAGCAACTACCATCTTAGTGTATCCGTATCTTAGGTCAAGAAGCTCGATAACGTCATCCCCGCTCTCGCATATCAGGTCATATCCGGTTATTCCGAGGTCGGTTGATCCCTTTGATACGAAGTTGGGTATGTCCTCCGCCCTGACAAAGACGAGCTCTATCTCAGGGTCGTTGGTCCTCGCGAAAAGCTGTCTTCCGTCCCTTCCAATCACGCCTATGCCGGACGCCTGCAGAAGCCCAACGGTTGCTTCCTCGAGGTGTCCTTTTGGCACCGCTATCCTGACGCTCATCTTCTTCCCTCCATTATCTTTTTCATGGCCCTTATCAGCCTCCTGTTCTGTTCGGGCTTTCCGACTGTTATCCGGACCCAGTCCACTCCAGCACCTTTAAAGTCTGTTAGCTCCCTTATTAGTATTCCATTTCTCGCAAGGAGGTTGCACAGCTCAGCCCCGCTTATTCCAAAAGCCCTCGTGTTCACCATGATAAAATTGCCGTCCGACGGAAGCACCTTCGCCCCGATTTTTTCAATGGCTCCGCTCAGGTATCTCCTTTCTTTCTTCACATATTTCACAACGCGCTTTAGGTACTCCCTATCCCGCAGCGCTTCAACGGCAGCGGATTGAGCAAGGCGGTTGACGTTGAATGGCGCCTTGATAGACTCGATCGCCCTGATCAGCTTTGGATTCCCGATAGCGTATCCGACCCTAAGTCCAGCTAGGCCGAAAGCCTTTGAGAGAGTCCTCAGCACGAGCAGGTTGTCATACTCCGGCGCAATCCCGGCGACCGATTCCCCGCCGAACTCTATGTATGCTTCGTCAACAATCAGCATTTTACCGGTTTCAACAAGCGATATCACTTCATATTTTGACAGCGAGGCGCCTGTTGGATTGTTCGGGCGACCCAGAAAAGCCGCCCTGGCGTCATTCAGTTCTCTTTTCAGAAGGTCAGGGTTCCACGTAAAGCCTGGCAGCTTTAAGAATTTTGGAATGCAACCGTTAGCCCTGCATGAAATTCCGTACATCGCAAAAGTTGGAATTGGGATCAGCACGGTGCATCCAGGATCCATAAATGCCCTGCATGCCAGGTCCATCAACTCGTCAGAACCGTTTCCGAGAGCTATGCACTCTTCATCCACCTTTATGTATCTTGAGATCTCCTCCTTGAGCTCTGTTGCTTTCGGGTCGGGATAGGTCCCTATTTTTTTCAGTTCCTCCCTCAGTCTTTTGATAACTCTGGGGGAGGGACCGTATGGGTTTTCGTTTGATGCGAGGTTTATCATTTTTGACCTGACGTTGTACTCCCTGGCGAACGGATATGTCATCTTCTCCTTCATAATTTTCATCACGTTTTTGGAGATCAAGTCACCGCACCTCCGTTCACGTATTTTTTCCATCCCCCGCTTCTCTGAAACTCAAGCTCGCTCGGAAGTCCGGCCTTTACGACTATCTCGTTCGCCTCTTCGATGCTCGAGGTTTCAGCCAGCATCTTTGCTATTCCGTTTACCCTTTCAAAGACAACCACGGGATCGAGGTAGAACGTCACTGCAGCCACCGGCGTGAGCTGGGCGGTCCTACACCCGCCCCTTATTTTCACATCCCCGTACGTGCCTTTCGCCGCTTTAACCGCCAGGGCAGTGGACTCCGTTTTGGTCCTCGGAATGACGGACTCTAGGACTTTCAGGTCCTCAGGAGTCAGCCCCCTCGCTCCGAGCAAACCGCCGAATTCTGCAGTCAGGCTCAGACGTTTTAGGAACTGGTCAAATGTCAGCTCTCCGTCGGTACAGCATCCGAGCACTCCCAGCACCGCAGGAATTTTCAGGTTGACCATTGCCGCGAGCATCATGCTGTCCGCGAGCATGCTTCTAAGCCCTTCCTCGTTTCCTGCTGCCAGCACGTCTCCCCCGACATCTATTCCGACGAACAGATCGAAGCCCATCAGATCCACCACGGTGTTCAGCCCATCAACGATGCCTTTAACCCCCAAGTTGGGGTCAACGAGCAGGGTTTCCTCACAGAGCGCCTCTGCTACCATAGCCTCTGTGAAGCGTACGCCCTTATTCGTCCTGGTCTCAGAGCTGGCGAGTCCCGCCGTACGCGCCAGCTTTTTTATGTTGAGAATTTCGTCCATGCGTCTGGGTCCTGGCTCTGGATCATTTACATACCTCTCCCATGTGAGTCCGCCCAGTACTGTCGACAGCCCGATCTCTCTCAGGTAGTTTGAGGTGGGGATTGCGCCAACGACATCTCCACCACCGCCTATCCCAACTACCATCGCCTTCTTCGCATTCGAGGCAGCAGATTTCAGGAATTTCATGCACATCCTACGGATAATTTAAAGATTTTTGTATATATATTTTACTAAAAAATAGTTTTTGTATATTATATTCACCATATATGGAAAAATATAAATATAATTTACAAATATTCCATTAACGGGGATGGACTTGGCACGCGGCGTGGATAATATTGAGATGGATGATGTCGATAGGGGAATACTGAACCTGCTCCAGGAAGATGCAAAGCTCCCCTACGCTGCCATAGCAAAGCGCCTTGGCATAAGTCCCTCCGGCGTCCACAAGAGGGTCAGGAGGCTCATCACCGCAGGCGTGATAAAGAGTTTCATCGTTACCATAGATCCTTTGATATCCGGTAAAAAGCTCAAGGCCTTCATAGGCATCTCCACGCTGCCCGGGACCTGCGGTGAGGTTATCTCCAGACTTTCCCGGAGCCCGGAGGTCATGGAGATACATGAAGTGGCAGGAGAGCACGATCTTTTTGTGAAGATAGTCACGGAGGATACGGTCAGGCTGAATGACATCCTTCACGATATGGACAGGATTCCGGGCGTGAGCAGCACCAGGACTCTGATAGTTTTAAAGACGGAGAAGGAAACTGGAAAGGTTCAGCTCTAACAGCGTCTAACGGTGGGATTAAATCGGTAGAGCGCACAATTTAGATTTGGTCGCATGAAGTCGCTCAGGATGAGGGTAAAGCCGCTGGACATCGAAACCGGTCGCAGGCTTGTTATGATAAACGATTCGGACGCTGAGCTTCTCGGTTACTCCCCTGGGGATAGAATACGCGTTTACTCTTCAACTGGGTCGATAGTGGCGATGGCAACCACTACCAAGGGGATAGTTGCAAGAGGCGAAATCGGTTTCTGCGCAGAGACCACAAAGTCTCTTGGTGCGGCCCCAGGTGACTACGTTGAGATTTCTCTGGCTCCGCGCCCCAGAGCTGTGGAGGCAATAAAAAACAAGATCAACGGAAAACAGCTCGGTTCGGAGGAAATAGGAGATATTGTCAGGGAGATCGTGAGCGAATCTCTGGCTCCTGAGGAGATTGCGGCGCTTGTGGTAACTGAACACATACGCGGCATGACCATGGATGAGATAGTTTCCATGGTGCACCACATGGTCAGTACCGGAGATAAGCTCGAGCTCGATGCAAAACCAGTCCTTGACGTTCACAGCATAGGCGGAGTTCCTGGCAATAAATACGCGCTCCTGACCGTGCCCATAGTGGCAGCTGCAGGGCTCACGATCCCGAAGACCAGCAGCAGGTCCATAACAAGCGCTGCGGGAACCGCGGATGTGATGGAGGTGCTGGCGAATGTTAGCTTCAGCCTGGAGGAAATGCGCAGCATCGTGAACCGCGTGGGCGCAATGCTTGTCTGGGGGGGTTCGGTGAAGCTGGCTCCGGCAGATGATGTGCTGATCAGAGTGGAGAGGGCCCTTGGGATAGACCCGAGATGTCAGCTGCTTGCAAGCGTGATGTCAAAGAAGCTTGCGGTATGCGCAGACCACGTGCTGATCGACATTCCCGCAGGTCCGGGAGCGAAGGTCACGAGTATTGATGAGGCCCGTGGACTTGCGAGAGATTTTATCCAGCTAGGCCACAAGCTTGACGTTAAACTGGAAGCCGCGATCACGTACGGCGGCCAGCCGGTGGGTTATGCGGTCGGGCCCGCGCTTGAGGCGAAGGAGGCGCTTGAGGCTCTTCTTGGGAACGGTCCTGGAAGCCTGATTGAAAAATCCACCAGCCTGGCGGGGATAATGCTTGAGATGGGGGGTGTGGCGAGGCTGGGGCAGGGAAAGGAGCTTGCGCTAGAGATACTGAAATCAGGGAAAGCCTATCAAAAGATGCGTGAGATAATCGAGGCACAGGGAGGCAAACCTGACATCAAGCCGGATGAAATACCTGTCGGAGACAAGGTCGCTTCCATACCGGCTCCCGCGTCCGGATACATCGCACAGGTCTTTAACCAGCACATAAATGAAATAGCCAGAGCAGCCGGAGCCCCGCTTGACAGGGGTGCCGGAATCAGAATACTGTTCAAGGAAGGCAGAAAGGTTGAGAAGGGGGAGCCGGTCCTTGAGATATATTCCGAGCACGAGAGCAAGCTCGATCATGCTCTGTCTCTGGCAAGACAAAAGCCTCCTGTTCGCGTGGAGGGCATGGTTCTTGAAAAATTGGCTGGAGAGCCCAGGCTCAGATAGTCTGGCTCTATATCAGAGTCAGAATCTTCCAGTAAATGTCTCCGTAGAAAATGGAAATGAATAACCCGATCGCGAGGAATGGTCCGAACGGAACACCGCGCTTTATTCTCAATCTGTTTTCAATTTTCTTCTCCTTCACAAGATCCTTGAGCATTTTTATCTGCTCGAGCGTGAGTCCCGCCGCCCTGTCAGGATTGGTATAGGTCTCATCGCGCTCGACCCTTATGAGCATATATGAATTGGAACGGAAAATTTTTCCATCTTTAGCATAAATCCACTCTGCAGGTATCATTCCCTCCTCTAGCTCGGTTATCCGTACGGTTTTGTAGAAAGCTCCCTTGCCCAACGCGAAGCATATTCCGGCATAGGTCAGAAGCCCCGGCAGGGCCACGAGCCCTGTGTTCAGCAATATTGTAATGGCGAACAGCGGATATGAAACAGAATACGGAGCCGGAGAAAACTGTGGGCTGAAATATGGAATCAGCGCTCCGAAGGCCGCGAACATTTTCACGTCTCCACCTGCCCAGCCGCCGAGAGCCCAGATGATGTAACCTATGCCGAGTGCCAGGAGAAAACCGATGCCGCCACTTATACACGTCATTATATCCATCCGGTAAGCACCGAGCACCGCATAGAATACCATCCCGAACGCCGCGGCAGTATACGTGAGGTAGTTCGGGATTATGCGCCAGCGGAGGTCGGTGTATGTGGATATTGAGGCAACCACTATAGCAACAGCAATTGGCAGGTGCTCGATTCCTATGACCATACGTTCAGATTATTTCCGCACGTCATTATTAGCTGTGCGGTTTGTTCCAAAAGGTGGATTGATTCCGAAAAAGTTAAATATCCTGCGGAAAGTAGAGAAACATCTGATAGGGGTGACAGTATGGCCGCTTTGGCAGGTAAACAGGTGCTTGTGCTTTCTGAGGGTACCCAGAGGACTCTGGGCAGAGATGCGCAGAGAATGAATATCCTGGCCGCTAGGGTTATCAGCGAGGCGGTCAGAACAACTTTGGGCCCCCGCGGAATGGACAAGATGCTGGTGGACACGCTCGGAGATGTTATAGTGACCAACGACGGCGTTACGATTCTGAAGGAGATGGAGGTCGAGCATCCGGCCGCAAAGATGCTTGTTGAGGTGGCAAAGACCCAGGACGACGAGGTCGGAGACGGAACCACCACAGCAGTGATAATCGCCGGGGACCTGCTTAAGGAAGCGGAGCATCTGCTGGATCAGGGAATACACCCGACTGTGATCGCAAGCGGTTACAGGAGGGCGGCCGAGAAGGCTCAGGAAATCCTGGAAAAGATAGCGGAGCCGATCTCGATAAATGACGACGAACTTCTGAAGGAGATAGCGATGACCTCCATGACCGGCAAGAAGGCGGAGTCATCCAAGGAAAAGCTTGCGGACATCTGTGTCAAGGCGATAAAGCAGATAGCCGACAGGAAAGACGGAGGTTATTCTGTGGACCTTGACTATGTGGGAATTGAGAAAAAGCCGGGAGAGAGCACGGATGATTCCCAGCTAGTTCAGGGCGTGATACTGGACAAGGAGCGCGTACACCCCGCTATGCCGAAGAGGGTCAAGAACGCCAGAATAGCACTGCTCGACTGTGCGCTTGAGATAAAAAAGACTGAAACAGATGCTGAGATCCGGGTAACTAACCCCGAGCAGCTCAGGGCATTTCTGGATGAAGAGGAGAAGATGCTGAAGAAGATGGCCGACCAGATAGTACAGACCGGTGCGAATGTGGTGATCTGTCAGAAGGGCATAGACGACATGGTGCAGCACTATCTCGCAAAGTCCGGAGTTTACGCGGTCAGACGCGCAAAGAAGAGCGACATGGAGCGTCTCGCACGCGCTACAGGCGGCAGAGTGGTCACCAATTTGGATGATCTGACATCCGCCGATCTCGGTGAGGCAGGGCTCGTGGAGGAACAGAAAATAGGCGAGGATAAGCTCACGTTTGTCAGGGACTGTAAGAATCCGAAGGCGGTTGGAATCCTCATCAGGGGAGGCACTGAGCACGTAATTGATGAGATAGAGCGCGGAGTTCACGACGCCCTCTGTGTGGTCGGCGCAGCAATCGAGGATGGAAAAATAGTATACGGTGGAGGGGCACCCGAGGTTGAAGTTTCAAAGGCGCTCAGGGAATTCGCAGAGACGGTCGGCGGGAGAGAGGCGCTCGCAATAAATGCCTTCGCAAACGCGGTGGAGTCCATACCGAAGACACTTGCAGAGAACGCCGGGCTGGACAGCATTGACATACTCGTTGATCTCAGGGCTAAGCATGAGAAACAGAACGGAAAGTGGATGGGCGTAAACGTGCTCAACGGCGAGATAACCGACATGAAGATCAACAAAGTCGTGGAACCGCTGCGAGTGAAGACTCAGGCTATAAAGTCAGCCAGTGATGCGTCGATAATGATACTGAGGATCGACGACGTGATAGCAGCCACCAAGAAGAGCGAGCCTAAAGGCCCACCGTCCGGAGAGAAGTCAGAGAGTGAGGACTTCGAGGATTAAATGCGCTAGAGACGGGTCATGAGGATGAATCTGGTACCCAAATTTTTCTTTTTGACGAGGGGAGTTGGCCACCATAAGGATCAGCTCAGGTCATTCGAGTATGCCTTGGAGGACGCCGGAATCGCAAAGTTCAATCTTGTTTCTGTTTCCAGCATAATTCCGCCTGGGTGCAAGTTCATATCGAAAGAAAAAGGGCTCAAAATGCTGAAGGACGGTCAGATCCTTTTCGGTGTTTTTTCAAAGTGTAGCAGTGACGAAAAAAGGAGGCTGATTTCGGCGAGCATAGGATGTGCCATGCCCGCAGATAGGCGAACATATGGATACATCAGCGAGCACCACGCCTACGGGCAGGATGCCAAGGAGGCGGGAGATTATGCTGAGGATCTGGCGGCCTCCATGCTGGCCAGCGCTCTCGGTTTGCCCTTCGATCCGGACAAGAGCTGGAATGAGAGAAAACAGATATGGAAGATCTCTGGGAAAATAGTCAGCACCACGAACATAACACAGACCGCTCTAGTCAAGGAGGACAAGTGGTCCACGGTTTTCGCAGGGGCGGTTTTCGTTTTCTGATCATCCGGAGTAGCTCATCTCCGCTCCCAGAGCTTTAAATGCTGATATGAATTTCGAGTAGGTGGTCCCCATGCAGTCGGCTCCCCCTTTTATCACGATTTTTTCATCACCCCCCGTCGCTGCGGCCGCCAGCGCCGAGGTCACCGCGTAGTCGTTCCAGCTTTGAACCTCTCCACCCTTGATCCTGCATGGCCCCTGAATGACGACTGAGGTGCCATCATCCATGATTTTAGCCCCGAGCTTCTTCAGCTCTCTGACCATGGAAGATACCCTGTCTGACTTCATTCTTCTGGCGGCGTTTATCCCGCTGATACGAGTGGTGCCCCTGGCATAGCATCCGATGACGGCAAAAAAAGGAAATAGCTCTGGTCCCCATGCGAGGTCAATTCGTGCCCCCTTCAGCATGTCCCTTTCAACGCCGACCTTTGCCCCCCTTCTTTTTAGCCTGATCCCAAACGCTCCCATTGTTTTCATGAACAGCTCGTCCCTGCGGGATGGTTTTTCGCATCCGGTCACCGTTATTTTAGAGCCAAGTATTGCTGAGGATGTTATGAAAGGTGCGGCGGAGCATATCTCCTTCCGTACTCGGTAAGTCATTCCCCTATACGTGCCCTGAGGCACCGTGATGGTGTTTCCCGATTTGGAAGCGCTTACCCCCGCGTTTTTCATTATATCGAGTGTATCCTCAATTGTGAACTTTTCTCTGTCCGATGGAACGATAATTCTGGTTTTTTTGTCCGCATATGGGGAGATTATCAGTGCGGGTGGGACCACGTTGATGGGGAGGTCTCTCAAATCTGCCTTACCACCGCTTACGCCTCCTCCGAATGCTATGAAAGGCGGCCCCTCGTCCTGTTTTGTTGAATAAACAGTTGCCCCGGTCCTGCGCAGCGATTCCAGCATCTCCGGCATCGGGCGTCTGCAGAGGTCTGAGTCTCCGGTCAGAACCAGCGGGATCTTTGAGAGGGAGGCTACCCCGCACATCAGGGATATGGCTGTTCCGGAGTTCTTCAGGTCCAGCGCGTTCTGAACTGGAGTGAAATCTCTCTGGACTCCCCAGACTGTCCACCTTCCAGCCGATTTTTTCACGGTGCATCCCATGTTTTCGCATGATCTCAGCATGGCGGAGGTGTCCTTGCATTGCAGCGGGGATTCTATGACGCTTTTTCCGGGCCCAAGAGCCGCCACCGCACAGGCTATTAACGTCAGGTATTTGGAGGGCAGCGCCTCGACCTCGCCGACGACTGAACTTCCGGGCATTACCGTGATGTCCATCCGAGCCACCTTTAGATTCCGGCTTTGCGTGTTTTTTTGCCTTTTGATTTTTTTTGGCACCGCCACAGTCCGGATTTCTTCATCACCATCTCCACCGTATCTTCATCCAGACCTGCCACCGGAGTGAAGAGGATGTGTTTTTCCTTGGAGCCGACCTCTCCGTCTTCCCACGCTTTTGCGGTGTCCTCAAGGGTATATCCTGTGACAATTCCGGAGGCTCCGATTTTTTCAGCCACTTCTGACAGTTTCCGGATCATTAGGTCCCGTTTGGTGTTCCCTTTTACCGCGCTGACCTTTCCCGGAGGTACTCTCACCGTCATCAGCTTAATGTCGGGACAAACCGCGCGCAGTACGGTTATCTGCTTCAGAGCCCTTTTTCTCGCGGCATCGTCAGATCTCCTCCCAGAGTGAATAAAAATCGGAAATACCGCAGCACCTCTTTTTATCCCAAGATAAACAGCAACCGCGTCATGCAGTTTTCCGGTCATTAAGGCAACGAGTGCGCCCTGCGATCCTGCCGGAAGACCGCCGGTGCCCGGAAAGGTTTCTGTGAATACATATGCATTTTTGCCCCTGACTTCGATCCCGACCTCAAAATCCGGAGATGTGAGGTCTACTCTGGCCCCTTTGACCATCTTCAGAATTGCGGACCCGGCAGCCCTGTTTACGTCCATGCTGCTGTATGGGTGATCTCCGAATCTGGTCGTTCTCACCGCAAAACTTTCACCGTTTTTTATTTTTTTATCAACAGCCCGGATCACCGCACGGATTATTTCATCCATCCCGGATCCTGTAGATATTGCCGGACTTGTGGAAACTACGCCCGGGAGTTTGGAGATTTTTTCAGCCGCAGATACCGCATGCGTTGTCTTCAGGAATATCCTCCCTCTCTCCCTCTCAATAGCGCAGTCCTCACCTGCAGTCCGCTTTATTGACCTTACCAGAAGATCCTCGAATGCGGCTCTAACGCTTTCGCTTTTCAGGGTGAGTTCCCCGTACCTGACTATAACGGTGTCCATACTATCCGACAGACCTTCGCATGTTTTCAATAAATACGCGAAAAGTCCTCAATCCTTGAGAAGCTTCGTTATGATGTCCGCGGCCTTTTTTATGTCTGCCATGCTCTTCGCCCCGGCGCACACACCCTTGCCCGAAACGAAGAGCAGCACGACCACCTTCGGATCATCAACCCTGAAGACCAGACCCGGGAACACCTCCGGTTCGTACTCAGTGTTGTCAAAGGTTCTGGCTATTTTCTCCAGATCAAACTCCCTGCTGAAGTCGAAAGATGCCACGATGTTCTGCACCTGGACCTTCGGTTCCGATTTTATCCGGATGCCGGCCTTCTTTAGCTTGTTTGTGAGCTTTTTTATGGCGAGTTTTGCATCCTGCATGCTCTTTGCTCCGACGCAGTTCATCTTTCCCGAGGCGAATATCAGGAAAGAAGCCGGCGGATCCTCGGATTTGTACGCTATTCCCGGAAAGACCTCTGGATCGTACCTTGCGTTGTCAAGCGACTTTGCCAGCCTCTCAAGGTTGAACTCCACGTCCTCGTAAGTAACGGATAGTACGATGTTCTGAACTTGAATCTTTACGTTTGCCACCCAACCGCCCCTGAATATCTAAACCGTACCACATAAAAACGTTGGTCCTGAGCCCTTTTATCCGTCTGGCGAGGTGTAGAAAATGGTGTTCATGGAGGATGTCGGAGTTCACATAAGGGGCGTGATCAGTTTCGAAAAGCTGCTCCAGAGGTTCAGGAGCGGTCTCCCGGACGATGTTGGAGCGATAGCATGTTTCGTTGGGGTTGTCAGGGGCAGGACTGTGGACGGGCGTAGGGTAAAGCGGCTTTTGTACGAATGCGCGGATGATGTGCCGGAGCAGTTTCGGAGGATTGTTCGTGATGCGGGGTCCAGACCCGGCATAAAAAAGGTCGCGATACACCACGTGGTCGATGGGCTTTCTCCGGGCGAGGACACCCTCTATGTTATGGTAGCCGGAAGGGGCAGGGCTGAGGTGTTCTCGGTTCTCAGGGAGATCGTGGAAAGGGTGAAGTCGGAAGCCCACATATGGAAGAAAGAAATCACCGAGAGCGGAGAATACTGGGTGCATGAGAAGGAACAACATGAGAAAGATGGTTAGGACGACCGGCGGTGCACTGCTGGTCGGAAAAATGCCTCGAGGATGCGAGCTTTGCGTAAAGGGTGCCAAGATGGTTCTGTTCGTCACCGGGCTCTGTCGTAAAAAATGCTACTATTGCCCGCTGTCCGAAAGGAGAAGAGGAAAAGACATCGTGTATGCAAATGAGCGTCCGGTAAGGACCGTAAAAGAAATTCTTGATGAGGCCAGACTGATGGACGCGCTCGGAACCGGGATAACTGGAGGGGATCCGGTTCTGAGAATGAAAAAGACAGTGAATTTCATCAGGGCGATAAAAAGAAGGTTTGGAACAAAACACCACATCCACATGTATTGCGGGTCTGAGCCATCTCGCGTGCAACTGATAGAGTTAAAGAACGCAGGACTGGATGAGATCAGGTTTCACACGTGGAGTGAAGGTCCGGTCAGGGCTGCCGTGAGCGTCGGTCTGAATGCCGGCGTAGAAATTCCGGCCATACCGGGACATGAGGATCGTATAAAGGAACTAATAAAAAGGCTGGAGACAGTTGGGTGTTCGTTCTTGAATTTGAATGAGCTGGAGTTTTCAGACACCAACCTCGAAAGCCTGAGGGGCATGGGTTTCAGGTTGAAATCGGACGAGTCAATGGCTGTTAAGGGAAGCGAGATGACCGCAAAAAAGGTGCTGCGGTGGGCCGAATCCGGAACCGTAATCAGCGTGTACTACTGCCCCAGCTCTCTAAAGGATTCCGTCCAGCTCCGCAACAGGCTGAAGAGGCGGGCCAGAAACGTGATGAAACGGCATGAGGTCATGACCGGGGAGGGACTCATATTCAAGGGGATCGTGGCGGATACGGCCGGAGAAAACGTATTGACCGTGCGAAAGGAGATAATGAGGCGTTACGATATACCTCCGGAGCTGATATTTCTGGACAGGCAGAAGGGCAGGGTTGAGCTTCACTGGGCCGTTGCGAAGAAAATTGCGCCCCTAGAGAAGAAATTCAGGTTCGCTCTGATTGAGGAGTACCCGACTTGGGATAGACTTGAAACTACTTTTCTGCCGCTATGAAAAGGGACTTATATATCTCAGCGAGCCGGGCGTAGTTCTCAGCCTGTTTTTTGATGCCTCTGTGCTCCTCCTTTGTCACGCTCCTCAGCGCTCTTGCGGGAATGCCGACCATCACGGTTCTGCGCGGCACCTCCGTGTCTCTGAGGACAACTGCCCCAAGCCCCACCATCGAGCCCTTTCTTACAACAGCTCCGTTGAAAACGACCGAGCTGCCGCCTATCACGCATTCATCCTCCACCGTGCACCCGTGGACCAGCGCCAGGTGCCCGATTATGACGTGGTTTCCTATTCTGACCGGATAGTACTTCGGCTTTCCCACCATGAAGTCTCCAGCGTGGATTACCGCATTATCCTGTACGCAGGTGTAGTCCCCGATTGTTATCCTGCCAAAGTCGCCCCTTATCACAGCACCAGGCCAAACGCTTGAGTGCTTTCCTATTACCACATCTCCTATGACGGTCGCGGAAGGGTGCACGAACGCGGTGCTGTGGATCTCCGGTTTCTTGCTTCCCAGTCTCTCAATCATGCACCGCTGCCCGTCCCGCTTTTGGTGTGCACGAGAACGATATCTCCTATGGCCATTATGGTGTTGTATGGGACCGAGAGCGACTTTTCGCCCTTGAACCCGAACACGAGCCCCAGAACAGTTCCTTCCTTGTCCTCGATGACCGTGTCCATAACTGTACCGACGTACTTTGCCCTGTCGCTGTATATCTTCAGACCGTTGAGCTCGGACAGTCTCTTCATGATTCACCTACCATAGTTACACTCTAGGTGTTTTTAGGTTTTTCCATGAGATAATTTGAATGCTGTTTACAGCCTATTTCGCCTTTATGGTTAATCAGATGAGAGATAATAAATTTTTCAACCCAGAGCTAAGCGCGGCATTGCGGATTTGTCGCCGTCAAGAATTATAAGGGGTTGCGGTACGGGCTTTATCTATACACGATAGTGTCGAAGTAGTACGTACCTTCGTTCCACTCATATAATTCTATTGACGCTATGCGACTCATAACAACTCCCTGGTAGTTACTGATGTCCCAAGTTATTTTTGTCCATTCGTTCCATGTGGCTGAGCGATCTGACCATACGCCAGCTCCAATGTTTCCAGTGAGATCTTTAAGCTTGAGTTCAATGGTGTTATTTCCTTGGGTGTCGTATACCCATACTGAGATCTCAGTCGCGTTGCTTAGATCAATATATCTTGTTGACGAGGCTGCGTTTATTCCAATGGTGGCGCCGTAAGCCTCGTTGAGCACCGGAGGTACCACAACTTTAATGGACCTGTTCCCTCGATGAACTGTGTTGGTTTCAAATGCGGAGCTGGATCTCCATGCATTGTAGAAATATGCTCCCGGTGTTCCGTTGTTTAGCTCAAAGTCCTGGAAGACGCTTTCTCCCGTTCCTCCAACGTTTATCAGCATTGAAAATGTGCCTGTTTTTCCTCCGTTATCTGTAACGGTGAGTCTTACCAAATAATTATCAGGTTCGGAGTATTGATGTGCGGGATCTTTTTCATTTGAAGTAGTTCCATCTCCAAAGTCCCATCTGTAACTTATGATTATGCCATCATTGTCCGTGGATTTGTTAGAGAATATTATTGTGTCTTCGATTGTGGGAAGTGATGGATTATAGACGAACAGGGCAGTGGGGGCTAGGTTCCCGTTTCCGTCGTTTGCAGCATGGTTATCCGTGGTTTTTTGCGGTAAGAGAAAAACAAAAGCTAGAAGGACACCAACCGCAAAAATAATTACTATGGCAATTGCTATTATCTTCGCAAAATTTTTTTTGGGCTCTGCCAATTCTTGCGGTTGAAACATAATTTCAATAATTTTTTCTGTAGCTCAGGTTTAAAAATATATCTTTATTTATGAAAAAGAAAAATAATTGCGGGGCATCATGCGTTTGTGGCACATGAGAAAAAAAATAATTAGAACATTGAGGTTGGGCACAATATCCGGCGTATTTTTGTTTGTTGCGTTTACAATATTTTTTGTTCGAGTTCCTTTAGGCAGTTGTCAGTCTCCGCCCAAGGCAACTCTTAGCCCGTCTCTCGAGTTGCGTTCTGTGGATGGTGTTGATGTCCCGTTTCAGAATGGAGTTCCATTCCCTTCATTTGAGCGACAACCTACTCGATTAAACAGAGATTTGAGTGGTCTATGGAAATTTAAGTCAATTCCATCAACGTCTTTAGAGATAGAAAAAAGTTTGAGAGAGAGAAGCTCAGTCCTGTCTCTTCTCGAAGAGGATGGGTATCATAGGGAAAATTTTGACGACAGCAGCTGGAATACAAGATCTCTACCTTTTTCTGAGAATCCTCTTGACATACCAGTTGATGAAAATGTATACTGGTACAGGCGCACTATATCTGGAATATCTGAGATGATGGGAAAATACGTTAAGCTCGTGTTTCTTGGTGCAAATTATGTGACAGATGTTTGGATTAATGGGGCCTATGTGGGATGGCACGAAGGTGGTTACACCAGCTTTGTTTTTGACGTTTCTGATTATTTGAAATACGACGGGAGTGATTTAATAGCGATAAGAGTTCACAACGTTCCTTGGGATAGCAGATCCGAACAGAAAGACATAATGCCATACCAGACCTGCGATTTCAGAAATCACGGTGGTATTTATCGTGACATTTATCTGGAGGCAAGCGATACACTCAGTATAGCTAGGGTTGACATAAAACCTTCGCTCGTGTTCATAGACAATAAGGTTTCAACAGATACCGGGCTCATAAACGTAAATGTCATTGTCTACAACAGAAGTCAAGACCAGAAAAGTGCTACGGTGGAACTGGCGGTTTATGGAACCCGCATCGATAATACCAACATTTTAGATCCTTCTCCCGAGGCAATAATAGATCGTGGTGTTAGAATTCATACATCCGGAACAGCATTGAAATCTGTGGATGTACCCGGTATGAGCGTTTCCGTTATAAGCTATTCGCTCGAGCTTTCAGGAATAGAACTCTGGACACCAGAAACCCCCGTGCTTTATATTTTGGAAACCAAGCTCAATGGTAATCTTGACATTTTTTGTACACAGTTCGGAGTGAGAGAGATAAAAGTTGACGGTAACTACCCAAGAATTATGCTTAATCGAGTGCCAACCTTTCTGGCTGGTGTGGCGAGACACGAAGCCATGCCAGATGTTTTTAACAGATTCACGGTTGAACAGATGGAAAATTTAATGAGGGACTTTAATTTTGCTAAGGAAGCAAATGTGAATTTCATAAGAACTGCTCACTACCCGAATCATCCGTATCTCTACATCTTGGCGGACAGGATGGGTTTCATGATATGGGAAGAGATGTCTGCCACGTGGTTTGTTGATGAGGGATTTGGCGTAATCCTTGAAAGAGGAATTGCCGAACAAATGTGGCTTGAAATGATATACCGGGATTATAACCGTCCATCAATTATAATTTGGAGCACAAACAATGAGGCCGATATTCATCAGCCGGAGCCAGCTGCCGGAATGAGCAACAGATATAGATTTAACGAAAGGATGAAAGAGCTGGCGTACCGTGTGGATGGTACACGGCTTGTTGCCCAGGCAACTTTCTGGAACATAGATCCGACATGGCCGGTTGATGACATTCTTGGGATTAACGAGTATCAAGGAGTATTCTATTACAGCTGGGCTCCGGTAAGTGGCGAATATTATACACAGACTAGGTCAGCTCTGAAGAATTCGCATGATTACCAGCCGGATAAACCGATTGTTGCCTCGGAGATGGGAACCTGGTCCTGTGAGGATATGAGCAGAACTTCTGAGCAGCTAAGGTGTTTTGTTGATACCTTTAAAGCGCTTGATGAAAGGCCATACGTTTCAGGAACAGTCTGGTGGTGTCTTTTTGACTGGTGGCAGGCACGTGGAAGTGCTCAGACAATGGGAGCGATTACTTGGGATAGAGATTATATTAAACCGGTCTATTATGCCATTAAGAATACTTACGAGAACACCTGGACCAGACCGTGGGTTAAGATACTCACACCACTTGATGGAAGTATATTAAAAGAAAGCGTTGACTTGGAGGTACTCGCTGAGGACTACCGAGGAGATCGCGTGGGCATTGAAATGGTAGAGTACAGTTTAGACGGTGGGGGATACGTAAGGCTGAGCCGTAAGGAGGGAGATATCTGGGTAACTTCTATAGACACTGGCACATTATCGGATGGTGAGCATGTTCTGGTGGTCAGAGCGACGGACATAGATGGCCAAAGCAGAACTCACTCCATAACGTTGAGATGTATGAATCTGTTCAGATGGGTTCAGAGCGATTGGAGCGGAAGTTGCATACCTGAAAAATTCGTTTCAGACGAAGACACGATTGCTTACTGGGATTTTGAGAGGATGACACGTGGTATTATAGATGATGTTTCTGGAAATAGGAACAGTGGTGTCATAACTGGTTTGACTTTGGTTGAGGGAAAACATGGTTATGGCATAAAGTTCGAAAATTCTGAAATCGACACCAATGCCGCTCCATCAGTGAAGATAAAATACAATGAGCGTCTGAACTTTGTTTCTGGAGATTTTTCCGTTCAATTCTGGGTCAGAGCCGATTTGGATTATCCCGCTAAGGATAAACCAGCTTCGGATAAGGGTTGGAGGATATTCATCCGGCAGGACAACAAGTTGAATGGAGACTGGTGGGACGGGTGTTGGTGGGTTGGTTATGATGAGTGGTGGAATGAGCTGGCATTTGTGGTGAGGAATGAAGCTGGAAACGAGAAGAAGGTTGCGTACAGGTTCTCGTTTGATGCGGGCAGGTGGTATAATGTGGCTGCAGTAAAGGATAGTTCAACGCTGAAACTTTACATTGACGGAGTATTGAGAGCATTCGGTGATGCCCCTGAAGACTATCAGCCGTGCGGTGACATTTACATCGGTTATCACAGGACAAATCCCTCAGATCCGATATTTCTGACTTTCAACGGTGTCATAGACGAGATGAGGATTCTAAGAAGAGCGCTCAGCGATGAGGAGGTAAAACGGTGGGGAGCTTGGGCTGAGGTCGGAAGTTGGAGCGAAAATTACAACAACCATTCCGATGCCGAAAATGTCAATACAGAAATACCAGGAAGCATAACTCTCTCCCTGATTGGGAATAAAAAACCGACAGCAGACTTTTCATTTTCTCCTTTTTTGCCTACTTTGGCAAACGGCAACAACGAGGTTCAGTTCACGGATCTTTCTACGGACCCTGATGGTACAATTGTGAGATGGTATTGGGACTTTGGAGATGGAACAACTTCAAATGAGAGAAACCCCCTTCACCTGTATGAAAAAGATGGGATATATGACGTCACACTCACAGTGACCGACGATGAAGGTGAAAACGACGTGATGGCGGATGTGTTAGTGGTGTACTGGGACATCGTAATGTTTCAGGATTTTGAACCAGGTAACGGTACTCCGAGCCAGTATTATTATGATTCATGGAGTTCAAGGCCCACATTCGATGCCAATGCTGTTTTTGGTGGAACGCGTTCTCTGAGGATGAACGCAATCGGAAGTGGGGGTGACCCGAGTTTCCACGGTGGAGGAACCGTTGGCATAAATGTGGCATCGCCCGAGGGCAAGATAAATATGCAAAACGCGCATTCAATTTTTATGTGGGTTCTTGACACTCAGGGGAACAACACATTGGAGCTCAGGCTCAGGGACAACACCGGATCCCTAGGTCCGGCGTGGTGGTCAAACGATCATCCTGCTCTTAATCTGACGGGCATAGCGGTCAAAGATAACTGGACAAAGTTTGCTTGGGATTTAGAAAGTTACTATGGAGTTGATAAGAGCAGAATAATCGGCATAGAGCTTTATGAGTGGTGGGATGGGTATTACTACTTTGATAATATTTGCTTTGGTATGATGAGCGGTTTCACGATAACTTCTGATCAGACAATCGGCAAACTTTCAGGCTCTGGGCAAGTCAATCTTTCACTTAGCATAAAAAAGGTGGGACCGTACGACAAGGAGATTGAGCTTACATATCAAGGGGCTCCGGAGGATGTGACAGTAAATATCTCTAAGACTAAGGGCATTCCAGATTTCGATTCAACGATGAACATTAGAGTTGGGCCTCGAACACCTCCGGGGATTTATGAGATACGAATATTTGGAATAGGAGCGGATGGTAAGGTCAGAAGCTGCGTTTATACGCTGGTGGTTGGAGAGAAAAGTTTTCAGGACTTTGAACCTTCCAACGGGACGTTGGATAATTACACATATGAGGTTTATTATACTGACAGATTTCTTTCATATGGAATAGTGCACGGTGGTCTACAATCTATATGCGTACATGCGCGCGCAAGTCAGGGGGCGATGCCACTTGAGTTTCACGGAGGTGCTTTTGGTGTAAACGCGGCTTCTACTAAAGGATATATCGATCTATATAACGCGGCTTGGATAAGTCTGTGGATATACGACAATGTAGGGAATAACACAGTTGAACTAACAGTTGTGGATGTACTGGGCAGAAAAAAAACCATTGGTTATTCTCAGAAGAAAAGCATCAAGAATAGTTGGACGATGTTAGTCTGGGATATCAGCGGTAAAAACGAAGATCCAGAAATGAGCCAACAATACGTAGATATGAGCTTAGTAAAGGCGCTGCAATTCTACGTTTGGTGGGATGGGTATTATTATTTTGACGATATCTCATATTTTGAGGGCGAGGTTTCACGTAACCATTCAATTGAAAACTCAAGCTCTGGTCCCGTAATTTTAGCTGCGGTGAAGGCCGAATTATCTGAGTCGAAAAGTTTGCTTTTTAGCCGAGCTCCGCAGATTGATTATGGGTGCGCTGAACCCGGCCGTATTTTGGTTGGAGATGCAGCCGCAGGTAAGGGCGATTACTCTCCCAGAGGTTATCTGAAATCGAGTATATATGATGCCGGGATTCCGGTTTACTGGGGCAACATCAGCTGGTCAGCCGAAGTTCCTCCATTAACATCAGTAAAGGTTTACGTACGGGCAGGTAATTTTATGAATCCAGAAGACGGAGGTTGGAGCGATTGGAGCGAAACCGGCAACGGCTGGGATCTACCGTTTTGCTCTAGATATATTCAGTACATGATAGTTCTGGAGACACAGGACGGAAAGGTCACGCCTCGTTTCAAAGATATCACGATTACGTACTCACTTCAGGAGGAGTTTTCCCCGCTGCTTCTGCTTTTAGCAATCATCTTGCTTTCGGTGACGGCTGTTTCCGTGATTTTATATCTAAAGAGAAAAAAACGTCTGAGCGGGGAATTTGGCGATTTTGTGGAGCCCGCGTGGAAATGATGGCAACGCGCCATCTTGCGCTATTAAAAGTCAAAATCAGCCCAAAATTAGGATAAAGCAATAAAAAATAGCTCTTTTAGAATTTTTTTCGGGGGTCATGTCAGGCGTAAAGCTGTCGGGCCGAAGAGGCGTGTCTGAAGTCGTATCGGTTCTGATGGTTTTTTCAATCGTTCTTAGTGGCGTGAGCGGTGTTTCTCTATTTCTTTCAAACCTTCTTCCGGGTTCGGTTTCCCCAAACCTTGATTTGAAGATATCAGTCGGCGAAAGCGGCGACGACTATACTGTTAATTTCACGCACATAGGTGGGGAGGTAATACCCGAGGCGCAGATGAGGATAATACTCTCCGACGGTGATTTCTGTTTTGTAAATGACGGTCCCCGGTCCACATCCAGCAAGAAACTGTTCGAGCCGGAAGAAAACTTATATTCTGATATACCGGGTCAAATGTGCGGAGAAAATCTCACGGCCACATTGGTCCACAAGCCTTCCGGCACCATTCTCGCTTCTGCGGAGATCAGCGTGCCACCCGCCCGCGGCTGGCCAATGTTCATGCACGATTCCGCAAACAGCGGATCGACCTGGGAAGATGGACCCTTGAAAGGCATGCTCCTGTGGCGTTACCCAAATGGGACTTTGACATCGCCAGCTGTTTCTAATGGGAAAGTGTATGTCGGCGATGGCGCAAAGCTGGTCTGTCTTGACTCGATGACGGGAATGTCTCTCTGGAGTTACACAACCAGCGGAAATGTGGGATCACCTGCAGTTTGGAAGGGAAGAGTATATTTCGCGTCTTATAAGAAATTTGCCAAGAATTTCCACTGTGTGAATGCGGAAACGGGCGCTCTGGTCTGGGACTATGAGCTGGGAGGCTATCCAACCTCCTCTCCCACTGTCGTTGAGGGGAGGGTTTACGTCGGGGCCGATGACGCCTATCTCTACTGTCTCGATGCAGATAGCGGTAGCCTGAGGTGGAGATTTAAAACTGGCGGAACTATTTCTGGTACACCGGCTTTTTCAGAAGGAAAGGTCTTCCTTTGCAGCCTGGATAAAAATGTGTACTGCCTCAACGCCGCGGACGGAACGAAGATATGGAACTATGTTAATGTAGATGCGCTTCGCTCTTCTCCGGTTATCGTGGGAGGAAGGGTTTACCTGGCAGATGGAAGCAGGATTTTCTGTCTTGATGCGGAAAAAGGCAATGTTGTCTGGGAAAAAGGTGGAATATATTCTGACAGCTCGATCAGTCCGACGGTGTCTGACGGAAAGGTTTACATAGCCACCCAGGTAAATTCGAACTCAAAAATTTACTGTTTCTGTGCTGAAAACGGAGAGGAGCTGTGGAAGTCTCCTCTTGACCGTTTTGGCACTTCTCCGGTCACGGTGGCCGCCAACGGAGTCTACGTTGCCGGAGGATATAACACGGACGGAGAGGTTTACTGCTTCAATCCTGATACCGGGGAGAGGGTCTGGAAGCTGATGGTCGGGTACGTGAGCTCATGCATGGCGGTTACATCCGGAAGGATTTATGTTTCGTCAAAAAATGGAGTGTACTGCATCTTCGATGGACAGGGCGATTTTGACTACTTCGTTGTCTATAATGGAGATCCGGTGCTTTTGCCGCCCGGAGCAGACATCCAGGTTTGGAGTGCTTCGGGGACTGAGCATAAACACGTGCTCAAATTTGACAACGGCGATGAATCACCCGAAGGGCACTTTCACGCGTATTTTGAGAAGTGGGATGGTATATGGGCATCCTGTGTGTACCTGATGGCGCACACCGGGGATCTGGACCTTTCCTCTGCGGGCTGGTTTAAATTCTGGATAAAAAGCCATGATTCAGTTTCCATAAAGGTCGGGATTGGAGATAGAACTCCCTGGAATACAGTGGGGTCTAAGAGTGAAGTTTATCTCTATAAGTATTGGGATGTTTCAAGGGCCAAGGAGTGGCAGGAGGTTATTATTCCGGCATGGGAGTTTGACAGCAATATACTCAAAAAAACATTTGCCCCGATGATTCTCACTTCGGATCCGTATGTAAGACTAGATTTTGACAATGTGGTCTGGGTCTTCCCGATAAAAGCGGATTTCACCTTCACGCAGACCGGGCCCAACAGGGTTAAGATGGAGGACAGATCGAAATCCGTGGCCCAGATAGTCAGCTGGAAATGGGACCTGTTCGACGATGGATCGGTTGACAGCACGGAGCAAAATCCGGAATTCACCGGCTTAGAACCCGGAACTTTTAAGGTGAAGCTTACAGTTGAGGACATTTCTGGCAGGAAGCGCAGCTATGTGGGAAACGTCACGGTGACAGGAGGTGCGTCTCTGCCGGACAGGTTGCTGTACACCGACAGCGGACTGGGGCCGAATCTGGATGGCGCGCTTCATTATTTTGATGGAGGAGATGGATCTAGGGATAGTCCCCCATGGACGATAAATGTGGCTGAGGTTTCAAACCAGGGAAGTCCCGGAGACTCGGGCAGGAGCTGGATTGTGAGCTACACAAACGGTCCTGGATACTGGGGTGGATTTTACTGCCAATTTAACTCAACACAGAGTTACCGAGATTACACGCATCTGGTCTTCTGGGTCAAGGGAAATCCCGGTGATGAGAACTTCCTGATAGGGATGAAGGGAGGGGGTAACGAGGTCAAAATGCCGCTGAGCAAATATGTCAGCCTAACCGGAGAATGGCAGGAGGTGCGGATACCTCTATGTGACTTCTCTTGCACGTTCGGTTCGGTGGACTTCTCAAGCCTCAGCCTGCCCTGGATTATCGGCTTCACCGACCTTTTCACCGGAAAGAGCGTCACGGTTCATTTTGACAATGTGAGGGTCATCAGGGATACGTCGGTTCCCGGTGGATAAAAATGAGGTTGAGCCTGATCCTTATAGCGGTGATGTTCGTTTCGGTTCTGTTTGTTTTTTCGCTGTTTTTCACCTTCTGTTGCCCGGCTCCGGGGCCCGCTGGAATCAATCCACCGGTCGCACGGTTCGTTTACACCGTCGACACTTCCGAAAACGGCAGCGCGGTCAGTTTTCATGACAGGTCCGAGGATGCCGACGGCGACATAGCGGAGTACTTCTGGGAGTTCGGGGACGGCACCACGTCGGGGGAACAGAATCCGGTGCACATCTACCGCTCAGGCGGAACGTATACCGTTTCCCTCACGGTGAAAGATCGAAGCGGGAAATACAGTTCGTTCGCGGAGAATATCGTGATAAGGAGTACTACCGCTCCCAGGGCGTATTTCTCATATTCTCCTGTGTGGCCTTTTGCCGGAGAAACCGTTCATTTCACAGATCTTTCCCATGACGGCAACGGCAGCATTGTGACCTGGCACTGGGACTTTGGAGACGGCAACACCTCAAGCGCCAGAAACCCATCTCACGTGTATTCTGGCGGCATCATCACGGAAACGATTTTCACGGTCACTCTCAGGGTCACCGATGACGACGGTGAGGTCGGGACATACAGCACCGGGATAGCCGTAAGGCCAGTGTAGAGGCCGATTTCGTAAGTTATAGTGACCGGTGGCCGCCGGAGGTTAGTTTTTTAGTTTCAGCCCATGTATAATTATAATGGATAGGCGATGTTTGCTCCTGCCGGGCGTAGAGGGGTTTCGGAGATAGTGGTAGTTATCCTAGTATTTGCTTTAATTGTCACCAGCGTTGGCGCTCTGGCACTTTATCTTTTTGGACTTCTGCCGGGCAACGCTGCCCCCAATCTTGATCTGAGAATTTTAGGTGGAGAAAAGGGAGGGCCCGCCATTATATTCGTGCACACAGGAGGACAGTCTGTTTCGGCGAAGGACCTTGTTGTTAGAGTAGATATTGGGGGGCAGCGTTACGAATTTGTGGGAGACTCGCTCAGAACCTCTACAGGTGTTTTTAGTGTTGGAGAGAATTTGGTGGTGAACGTACCCCGAGAGTTAGGAGGTTTAAAATTAAATTCGAGTCTTATCCATAGACCAAGTGGCGTCATTCTGGCCTCAAGCATAGTGACCGTACCTTCGATTGAGGAAATAATTGAAACCAAAATCTGGTATTTCAAAGTTCTGAGCGATTTTGGAATTCCAGTAGGGACCGATATTTACACTTGGCCGGAGAGCATAGATATGGATGCTTTCAAGGTTGATTTAAACGATTCACCGGAAGGAGTGACTAGAGCGTATTCAAATTGCAGTTCTGATTTTGGGTGGGGTGTTTACGCCGTCAGCATTGATGGAATAGACCTCTCTGATGCCGAAAGTCTAGATTTTTGGGTAAAAAGCGGAACTAACTTCAAGGTAGGCATTAAGGACTTTTATAATGCCGAATCTTTGGTCAATATATCAGATTTCGGGTGGATCCCTGGGCAGCCGAATAACTGGCAGAAAGTCTCAATACCGAGAACTAGTTTTACTGGAGTTCATATGAACAACCTATACGGTGTTTTTGTGGTTACGGCAGTTCCAGCTAACAACGCGATTTATATTGACAACGTTAACTGGATATTCAGGCAGTGGGCATACTTCGAATACGTTCAGCAGGGCGAGAACATCAAGTTCACTGATCTCTCCGTTTCCCAGTCATCTATAGTTGAATGGAATTGGGATTATGGAGATGATGGTACAGTCGATAATGTTTCTCGCGACCCCGTATGGTACAACGCTCCTCCGGGAACACACATGGTCAAACTATCGGTCAGAGATTCGAGCAACAACACTCACACATACCGCGGAAACGTCACGGTGCTTTATGGCCCTTCTACCCAGCCTTCATCATATTTGCTTTTCGGTGGTCCGAAGAACGAAAACGGAATGAACCCACCGTTATTTTATGACGGCGGAGACGGTTCAAAGAACGCCCCACCCTGGGTTTTTAACATGCCGAGGGTCGATTTGACTGTGGGCAGCCCTCAGGACATCTCCGGGTGCTGGAAAATGGAATACACCAACAATCACGGTTACTGGGGTGGGTTCTATAATAATTTTTATCCAGCTAAAGACATTTCCGAGTACACCCATCTGAGCTTCTGGGCGAGAAGCGACAATTTGGGCGCCAGATTTTCAATTTCCGTCAACGGAGGAGGGAAAGAAGTGGAGTACAGAGTATCTGACTATATCACCGTTGGCAGGGAGTGGCAGGAGGTGCTTATCCCTCTCAGCGCGTTTTCTTCCGTGATAGGTTCCGTTAATTTCAAAAAAGTGAGAATACCGTGGAACATTACCCTTTCAAACATATACACTGGCAGAAGTGAGAACATTTACGTCGACAATATACGCCTTATAAAGGGAACGCGTGGCCCTCAGGGATTCCGCATTGTCGCACCCAGATGGGGAACCGTGAGTCCGTATGGATATCTTTCAGTTCCGATAGCGGTGCTTCGAGATAATCTGTATCAAGGCGTCGTCACGCTTTCTGTTGAGGGGGCGCCGAGCGGTATGGGGGTTACTCTTTCCAAGGAATCGGGAATACCAGGTTTTGAGTCAATAATGAATATCAGTGTCACGAAGAGTTTGAGCGGAGTCTATGATTTGATAATCAGAGCCAGCGATGGCAGCATATCGCGCGAGCATATTTACACCATAAATGTCGGACTAGCGGAAAATCTTAAGATATACAGCGACTTTGGACTTTTGCCGAGAGAATCGGATGTTTATGTTTGGCCTGAAGGTTGCGTTATTAGTCGGAATGACTGGAATGGGGCTCCAGGAGACAAAGAAAACTACTATGAGATAAAAAAACCACCTAATGATAGCTACTGCGGTTTTGGAGTCGTTCTTTACAGAAATAACCCAACTATGGGAGATAACTTTACGACCCACACCGACTGTGACTTGAGATTTTACATAAAAATATCTCGACCGCTTCAGGATAACGAAAACATGAGGATTCAGCTGGAGGATCTATTTGAGAACTCTCCGTTTCTTGACCTATCCCGGTATGGGTTCGACAATAAGAAGACTGGCGTTTGGCAGGAGGTTGTCGTGCCTGTTTCCGATTTTGGCCCGGTCGACCTGGAGCACATGAAGCTTCCATTCAAGATAACAGCGGATGTTCTGAGCAGTTTCACATACTATGTAGATTACATAAGATGGACACCTCAACCGACTTATATGGTTCAGGCGCCGCTTTCCGGAATCGTGCCACCAGGAGGTACTCTGGATCAGACCGTAAACGTTGAGAGCATCGGTGGTTACAGTCAGACCTTGCAGCTCACAGCGACAGCTCCCAGTGGAATAACTGTTACTTTCATACCTGACAGTGGAACTCCAACTTTCTCTTCGACGCTCAGGATAAGCGTGGACGCTGGGGTCCCTGAGGGGCAGTACCAGATTGAGCTTAAATCTGCGAGCGGTGGTCGGGAAGATAAATATAATTACTTGCTGAAGGTGAAGCAGCCGCAGACGTACACTTGGACTATAAATGGGCCTTGGACATGCGACCAGCCAAATGAGCTTGATGCAATACCCGGCACCGTGGCTTTATGGCACATGAATGAGGGGAGTGGCTATACAGTTGGTGACAGCAGCGGAAATAATAACCGTGGGTATTTTTCCGGCTCTAGTCCTAAGTGGACAACCGGAAAATTTTCTAAAGGACTGCAATTCGATTATAGTGAGTGGGATACTGGATTCATAGTTTATCACTCATCTACACTTGATATCACAGGCTCTTTCACGATTGAATTTTGGATTAACCCTTCAACGCAGAGTGAGGACTGGGGCAGAATAATAGAAAAGGGGGAAAGCAATAAGAGAGGCTATGGTATTTGCTGTCAAGGTTTCTCCAATAGTCTTGCGGCAGGGTTTTATCATGATGGTTGGAACGAAACTTTAATAACAAGTGAGTTAAATGTCAATAGTTGGACACATGTGGCTGTGACCTTCGACAATATCACAAAAAAACTCAGAGCTTATTTTAACGGAACGCTCAATGCTGAAAAAACATGTTATTTATCCCCAGAGAGCTGTTCAAATAATTTAGGTGTTGGATATAATCTAGATGCTCAAGGCGATAGGTTCAACGGTAAGCTTGATGAGATGAGGATCCTTAACATATGTCTTCCAGAGGAAAATGTGAAGCTGGATGCGTGCGAAAGGAAGGTCAAGACGATCATCTTTGAGAACGATACAGGAAATCCATCTCCAAGCTTTGGGACTATAAGATGGAATGGCAGCGTACCAGCCGGGACTAGGATTGAAATCTATACTTCCAGCAGCCCCGATGGAGTTAACTGGGAGGCTTGGTCAGGTCCTTATCCTAATGCGAGCGGAAGCCAGATTGCAAGCTCATCGGCCCGGTACATCAGGTGGAAGGCGGTCTTATATCCGAGCGGTAGCAATAATCCCACCCTCAGCAGTGTTACAGTGAGTTGGCAGGCGTAACGGGTTTGGTCCTAAATTTTCGGTTTTCAGGTAAGACAGAAAAATTTGTTTGATGTTTTTTGGTCTCGCAATACCGGCGGGTTTCTGGCCTGGTCTCCCTTGATGGCACGTTTCTTTTAGAATTTATATAACGGCGTTGCAGCCAGAGATAAAGGAGGAGCACCACATGTTTCATAGACCAGATGCCATGCCTTCCCGTGTTAGGATTAATAGATGCCAGCTAACCGTCAATGGTTCTCCGTTCGTCATAAAAGGCGTCTGCTACAGCCCCACTCCGGTTGGGCAGAGCGTTGAATATGGTTATAGCTGGTGGTCTGACAGCGGGACGTACACATACGATTTCCCCCTCCTGAAGGAGATGGGCGCGAACACCATCAGAACATATTCATCGTTAAAAGCGACCAGGGATGCACTTGATGCGGCCTACTCCAACGGGATTTATGTTATAATGGGCTACTGGGTGGACTGGAATGCAGACTTTTCGAGGTTTTCCGTGCGCCGGAAAATAATGGAGGATTTTATTTTCATGGTAAATAAATGGAAGAATCATCCGGCTGTACTGATGTGGGCGTTCGGAAATGAAGTAAACTCTCATGTTGAGTCCGACAGGTCATGCTGGTACACCCTTTTGCAGGAGGTTTCACAGGCAGCGCACAGAGAGGAGGGCCCAAACTATCACCCTGTAATTACTATTGAGGATGAGATAGGCACGATTGGCAGTCATCTGTATGGTTCTGATGATGTCTCGCTGAGCTCGCTTGATGCCTGGGGGGTAAGCTCGTATAGAGGTTGTTCATTTGGGACTCTTTTTTCTGATTATCGGTCAAAAACAAAAAAGCCCCTGATCCTTGCTGAGTGGGGTTGTGATGCGCTGGATGCACGTACCCAGGAGGAAAATCAGTATGAACAGTCCAGGTGTATCGAAAGTCTTTGGGAGGAGATAGAAGCAAATCTTGGCCCCACCGGCAGGTGCCTTGGAGGCACAGTATTTGAATGGTCCGACGAGTGGTGGAAAGCCGGAGATCCGTCGGTACACAATAAAACTGCCAGCTGGGCCTCTGCCGGATACTACGATTATGTTCCAGGTCAAAACAACATAAATGAAGGTTGGTGGGGCATCACGGCGATTTCACCGATCAGTTATGTAAAGACACCTCGACTAGCCTACTATGTGTTGAAGAAACTTTGGAAAAGATGAAATGCGCCTTTTGGCTTTTACGTGTTTGTGGCATGCCTATCGGCATTCATCCGCTTCCTAAACAGTATTTTTGATAGCACTTCATGTTCTGGTCAAGGTCGGTCATCAGTCTGTATCTTTTGCTTGAGTTGTAAGTCGCTCCAGTTCCATATTGGGGCGTCGCTGTCGGATTCGCCCTGATTGTTAAGGAGCGAGGCAGCTCCCATTAAAATACGTTGAGGTAAACTCAAGGGGGACGTGCTTCGACCCTGCGCAACAGAATATTAACCGCGGTCTTCGTTTTCAGTCATGGTCTTAGTCCCGGTTCTTTCGTGCTCTCCGAATCCCTGACAAGAACGGCAGGGGGGCATATCTGCAACGTGTTTATAAGATCACTACGATGTTTAATGACATTACAGTTATGGTCATAATGATTGTCGTTGCGACTATGGGGGACAGACCTCCGGATTTTCGGTTTTTCAGGTAAACTTCACCCAAATTAGCATATCACTTTTTCCTCAAATATATGCAGGCCAGAGGATTGCGTACTGAATAAATGTTTGGCGTTTGAGGTCGAAAAGTAAGTTTTAAGTAGGGTTCTGCTCATAAGTGATACACGGTCCACACCGCGGTGTGACGGCGTCGATCCGAGTAAGCGGCCTGTAAACGCAGGGCCACGCAATGAAAGGTCGTGCTCTTGGTGTGGATTCATGGATGTGGATCTGAACAAACCAGGCTACTGGGAGCTCAGGTCCGAGATAGGTCCGGTGCCCAAGCCAATTTCCAGTTTTGCGGCCAACCAACTCCGGTTGATTCTGCCGGAGGCCACCGCTGTTGGGGTCCGACTAAGCCATGCGAGTGGCGGGCGCTTCCGCAAGGGAGTGGCCCCGCATACGGCTCAGTAACACGTAGTCAACCTGCCCTCGGGACGGGAATAACCCCGGGAAACTGGGGATAACTCCCGATAGGAAACGGAGGCTGGAATGCGCCGTTTCCCAAACCCTGCGGTAAAAACGCACGGGCCCGAGGATGGGACTGCGGCCTATCAGGCTGTTGGCGGTGTAACGGACCACCAAACCTGCGACGGGTACGGGCGATGGGAGTCGGAGCCCGGAGATGGGGACTGAGACAAGGCCCCAGGCCCTACGGGGCGCAGCAGGCGCGAAAACTCCGCAATGCGCGAAAGCGTGACGGGGGGACCCCAAGTGCCGCTGGTCTTTTGATCGGCGGCTTTTCGGGAGTGTAAGGAGCTCCCGGAATAAGGGCTGGGTAAGTCTGGTGCCAGCCGCCGCGGTAATACCAGCAGCCCAAGTGGTGGTCGCGATTATTGGGCCTAAAGCGCTCGTAGCCGGGTCTGCAAGTCCCTTGTGAAATCGGGCGGCCTAACCGTTCGGCTTGCAAGGGATACTGCGGGCCTAGAGGCCGGGAGACGTCTGAGGTGCTCCGGGGGTAGCGGTGAAATGCTCTGATCCTCGGGGGACCACCAGTGGCGAAGGCGTCAGACGAGAACGGGCCTGACGGTGAGGGGCGAAGGCTAGGGGCGCGAACGGGATTAGATACTACGAAGTGTCCCCCCTAGTAGCGATACTAGGGTGCGAACCCAACTGTATCGGTGAAACCTTGTCCAGCGACG
>JAWCLG010000002.1:0-113097 GCA_038851075.1 Hadarchaeales archaeon (SeqCode) | reverse complement strand
GACCCGGCATCACAACCTTGTCCCTTGCATCTATGACGGTGTCAGGTGCATGCTTCTTTTTCAGCGTATCAGCTTCGCCGACTTCAACTATTCTATTTCCCTCGACAAGAACGGAACCATTCCTGATTATCTCTCGCCTGTGGTTCATTGTGAGGACAATTCCGTTGTCTATCAGAATTTTATCTGTCATTTTGTCCTCCAGACCCCTAATAAATCACCCAGTGTCACTATCTGTCGGCTTACCGTCTTTTGTCCACCCAACCATCTCATAATATTTATCAAGCATCATGCTGAATTTTTCCTGATCTATACTCCTGCCGCTCGCTGGCCCTTCACCCTCAAGTTTTCTTTTCATTATCTCTGGGAGCGAATCGTCCTTCCTGTCAAAACCCTCTCTAACATTGAATTCTCTGGCCATGTTCCAGACGCGGGCACCTATTGACCTAAGATCCTCTACTGTAAAACTGTACCCGA
The DNA here is from genome assembly GCA_038851075.1 of Hadarchaeales archaeon (SeqCode). Lineage (GTDB taxonomy): Archaea > Hadarchaeota > Hadarchaeia > Hadarchaeales > Hadarchaeaceae > JAWCKV01. The sequence continues at coordinate 112,623 of JAWCLG010000002.1, read as the reverse complement.
GGGAATCCAGCCATTCCTTTCCAAGGTCCTCCAGATAAGCCGGGCTCCCAAAGTCACATATCGCGAGGCACCAGAGCACCGAATTGTTAATATGATCGTTTTTAACGAAGGCTGGGGCCCTCTCATAGTCAAAAGCAGCATCGCCCCAGAAGGTAGTTGCACCGACCGCCCAGGATCGCTTGTGACATGCGCCCCGATCGCTCGTTGCATACGCAAGAGCCATGGCAACGCTACCTCGGGGGTCATATCCCGGATAACACATTCCCTTGCACTCGGCTGCAAATTCTTTGCCACCATAAGCGGATACGGCCTTTCTTATGCCATCAGCAAGAACGTTTCCGAGATCGCCTTTCCTGCGAGCGATTTCTTCTATCAGATCCAATCCTTTTTCAACATCTCCAAACTTTATATCGTGAATTCTGATTCCCTCCTGATTGCATCTCATGAGCCAGCCCAAGATACCCCCAACCTCAATTGTGTCTATGCCGTACTCACCGCATGTCATGTCCAGCTTTGAAACAGCGCTGAGATCCGATATGCCGCAGTTTGGACCCATCATTGCAATTGTTTCGTACTCGGGACCCTTTCTCGTGTTTATCTCATACTTGCCCTTGAGCCTCAGAGAATAGCCGCATGCCAGAGGACAGTTGTAACACGTCTTCCTTTCTACCACACTCTCCTTGACTTTTTCAGGACCTATCCCATCATAGCCATCGAATCTACCCATTGACCACCCTCTGGTCGGCAGGATGCCCGCACTCTGAGATGAAAAAGTGGTGCCCGCTGTTCCAATCTGGATGGCCCACTGAGTTCCAGGATTTTCTCTCAGCTTCTTCACGTATTTTATAGAGAGTTCCTTCAGCGCCTTTGGCAAAACAGGTGGATCGCTTTTTACAACAACGCACTTCAAATTCTTGGATCCCATCACCGCACCGGCTCCCCCTCTTCCAGCATGATGAGTACCCCAATCAGAAGAAATCGTTGCATATCTGACCATATTCTCTCCGCCGACGCCTATGCCTGCTATCTCAACACCATTTCCGAACTTGCCGTAGAGCTCCGCAACGCTCAATCCTTTCAATTCGCTTGCATCCCTGAGCTCAGCATTTCCGTGATCAATGAAGAGATATGATAGCCTATCCGCCCTTCCCTCAAAAATTATTCCAACGTGGCCAGGTAATCCAAACCTAAGCTTGGCGGGAAACACTCCGCCAGAATACGAGTCCAAGAAAGCACCGGTAAGCGGTGACTTTGTACAAACCACAAGCCTGGAGGTTGTGGGGGCTATTCCGGTCAGCGGGCCCCAAGCAAATATGAGCTTGTTTTCTGGAGAAAGCGGGTCTATTTTTGGTTTAAGCTCTTTCAAAAGGTAGTAAACCCCTATGCCCTTTCCCCCGATGAACGTCTCTGCCTTTTTATCAAGCTGCTCAGAACTTATTAATCCGTTTTTCAGGTCTACGCGCATTATCTTGTCAAGTTTATAATGTTCCATTCGTTTCATCCCCTACCAACGTCGGGCCACATTATTAAATTATACGCGGCATCCCAGAAAAGATATTCATATCTGCTGCTCATCCTGAATATCTCCTCAAGTTTCTTTTTTTCGCTGTCTCCCACTTCTTTGGCAAGCCTGTCTATTATGCCCCTCAATAAAACTGTTACCTTTTTTCCTTCTTCACCGGAATAGAGGTCTATCGTTCTGGAGTAAATTGCATTTATTTTTTTGGATATCCTAGACTTTAAGCTGGTAAACACCTCATGATAGCCCCAGTAACACGGAAGAACTGCCACCAGAACCTCACAGAGTCCCTCTCCAGCTGCGGAGAGCAGATGATCGGAATACGCTTTTGTCACGGGTGCCATCTCCTCGTTTTCCAGCTCCTTTATCGATACTCCTAGCTCCAACGCGTAGTTGCGATTAAGATCTATCTCAACGTTAACGGTGAAATTTAGAAGCTCAAGCAGTTTCTTCATCATGTCTTCCTCACGGGATCGAGAAACGGCCGCAGCCAGTACCCTCGCGTAAGCTTTGAGATACTTGTAGTTCTCCTTCGCATAAAATCTGAACTTTGCAACGTCAAGAGTGCCCTCGCCCATCTCCCTGATAAAAGGGTGATTAAGTTGCAAATCCCACAGATCTTTATTTTTTTTATATAAAAGGTCTGTAAATCTCATAAACTCACGTGTTATTTTTTCTTTATATCTAAAATAAATTTCGGTCAGCAGACAAACGTGTTTTTGTCAAATACAAAAAGCGATTACGTCCGCAAGAGATAAAAACAAGTACTCTCCAGAGTTTATCAAAAAAGGTGGGGAAAAATGGAAAGAGGAATGGCAACATCCGTTGTTTTTGTGATAGCGCTTATAATCGGACTAGTGATTGGTGTCGGAGTAGGATACGTTATAGCACCCAAAACTGTGGAACAAACGACCCCAACCCCGCAGCCGACACAGCTCACCATGGGTGTTGTGATGTGGTGGCATCATGATGAAGGCACTTGGTCTCCAAGCCATGCCAAGGCTGTCGAGTCAGTCTGCGGAAGATATGGCATTGTCTACACCTGGATTGAAGAAACCGGCATACAAGACGTTGCAAGCGTAATCGAACAGGCGGCCTCAACTTATGACATTGTTTACGTTGAAACTGACGAATTTATCGAAGCTGCTATCGCTGCCGCGGAGCGGCACCCAGACGTGTACTTCATTCAGGAATGGGAAGCGGGGCCGATAGAAAATGCTCCATACTCAATTCCAAACAACATGATATGCATAAATGCCGCCAATGTGCACCAGCTTCACTTCATAGCCGGAGCAGTTGCAGGACTTTTGACACAGACCAATAAACTCGGGCTGATAATAGCAATTCCCGGACCAAGAGCAAACAGAACGGTGGCAAATCCGTTCAGGGAGGGCGCCAGATACTCAAATCCGAATATCACCGTTACAAGGGTTGACATGAATAGTTATTCCGATCCCGCTAGGGCGAGAGACACTGTGAGGAGCTTCCATGAGGCAGGAATCGATGTGGTATTCATAAACCAGGATGATTTCGCCGGAACACTCGAAGCTGCGGCCCTAGGGATGTACACAACTCAGGAGTACATTGACATGGTACAGTACTATCCGGATACTCTGTTCGGGTCATGCATCTGGGACTGGACTAAACCGCTGGAAAGGGCCGTGGAGGCCATAGTGAACGGCACTTGGAACAATCTTAGATCGGCAAGTGCTGAGATTTACCTCAGCCTGGAGGACGGATCGCTGGATATCCCAACATGGGGCAACATGGTTACCGAGGAGATAAAGGCGTATGCTGCTGAACTCAAGGAGAACATCATAAACGGAACTGTTGTCGTGCCGGATAATAGTGAATGGGTGGACTAAACAACGGGCGCTATCAAATCTAATTTTTTATTTTTTTGTCATCGTTTTATTTGCGGGCATATTTTATAAGCCGTTTGACCGTTAAACTTATTACAACCAAAGTGCAAAATAAACCGAAATCATGAAAGCTGTGAGATACTACGGGCCAAATAAACCGCTTAAGGTAGAAAACGTCGAAGTTCCGCAAATCGGGGACGATGAAGTTCTTATAAAAATTAAGGCTGCTGGAGTCTGCCACACTGATCTTCACTTTCTTGATGGTACACTGGTCCCGTGGAAAGGAACGCTGCCTATAACACTCGGCCATGAGATCGCTGGTGAAGTAGAAGAAACAGGAAAAAACATTAAAAACTTTAAAAAAGGAGACCGCGTCGTCGTCAACAACAACAAAAGCTGCGGCAAGTGTGATTACTGCAGGATGGGGAAGCAGAACTTATGTTCTGACCTAGACCAGCATGGATTTACGATAGACGGCGGATACGCCGAGTACGTGAAAACCGTTGAAAGAACTCTGATAAAACTCCCCAGCGATGTGCCGTTTGAGAAAGCGGCAGTTCTGCCATGCGCTGTTGGATCGGTCTATCATGCGCTCGTGGATCTGGCCAAACTTCAGTCCGGAGAAAGTCTTCTGATAAACGGTTTTGGTGGGCTTGGGACAAGCGCCTTTCAGGTGGCGAAACACATCGGTGCCAGGGTCTTTGTAGTGGATGTATCTAAAGAAAAGCTAAAGCTCGCTGAGGAGATGGGAGCGGACGGAGTTATTGACGGGTCGACAGAAAACGTTGGTGAAGAGATAAAGAAGATGACCGGCGGAAAGGGTGTGAACGTTGCCGTTGAGCTCGTGGGTCTAAAAAAGACCATGAGCAACGCGATAAACAGCTTGGCAAAAATGGGAAGGTATGTGATAATAGGATACACAAAAGACCTGCTCGAGGTGAGTCCGCTTCTGCTGGTTGTAGGTGAATATCACGTGATAGGTTCTGTCTCGTACACTCACCAAAACCTGGTAGATGTGGTAAACCTCGCCCATATGAAAAAGATAAGCCCGGTTGTTTCAAAAACAATCAGCCTTGAAGAGATACCGAGCGCGCTGGACCAGATTAAAGAAAGAAAGATTATTGGCCGCGTTGTTGCAATGCCATAGGTTTCAGAACAAAACAGATGAGACAGCGCTAGACCTAATTCCGGGATCTACCTCTGAGCATGTGATATTCCCCCAAGTATCTCTCTGCATCAAAGGTGTGGACAACCCCTTCACGAACGCGTGGCACGACCTTAAACCTCTCTGGCAGTTTTTCACCTATTCTCTCAATGCCTAAAGCTGCTTTCGTGAATGAAACTTTCATATTGAATATATCTCCTCCGATTTTATCAAGATCTGACAAACTGAGATCGATATTTGATGTGCACCTCAGTATCCTCGGTATGAACTCCACAGGGAGTCCACCGGCCCAAATCTCGAACGCAAAGGAGCACATTACAAGACTGTCTATAACTTCCGCCATGTTCTGCCTTCTAACTAACTCCTCCGCCAGACTTCGACTTTCTGGGAGTCCAGCGTAATTGCTTCCTCCCTTACCGTGGTAGGCACCCGAAGGCAGAGTTGCATAGTTAAGTCCTCTATCCTGCTGAACCCTGGGGTCATGCATGCATATGGGGGCCCCTTTCACATGCATTGCCAAGCTGGCCGCCTCAGGCTCCAGCAGATCTGAGACTCTTTTAACCCCCTCTGCAAGAAAATTGCCGTAGCCGCGCCTGAATGAGATCATTTCAACCAAATCCGGGATTCTGTCCCCGTTACCCCACGAAAGCGGGACTCCTATTGTTTTCTCTGACAAAATTTTCCTCTCAACACATTCCATCAAGAACGCAACAAGAGTTCCTGTCTCTATTGTGTCCACACCGAGCAGATTGCATATACTGTTTGCCCGCACGATTTCCATAGGATCGTCAATGAGGCAGAGTGAACCGAGGGCTGCTATCGTTTCATATTCAGGACCCTTCTCCTCCACTCCGTCGTACTCTATTCTCTTCTCACAGCCAACCGGGCAGAGCCTGCACGCTTTCATCTTAACATTGACGAACTCGGATAGTCTATTGGCGGAAATCCTCCTCGCAGAGTCCTCCGACCAGTCATCCTGAGACCAGTTTTTCAGCGGAAGATTTCCTCTAGACAGAAAAATCTCCAGATACGCTCCTGTGCCGAAACTTGAAAGCCTCTTAACACCGTCCCTGCTGATCAGATGCCGCGTCATCTCGGTTACCAAGGCTTTTGCGTCGTCAGAGAGGCTGTACTCAAAATCTCCTTTCACAGCGATTGCCTTCAGATTCTTTGAACCCATGACAGCCCCGAGCCCGCTTCTCCCAGCCACTCTTCCTCCATCGTTTAGAATAACTGAAAACCTGACAAGATTCTCCCCTGCAGGACCTATTAAAGCCACTTTACAATTTCCGCATTGCTTTTTTATTTCGTTTTCAGTCCTACGCGTGTCCATCCCCCATATCTCTCCGGCATCCCTGATCTCCGCTGCAGAGTCCGCTGCCCAGATAAAAACCGGTCTTTTTGATCTTCCTCTCACAATTATCGCGTCAAAACCGGCGCCCTTAAGCTCTGGTCCCCAGAACCCTCCAGAGTCGGCATCTCCAATTGTTCCGGTAAGTGGTGACTTTGAAGCGACTACGTATCTGCTCGACATCGGTATGGTGCCGGTTACAGGTCCGGTGCAGAAGACCAGAACATTTGATTCGCTGAAAGGATCGACCCCTGGGTCAACAAGATCGGTTACCAACTTTGTAGCAAGTCCGGCTCCTCCTATCCACCTCACGTGTTCTTTGGAAGTTTCTTTTACTTTTATTTCACCGTAATTCAAGTTCACATCCAGAATCCTGCCAGCGTATCCGGCATTCAATCTTTCATCCACCATGATGCATCTTTATTCTCTTCTGTATGGCACTCCAAGCGCGGATGGAATACCTGATTTTTTGCCAAGAATTCCGATTATCGCCAAGATAATAACCACCCCTATATGAGGCAGGACCACCATCAGCTCCGAAGGCAGGAACATCGCACCGATTACCTGAAGCCTCGTCTGTATGCCTATTATGCTGGAAAAGAACAGAGTCCCGAGGAAAACCCCTATAGGTGAAAATCTTCCGAACAGAACTATTGCAAATGCCACCCATCCGTAACCCGCAACCATCTCATAGTTAAATCCCTGAAGAACGTGTACTGAAAGATACGCTCCAGCCATGCCCATCAAACTCGCACCTATTATGTTGCAGATCCATCTCACCCTGAACACATTTATTCCTGCAATATCCCCCACTTCCGGACTTTCACCCGCCACGTGAATCGATATGCCGTACCTGCTCCACCTGAAAAGCACAACGGTTGCTGCAAAAAGTATGACCGCCAGCCAGAAAACTTGATCAAAACCAAGTATATAGCCGAACCTCTCCGGAACCTTAAAAGCCCCGGGAAGGAGCACCGGGAACAGGAATTTTCCAAGACCTTCAGCGAGGAACCACAGGGTGAATCCAATAACTATCTGATTCAAGGCGCAATATACCGTCAGGACCGACAGCAGAACTCCGAAAATTGACCCGAAAAATAGTCCGAATAAAAGACCGACCCACAGAGAACCTGAAACGTAATAACCGTAAAGTCCGCCAACTGCGCCAAAAAGCATTATGCCTTCTGTTGCTATGTTGTATACTCCTGCCTTCTGTCCGATCAGCCCTCCCAGAGCAGCCAAACCTATAACTGGAAAGTAGGAGAGGACCGAACTTATAACATCTAACATTTTTTAGACCTCCTCATTTTAATCCACCTGACCAATTCCGGGAAAAACACCACAAGGAAAAGAATACCAAGAAGTACTTCTGAAAGCGCTGATGGAATCCCCAGCACAGTAAGTGAAAGTGTTCCTTCGATTATAACCGCCACCAAAAAGGCCCCAAATGGTATCAGGGCGGGCTCGTTCCTGCAGAAAAGAGCTATCGGTATGGCAAAAAACCCATAATTTCCGGTTATGCCTGCCTGCATCCTGAAGAACTCTCCGAGCACAAGCGCCATGCCGGTAATCCCGCACAGCCCTCCGCTTATTATTGCGCTGGACGTAAAAACTCGCCTGACGTTTATCCCCTGTGAAAATGCGGCGTTCTGGTTATCGCCAACGACCTTCATTTTGTATCCGAGAACCGTCATTTTCATGAGAAAGAATACAACAAAGACGAGCGCTATAGCCAATATGAATGTGGAACTCAGGGGATTGCTGATAAACGGAAATCTCATCTCGTATGGAATCGGGGCGGTTCTTGAGTAAAGCCCGACGGCTCCCCCCTCTCTCCAGAACCAAGGCCCCGATATAAGATAATGGAATATGCCAAGCGCTATGAAGTTCATCATCATCGTCACAACTATGTCATTAACTCCCCATCTTATCCTCAGGTAACCGGAAACCCCACTGTAAAGACCGGCTGCCATGAAACTCATCAAAAAGGAGATAATTACGGCGATAATCCCGGGTAGTCCCAAGTAGAGGCAGACCCCGGTTGTAGCTATTGCACCTATAGCTATCTGTCCTTCTGCACCTATATTCCAGAAACCGGAACGAAAAGCGACCACAAGCCCGAGCGAGGCGATTATAAGCGGAGTGGCCCTTTTCAGCACAAATAATATGCCCTGGTCAGAACCAACTGTGCGGCTTAGAAAAGTTGAGAAACTTCTCCCCACATCTACACCGGCCACCAGAGATGATACAACGATTGTCAGTGCAATAACTGCGACGATTGCTACTAGGTTCATCAACCCCATGGTAACCTGCGATTTTCTTATTCCAAGTCGGACTATCATTCTTCCAAACCAGACTTTAACTTTCGAAAACATCCCCCTACCTCCCTATGAACTCCTTTCTCCTCTCCAGCAGGTCGGCCGCAAGCTCACCGTGCTTTCTGATGATGCTGCCCAGATCCATCGTAACCAGCTTTCCTCCCTTCACAACAACCCTTCCGTCAACCATGACCGTGTGAACCGAGTTCCCCAGTGAGGAGTAGACGAGGTTCTGACAGATGTTTGGGTACTCGCCGAAGTGAACCGGTCTCATGTTCGGGACGTTGAGGTCCACAAGGATGATGTCTGCCCTTTTTCCGGGCTCTATCGAACCTATCTCCTTCTCCATCCCGAGAGCCCTGGCCCCGTTGAGCGTTGCCATCTCCAGAACGGTCATGGCCGGCATCCGGGAGGCGTCGGTGAACCTTGACTTCTGGGCTAGGGATGCGAACTTCATCGTCTCGAACATGTTAACTGTATTATTGCATGGGGCATCATCAGTCCCCAGCCCAACGTTCACCCCGAGCTCCATGAGTTCCGGCACCTTGGCGAGCCCGTTTCCCAGCTTGGCGTTTGAAACAGGATTGTGGGATATATGTGTCCCGGTCTCCGCGTAGAGCTTCATCTCGCGCTCTGAGAGCCAGACGCAGTGAGCCGCAACAACGTCCGGTCCCATCACCCCGAACTCGTGGGCGCGCTCCGTTGGCCTCTTTCCAAACTTCTCCACGCAAACATCCACTTCTCCCTTGGACTCATTCAAATGGATGTGTATCCCGGTTTCGTATCTGTCTGCCAGCTCCCTGGTTTTTTGGAGAAATTCATCTGAACAAAGTGGGAGCCACTCGACCCCAAACCACACTTTCACCCTGCCGCTCTTTGATTTTATCTCTCTAACGTATTTTTCATTATCATGCAAACTCTCAAGTCCTTCTACGAGGTCTGCCGTGGTACTTGACAGGACAGACTTTATGCCTATTTTCTCTGCCGCCTCCGCACAGCTCGGAAGCTTTATGTACATATCGTCAACCACTGTTGTCCCTGAGAGGAGGGCCTCGGCATAGGCTAGAAGTGCTGAATAGTAAACGTCTTCGGGAGTCATTGCCTTCAACATTGGATAGTAAAGATTGTCGAGCCATTCTTCCAGACCCATGTGTTCGCCAACGCTTCTGGACATGTTGTCAGAATGAAAGTGCAGGTTCACAAGACCCGGCATCACAACCTTGTCCCTTGCATCTATGACGGTGTCAGGCGCATGCTTCTTTTTCAGCGTATCAGCTTCGCCGACTTCAACTATTCTATTTCCCTCGACAAGAACGGAACCATTCCTGATTATCTCTCGCCTGTGGTTCATTGTGAGGACAATTCCGTTGTCTATCAGAATTTTATCGATCATCGGTATACCCTTATACCCTCTTCCCCACCATCATGCTTCCAATCTTTTCCTTCTTCGCCTTGGCCGCGGGTACGACTGAGACTATCTTTCCTTCATACATTACACCAATTCTGTCGCTGATTTTCATTATTTCATCGAGATCTCCTGAAAACAGGAGCACTGCGGTCCCTTTCTTCTTTTCCTGAATGAGAACATTATGAATGAACTCCTGGCACCCGACATCGAGCCCGGCCGTTGGCTCTTCCGCCAGTATAAAACCGGGGCTGGATGAGAGCTCCTTTGCCAGAATCAGCTTTTGAATGTTCCCACCTGATAGAGTTCTAGCCACTGTACTGGGAGACGGTGCCCTTATATCAAATTTTTTAATCAACTCCTCGGTGAGCCTTATAACCTCACCGTAGTTCAGCATTCCCCTTTTCGAAAATGGGTACTTGTTGTAGTAACCCATTGCCACGTTTTCATATACGGTCAGGCTTGGCGAAATTCCCCACTTAAACCTCTCTCCGGGGATGAAACCGATATTTAAAGAACGTATGAAGGAAGGCGATTTGTTTGTGATGTCTTTTCCGGCATACAGTATTTTTCCCTCGGAAGCTCTTCTGAGACCCATTATTGTCTCAGCCAGCTCTTTCTGGCCGTTTCCGGCAACCCCGGCTATTCCGAGAATCTCCCCCTGGCCAACAAAAAAAGAGACTCCCTTAACCGCAAGAACTCCCTTGTCGCTGAAGCTTTTCAGGCACGAAACTTCAAGTATCTTCCTGCCTTTTTTGGCGCTAATTCTCTCTCTTCTGAATTCCACGGACCTTCCTATCATGCTCATTATTATTTTTTCCCTGGATGCTTTTCTTGTCTCAAGTCTTCCCGTTACTTTGCCTCTCCTAAGAATGGTAATGCGATCGCTCACCGCCAAGACCTCCGGGATCTTATGCGTGATGAAAGGAACCGAGGCTATCCCAGACCTGGCCATTTTTTTCATGCTCTCAAGAAGTGACTTTTTTTCAGGAGGAGACAGCACTGAAGTTGGTTCGTCCATTATCAGGATTTTGCTGCCGCGATAGAGAGCACGGAGTATTTCCACCTTCTGTTTTTCTCCGACAGAAAGCTGCCACGGCTTAGCATCTAAAGGAACTTCCAATCCGAACTTTTTCTGTAGTTCGTTTATTCTTTTTATCTCCTCCTTGACATCGATAAACACGCCTCTACAGGGCTCAAGCCCCAGGACGATATTTTCCCTCACGGTCAAAGTTGGAACAAGCATGCTTATTTGAGGGACAAGTCCTATGCCCAGTCTGATAGAGTCCCTTGGGGATTTTATTTGCACTTTTTTTCCGAATACTCTGATCTCACCCTCGTCCGGCTGATAGAGCCCGTAAAGAATTTTCATCAGGGTGGTCTTTCCGGCTCCGTTTTCTCCTAGAATGCTGTGGATTTCGCCCCTCTTAAGAACAAAATCTATGTGATCATTGGCAACGACTCCGGGGAATCTCTTTGTTATCCCCTTCATCTCCAGAACCACTTCACCGGAATGCCCTTTGGACTTCATCAAATACTTACTACACCGGTTGGATAAAAAATTATTCGTGGGTCCTAAAAACATCGGAAAATATTTATTGTATGAGCAACACGTCTATTTGATTATTATGGCGAGAATACGGGCCGTTGATTTGACCCAGCCCCTTGGCATATTCACTCCACCTTGGCCCGGAGGTGTTTCACCGACCATAAGGTACGTGAACAGGATCTCGACCGATGGATACGGACAGCAGGAAATAAAATTCACGACTCATATCAGCACACACCTGGACGGCCCACTCCACTTTGATCCAAAGGGTCGCGACCTGAGCAGTCTCCCGATAGACAAGCTCTTCGGGGAGGGAGCGATAGTCGATGTGAGCGAGGTCGGTGCTTACGGGATCTACTCTCCAAAAAACTTCGAGGGCAAGGTGGAAATAAAAAGAGAGGATATTCTGATAATTCACACTGGATTCCACAAGTATTTTCCTGGAGACAGGGACCCCGATGAAATTGCCTACTTCTATAAGCACCCCGGACCACATCGCGAGTTCAGGGACTGGTGCGCCAAGATGAACTTTAAGTGGATCGGAGTTGACTGCGGATCCGCTGACCATCCGATGAACACCTGCCTGAGGAAGATGAATCCGCTCGTGGCCAGAGAAGCGGAGGAAAAGCTGGGCAGACCTCTGGATGAGATATTCACTGCAGACATGGACCACATGATGCACGCAACCCTGTTTCCAAAACCTCACGAGATAATTCACGTGGAAAACGTTGGGGGCGACATTGATCAAGTCCTTAACAGAAGAGCCTACATAGGATGTTTTCCGTTAAAGATAGTTGGTGGGGAATCCTGCCCATGTAGGGTGGTCGCGTTCATAGAAGAGTAAATCACAGCCGTACTCCGTATTTTTCTTCAAATTCCTTTTTCGCCTTCGTAAAAAGTTCCATTGGCAACCTGAGTATCCCCGCACCTATCTGACCAACACCTGGCTCACGATGCGCAACTCCCGTGTTTATTATCGGCGTTATTCCAGTTTTCAAGACCTTCCTTATGTCAATTCCCGTTGGAGTCCCGCGATACCCAAGATTCGCTATTTTGTAGTACCTGTGCTCGGCCACTGTTATTCGGTACATCTCTGTTGTCGCCTTGAACCCCATATCCGGCTCCCCCCCGACAAAACTCACTATCGCGGGAGCCGCAGCCATTGCAAAAGCTCCAATACCTGCCGGCTCAGAGTGATAAGAGTCTCCAAGGACCGGGGCCGCACAGCTTTCATCAAAACCTCTGAAGTACTTGGCCTTTGCAATAACTGAAGGTGCGGTTATCCAGTTATCCAAGCCGCTCACCCTCATTGCCAGATTTTTTCCGTTTGTTGTAAGGCCGCTGACCACTGTGCTGTAATTTATTCCATGGGCGGCGTCAAGAGAGCACTTGCTGGAAGGTATTGAAAGGTTGAGAAAGAAGTGAGGGTTTCCGTTGATGAAATCAACGACCTCAGCGACCTTCTCCCTGTCTAGATCCGATCTTATCAGGACAGAGGATATGCTGGAGAGAAACATCAGAGAAACTGTCTTATTCCTGTTGTGGCATTCATCTCCCCTGTGAAGGGCCCCCTCTATAAAACCCCTCAAATCAATCTCACGCATCTCCCTGAGCACTATCTCAAGGCTCGGCATTAGGACCTCCTCGATCCATCTGAGCCTTTTTATCACCTCATCATCAAAAGCACCGAATCTCAGCGCTTTTCCAAGTCCCTCGTTTATATTGGAATAAGCAAAGTTTCCGTATGTTCTGTTCTCAACCAAAAAAACAGGCATGGACGGGGAGATTATTCCTGCCATCGGGGCGACTGAACTGTGGTCCACTGTCGGCGAGAACTCTATCTCTCCCCTTTCGGCCATCCGGATAGCCTTCTCTTTGGAATCCGCCCATCCCTCATACAGAATTGCCCCTATTACAGCTCCCTTCATGGGGCCTATCATCTCCTCCCAGGATAGGCGGGGATATCCGGCATGCAGAAGCATGCGCTCTTTCATTCCAGGTATCTTTCTGATAGCCCTGTCAATTCCAACAAGAAAAGGATGCGATTCCATGATCCGCTCAACCGCGGAAATGTTGGCCTCGTCAATCAGCGAATTGAAATCTTTTTCTGGCATTATTTTTCCCGTAATACCTTTAGGATTACCTCAGCATTTTTGTATAAAATTTTTGATTTTTCATCCTCTGGTATATCAAGGCTCCTTATGAACTCCACAGACTTTTCTATTGACGCAAAAGGATAATCGGTTCCAAAAATAATCCTGTCTGAGGTCATCAGCTCTCTGGCGCACATAAACGCCGGAGCATGGAAAGCCTGCGCTGTGTCTATGTAAATCTTTTTTATATAACTGCTCGGGGGACGGCGTATATGCTCTCTGCAGTCTACGTTTATGCCGTGCTGGTGGTCTATCCTGCTTATGATGTAAGGAATGGTGCTTCCAGCATGAGGGAGGATGACCTTTAATTTTCTGAATTTCTCCATGACTCCTCCAAAAACAAGTCTGAGAGCTGCCAGTGTGGTGTCAAATAAAAAGCCAACAACGTTAGTCAATCCGTATTCCATCGTGAAATCTGCCATCACGGGTTTTGCCGGATGGATCATGACGGGAACGCCCATCTCTTCAGCAGCTTCATATATCTGGTGAAAACCTTCCCAGTCAAGCGGTACCCCGTCGACATTTGATGGTATTTTTAATCCGCTCAGCCCGAGCTCATCCACACACCTCTCAATCTCCCTAACCGCAATTTCGGGATATTTCATTGGAACGGTGGCAAGCCCCAAAAACTTGGAGCTCTTTCCAACGACTTCACAGAGGTCATCGTTTGATTCCTTTGAAGCGTCGATGGCCTCTCTCTTTTTCAGCATATCAACACCCGGCATCGCCAGCCCTATAACCTGGATATCCACCCCGCTTTGTTCCATTTCTCTTTCACGGATATCCATCTCAAGCATTCTATTGTCGAAATGGTACGCCAGGTTATCCCCGTAAAAAATCCTATATCCTCCTTTCACCGTTTCGATCCTTGGAACTCCACGTGATCTCAACATCCTCTTAAAGTAGCGCTTTGTTATGATTTCCGCATGAAAGTCTACTATCAAGATTTATCCCTTAATAATTCCTCTTTTTATGAGGTCGTCCGCAACATCGCTCAGACCAAGCGACACTAGTTTTTCCTTTGTTGGATGTCCGGTCTTCACATCCCATCCCCTCTTTTCGTAATACCTATCCTTCAGCTTCTCGAAAATGTTCCTGTCCAGCACCCTTATCTTCGACTCAATCGGTTCCGTGAAAAATTTGTCGGTGAATGTGTCATTGTCTCTTGTAAGTCCGCACTTTGAGTTGAACGCTCTCTCAACATTATATATCCTCTCCCCTATCTCCAGCAGTCTAACAGGAGAGAACTCACGTCCAGTAACCGCGTACATCCACTCGGAGAACTCCGGAAGACCAAAACTGTCCTCGCTTTGAGTCCAGGTGACATTTTTGCAAAGGGTTAGAGAGTCAATCACCGCATTTAAATTCTCAAAAAATATCACTGCTTCAGCCTTGTGCTCCACGCTGCTGTCGTCTGCATAGTTGTACTCTATTCCGGCCCACTTTCCGTAAGCGTTGCTGAGCGGCATTCCTTTAAGATGATCGGCCCCCCTTGTCGAGGTGGCGTGTGAAAGGGCCGTCCCCCATCCGGTCCTGGGGTCTATCTCAAGTCTGCCTCCCTTTGAGTGATGCGCGAACTTTTCGGATCCTCTGCCCAACTTCTTGGACGCAACCCAGGCCCCCTCCGCGAGCAGATCCCCAAAACCATCCCTGTAGACTATCTTGTTAAGCATCGTAAGTGCAGCCTCCTGGTTTCCCCACTCCAGCTTTATGCCATCCGTGTCCTTTTCTGAGATGATCCTTTTTTCCCAGAGCTCCATGGCCCAGGCGATTGTGTATGCAGGCCAGTCGCAGTCAACTCCAAGCCTGTTTGTCTCGACAGTCCACTTCAGGACAAAATTGAGGTCGAATATTCCCATCATGTAACCGTCTATAAGCTGGTTGTATTCGTATCCTTCCCCCACGATGTCCTTATACGGCCCTGCCAATCCCCTCAAAACGTGCCCGCAGTGCATCTGGCAGTTGAAACAGCCCTTCCATCTGATTATATGCTTGGCAAAAGCTTCATGGTCGACCTTCGGGAACTCTGAAGCAGGGACCCGCGGGAGGGTAAAATTCTTGGTTGGGTTAGACTTTTGCTTTTCGTTTCTAAGCCATGTGAGCCATGGCTTTCCGTAATAACTGTACCACTTGTACTTCGCTGCACCCTTCATCATCTGAACGCATTTCTTGAACAGATCTTCTATTTTCTCGGGATGTGCCACCTGCACTCCCCTAGTCCCACGTACAGCTATTGCCTTCAGCCTCTTTGATCCCATTACAGCTCCCACTCCTCCCCAGCCTGCGGCTCTTGTACGATCTGTCATTATCGCAGCGCTTCTCACCAAGTTTTCGCCTGCTGGGCCAATTGAGGCTATTTTCAGGTCCGGGTCTCCCAGCTCCTCCTTTATCATATCGTCTGTCTGGAAAACGTCCCTTCCCCATAATTTTGATGCATCTCTGAGCTCAACTTTGTCATCGTCGATCCACAGATAAAGAGGCCTGCTGGCTCTCCCCTGAAAAACTATGATATCGTAACCTGCAAATTTGAGCTCTGAACCAAAATGACCTCCGACGTTGCTGTCTCCAAAGGCAAATGTCAGGGGGCTTCTAGCGGTGAACGTTGTTCTTCCGCCTGTTGGAAGAAGTGTTCCGGTGAGGGGCCCGACTCCAGCAATGAGCCTGTTCTCCGGGTCAAACTCGTTCACCTCTGGCGGAACCTCATCGTACAGAATCTTGGCGTTTATTCCGGCTCCCCCAAGAAAGTTCATCGAAAGTTCTTCTGGCAGTGGTTGCTTCACTACTTTCTCCCTGTTTAAATCAACCCTCAAAATTACTCCAGCCCATCCATAGATTTTTTCATCCATATTCCCAACCTCACGGTTTTTTCATCTCTTTCCTCTCTATTTTGCTTCTCATCAGAACCCTAGGTCCTACGTCCGACCTCCGAAAAAAAATAGCTCCGGTTACACAGGCCTGGGCACATCTAGGGTTTCCTTCACACAGATCGCACTTGGCTATTTTTCCAGTTTTTGGGTCGACAATTATTACTGAGAACGGACAGGCTTCGACGCATGCCCTGCATCTTATGCATTTTTCCTGATCTATAACCACCGCCCCCGTCCTCTCGTTCCTTCCAATCGCTCCGACAGGGCATACCTCAATGCAGGGCGCCTTACCGCAGTGCCTGCATATCACGGGGACGTCTCTGAACTGTTCTTCTATTTTTACTATTTTTAAAAACGCGCGAGAAGGATTGTGCTCCCTGTAATGATAAAAAGAACAGGCGAGTTCACATGATCTACAACCCGTGCACTTCCTCTCATCCGTGAAAAGCGTGCTTCTTTTCTCTTTTAATTTTTCTGAATTCATGTGAAAAATTTCACCCCATTATCTAATAAAATTTTCTGAAGTTATCCTCCGGCGAGCGGAGGGTAGATAACGATCACGTCCCCATCCTTCAATTTTCTGTCGAAGTCCTCAGGCAATCTTACGGTTGTCCCGTTAAGTGAAACGAAAACCCAATCAAGAAGCCTATTAGTTTTCGGGTCGAACATCTCGTTTTTCAGCTTTCCAAAACTTTTGACCAGGTACTCAAAAAGCCCACGCAAATCGCTGATACCACATACCTCTGTCTCGCCAACTCCGGCTGCATCCCGAAAAGGCCCGATAAATCTTACCTTAACCTTCACAATATTACATTGCAACTAACTTGGTAAAAGATTTAGCCAAAACTAAAATTTGCTCACGAGTCCGGTTCAAACATGAACCCATGCATCTCTCTGCCTTCAGATGTTCTAAGTTTTCCCCACACCGGTCTCAGTCTCATTCCTATCTCAACATTTTCTGCCCTTATCTGACCAAAAGCTCTAACACCGTTTTCGAATTCCACAATCCCAAGTACAAGAGGGACCCTATCAATGCCTCTCGGTATCGCATACAGTTTCGTGTAGGTGACCACGGTGCATGAACCCCCGAGCTCAATCTCATCAAAATCCCTGAACTTGCACTTGGCGCATCTTGCCCTTTTGGGGTAGTAAATTGCACCGCATCTTTTACACCTGTATGCAAACATCTTTCTGGTCTGAACCATCAGTCGCCCCTCCTGAAGACAAAAGAGACAACATTATTCCCAAATCCTCCGAAGTTACATGTGAATCCTATTTCCGCCCCTTTAACCTGTCTTTCGTCAGCTTCACCTCTGAGCTGCCAAGTTATCTCGACCACCTGGGCAACACCGGTGGCACCAACGGGATGCCCTCTAGCTTTGAGACCGCCTGATGGGTTTATTGGAAGCTTTCCTCCGATTTGCGTTGCGCCCTCCTCAACAGCTTTGTGCCCGGTTCCCTTTTCAAAAAATCCCGCATCCTCACTCTCGGCAAGCTCCAGTATTGTAAACGCGTCATGAAGTTCGGCCACGTCTACATCCTCAGGACCTATCTTGGCCATATCAAAAGCTCTCTTTGCCGAGCTCCTCACAGAATAGAGGACTGTGGGGTCCTTTCTCTCATGTAGGGCGAGAGTATCGTTTGCCTGTCCGATGCCCTCAACAACAACCGGAGAATCCGTAAACTCTCTTGCCCGTTCGCTCGATGATAAAACAAGCGCTGCCGCTCCGTCTGTTATCGGACAACAGTCATAGAGCCTGAGCGGATCTGCAACAAGCGGATTGTTCTGTTCTGCCTCGGGAGAGTAGAGAATGCCTTCCATCGTTATTTTTGTCCGTATGTGGGCATATGGATTTTTCAGCGCATTCTCGTGATTTTTCACGGCTATCATGGCAAGATGGTCGCGCTTAACACCGTAACGGTGCATGTAAAGCCTGGCCAGCATTCCTGCCAGAGATGGAAGGGTTGCACCCTGCGGATATTCTGCAAGAGGATGTGTCATTGTGGCGATGTAATCTGTTATTGTCTCACCTGAAACATGCCTCATCTTCTCTCCGCCAACGACAAGCACCCTATCAAAGACCCCTGAAGCGATGGCCAAAGATGCGTTTTTTACAGCCGATCCGCCAGAAGCTGGACCGTTCTCAACCCTGTCAGCCGCTACCGGAAACATCCCAAGCTGGTCTGAGAGGGCTGTGGCCAGAGCCGTCTGCCGTGTAAGCTCACCGCCGAGCATGTTTGAAACATATATCGCATCGACATCCTTCTCCCCGAGTCCTGCATCATCAAGCGCTTTGAGCGAAGCTTCAGTCAACATCTCCAGCAGGGTCTTATCGTCGTGGCGGCCGAATTTTGTCATGCCACAGCCGACAACCGACGCTTTCCGAAACATGTTCATCCTTTCACAACATCGGGCACAATCAATCTAGGATTGAGAGACTGTCTGTAGAGCTCATCTGGAACCGGTCTCTGACCAAACACCATCTTGGACTTTATCTTGTAATAATTTTCCTTTGTCAACGCCCATGTATTCGCACCTCCAAGCTCGTGCTGAACTCCTGGACGCGGCTCTAAGCTCCATTCTACCATCCACCTCTGAAAACCTATGGGGCTTTCCGCCGTTACGAGTATTTCCTCCACACCATAATTTTCAATCGCGTGTTCATGTTTCGCCGCAAACATGTGCGCTCCCACTCTGCCCCCTCTTTTGAAAGCCATTGTGTGTAAGCTCATGCAGGTTTTGCTGTTGACCAGACGGTTGTTTGCAACTCCGGCGAGATCTCCATTGACAACACCAATCAGAACGTATTCATTTCTAACTCTATACCTACACCAGCCGAGCACCTCAGCGTAAATCCTCGCCGCGACTATATCGTAGTAATCCCGCGGCACCGTTATCAGGGGTCTAAGAGCATCCAAAAGAATCGGGGCCTCCTCTCTCTCTATCTCCCTTATGACCATCTTTTCTCCCGTTGGCAATGTCACAACCTTCGGAGGATACTGTTTTCTAGGGATATCCCAGTCCACCCTCAAAATCGGCTCGTACTCGCTAACTTCCATCTTATCTCCTCCTAAACTTTCAGCAACAGATTCTCTTGAGAGCCATTCATAATAAACTTTTTGCTAGAAATCATGCAAATTCATTAACACCGAATTTAGTCGGCTGTCTTATTCTCTGATAAAAAGTGGTGGGGCTGCCAGGATTTGAACCCGGGTTTGCAGGTCTCTTCGGCTCCAGTGGGTCATCATCCATCAGTCAGAAGACCCACATCATCCACTGGAGCCTGCCGTGATACCAAGCTACACCACAGCCCCACCGATGATTAGATACAGCTTTACGGATTTATAAGTTCAAAGATGTATTTGATATTCCATGACAGTAATCGGGCTGGATCTCTCCGGGTCTCCGATACGAAAAACTGGATTTGCAATCATAAGCGGCAGAAATATTGAATTAGGGACTCTTAAAACGGATGATGAAATAATCGGGCTGTGCCTCAAAAGAAATCCGGAGATTGTGGCAATCGATGCACCGCTCAGCATGCCAAAGTCGGGATGCCTCAGAAGCTCAGATAGAGAGATGATCAGAAGAGGGCTGCGAGTCTTTCCTCCAACTTTTTCGGGCATGATTTCACTAACCCGGAGAGGAATCAGCATATCATCCTCACTTGGCTCAGCAGGGATCAAAGTTATTGAAGTTCATCCAAGAAGCTCCGGCATACTGCTATTCAGAAGCTGTAAACGTGAGGACTGGATCAGAGGGATGAGAAAAATGGGTTTCTATCCGAAACCAGCCAAAACAGAGCATGAGATTGACGCCTGTTTGGCCGCGATTACTGGATATCTTCATCTCCGCGGAAGGACTAAAACTGTCGGATGCCACGAGGAAGGAGAGATGGTTATACCATCAGCGCCCCTTCAGGAGAGATAGGTTCTTCGAGATCGTCGAAACGCCTGCACCGGTGACATTTGAGATTCTGCTGAGAGTAAGGCCGAGGCCGGCCGAAGAGGATGCCATATAAATAGAAATTGCAGCGAGCAGAACGGGCGACCTAGTTTTTTTGAACTTCTCGGGAATTTTTGACATGAAATCCCTCGCTGCCGATATGGACCCTGGCTCCATGTTAAGCTGAGATGCAAATCTTTCCAGATAATCTTCCGGAGAAATTGGTCTAGGCTTCAGCCCAAGTTCTCTTGAAATGGTTGAGGCGAGCTTTCTCACGGTTCTGGGCTTGACCGCGGGCGATAGGCCAAACTTCTCATTCAATGCCTCAATTATCTCCTCAAAAGTCCGTGGCAGTCCGCGTGACCTGCAGATCAAGAAAGCCAAGGCCGCGAGCACAACCACGTGGTTCCTCCCGACCGTCATTCCTTTTTTATTGATCTTCCTGTAGGCCAAGCTTATTTCGGCCCTTATGCCCTTAGGAAGGCCGAGTATCCCGCAGAGCTTCTCAAGATCAACAAGCACATCCCTGAGATTCCTGTCCTTCCAACCTGATACCCGTGATCTGCTCTGCAGTTTTTCCATCCTCCGCAGGGAAGCGCGGACGCTTGGGGGTGCATCAATTGAAACGCTGAACGTCGTTCCAAGGCCCAAATCATGCTGAGTTAGATCCGAACCTGAAAGCTCGGCTCGACCCCTCTCTTCATGTTCCTTTACTCTCCACTCAGGACCAGGATCCAGCAGGCGCTCCAAAATGACGAGACCACATCTCGTGCATATTATCTCTCCCCGTGTTCGATCGTGCAGCACTGAACCGCTCCCGCATGTGGGGCACCTCATTCAAAAACCACGCTCCGCTCAACTGTGCTGCCCCTCCAGTAATCTTCTACCAAAAATCTCTGAAAGGGCTTTATTTTCCATTATGATCTCAACAGATTTTTTCAGGTTTCTGCACAGGAATAGATCCACAACGGCACGACCCAGCCTTCTATCTCCCTCGACCTCAGAGAGGATTAAACTCATCTTCCTATCTGAAAAAGACCCCAATGCCTCCCTCAAAACGCTTCCCAGGAAGAAATCATGGGAAAACCTGTCCTTAAGCAAAGTATCAAACTCGGAGAGCCTATCTTTTGAAAAATCTCCAGAATTTATTGACTCCGCGGCAACCTCGCCCGCAATTTCTCCCGCTCCTATCGCGTGACGCAGGCCCCTCATGGAAAACTGATAAACATGACCTGCGGCTGAACCGACAGCCACGACGCCGTCACTGCAGGCGGAATCCAATGGACCTACAATGGGGCACTGCGATCTGAAAGAGGCCACCGTCACAGATTTTTTTATGCCATCAATCGCGTTTCTCCCTATCAGCTCGTCCAGAGCAAGTTCCGGGTTGATTCTGATTCCCTGAACACCCGCAGAAGACACCCCGGACCCGCAGGGGTAAACCCATGCATGGCCGCTAGGAGTCAAATAAGAGTTGAAAAGCAGGCTCACCTTTTTCTGTTCAAAATTTGCCAGCAGATATTCGCTGCTGAAAGCCAGCTCCTCTCTGGCCCACTCCTTTCCCGAGATTTTTTTCAAAAAAAGACCGGACCATTCTCCTCTCGCTCCAGTGGCATCTATTACAACATCGGCACGTACCTCTTCTGACCACCCTCCAACCCCTATTTTAACTCCCGCGACCCTGCCACCTTCCATTACAAAATCTCTAACTGGAGCGCTGAGCCATATTTCCACGCCGGCATCAGCCGCCTTAATAGCCAGTCCCCTGTCAAAATCTCTTCTGTCCAGCACGACACCAAAATTTCCGCGAACATCGAGACTGACGCTTGGAGTTCTGAAGCCGACCTTTCTCACGCTCGCGAGAACCGAACTTGGAACTGTACTGCCAATCCTATCATCAACCCATGCAGGCTGCCCCAGCCCACCTATCTGGGACTGCATTTCGAGAACAAGAACGTTGCAACCCATTGAAGCAGCCTTTATGGCCGCCGAAAGTCCAGATGGTCCACCGCCAGCCACAACTATATCGTATTTTTTAGGCATATCTCCCCACATATCCTTCCGCACCGGTAATTTATAAGAAGAAAAAGAGCTTTTTTCCGGCAAGATAAATATACTATTGGTGTTCCCTTGCGCCGTTTCAGGCGACGCGAGAAAGAGAGGAAGGGGAGCAAAAAAACGAGGAAAATGGAAGAGCGAGAGATAAGTGAACTTGTTAACAAACTGAACGAGGAAATTGTTGTAGAGGATTAATCCTTGGCGCGCTCAAGCGGTGCTGTAAACGCCACTAACCCAGGCCTTGGCTCATACATTCTACCAGCTTCCTTCTCTGCTGAGATAACCTCATTTACCTCTTCGCGGTTGAGTCCAACCTTCTCAGCAATTTCCACTATCTCATCAACCTCAACCATTCCGCTTGGGTCCTTGCTGGCAAGCGCCCTCATGGCTCTGAGCACGAAGTCGACCTTTGCCTCATGTCCCCTGAGAATAAAGGCCGCGCGGCTCTTTGGCTGTGTTATTGCGGGCTCGGCTGTTAGATACGTCGTAACGTCTACCTCTAGATCAAAGGTCTTGCCGCATAGAGGACATTTGACCTGAAGCCTTTGTCTCAACCACTCACCGGTTTAATTCTGTATCTTCTCTGAAAAAACATTTTCCAAATGCATTTTTCCCAATAAAACAAATCAGATTTGATGGAAAAATTTGTCTCCGACGCCATGCTCGGAAAGCTCACAAGATGGCTGAGGCTCGCTGGATACGATGTTGTATACGTTGGTGACCTCGGAATACCGCCTGAAAAACAGGACCCGTCCCTCATCGATATCGCACTGCTCCAAAACAGGAGGCTACTTACGTCCGACATAAAGCTGCACAGGAATGCTATGAGGTCAGGAGCGAAAAGTACGCTGATAGGTTCCGGAGATGTCGTGTCTCAGATGGTTGAACTCTGCAGAAAAACCAAACAGAGGTTAAAAATAGACCCTGAAAAATCGAGATGTCCCATGTGTAACGGTGCGCTGGACAGAGCTGATTCAAGTTCGGTCAAAGGACTAGTGCCCAAAAAGGTACTCGACATGGAAGAATTTTGGAAATGTTCATCCTGCGGAAAAGTATACTGGAAAGGAAAACACTGGAAAAGCATGCTTAAAACCGTGCAGAGATATAATCAGATAATGAAGTGATGCCTTTGCTGACCCTTGAGGAGGGCACCACTCTTGTAAAAGTCGCTAGAAATGCCATAAAAACGTATTTGGAAAGAGGAACCGTAACGCGCCCGCCGAAAGTTTCTGGCAAACTGAAGGAGCGCAGAGGAGTGTTTGTTACCCTCACAAGTGGAGGTGAACTAAGGGGCTGTATAGGATATCCCATCCCGCACCTGCCTCTCATAGAGGCCATCATTGATGCAGCGATAAGCTCGGCGACAAGAGATCCGAGGTTTCCTCCAGTAACCAAGGATGAGATAGATGAAATAGAAATCGAGGTCAGCGTTCTGACCGATCCGTCCCCCATAAAAGTGAAACACCCATCCGAATACCCAAAGTCCATTGTGATAGGAAGGGATGGTCTCATCGTTGAGCTGGGGGCTTACGCTGGTTTGCTCCTGCCGCAGGTTGCAGTTGAGCTTGGATGGGATGCGGAAGAATTTCTCTCACAGGCCTGCATGAAAGCCGGCCTGCCCCCCGATGCTTGGTTCGAAAAGGGAATAAAGATAAGCAGGTTCACCGCCCAGATATTTTCTGAAAAGGAGCCGAACGGAGAAGTTTTTGAAAAGAAGCTTTAATCCGGAAAATTATGGCGCCGGGGAGGGGATTTGAACCCCCGCTCTCCGAGAGGAGAACCAGATCTCGAGTCTGGCGCGTTACCTGGCTTCGCTACCCCGGCACCCAATAAAACTTATTCCCATGGATAATAAATTACAGGAAATCTGCCAGACTCAGCTGTCTGGAGGCATCACTTTCGAACATCGACTCTATGTCCTTTTTTGTCATCTTCAGCCTCTGTTTTGTGTATTCACTCACATGGTAGTCATCGGCAACGTCCATGGCAACACGCAGGTATTTTTCAACCCCACCTCTCGTTACAGTAAGAACGAGTTTTCCTCCGCACCTCGTGCATTTTCCTGAGAGCGGTATCCTGCGATGGCTATTATTGCATGATGTACACCTGAACTTTTGAGTCGCAAACGTCCTCAAATTTCCTTTGAGGTCTGGGATGAAGTGGTGCTTTATAAGCCGCTCTGCGACATCTCTCTCATCAACAGCCCTTATTTTCCTTGCCAGGCTCAGCTGGGCAGAAATCTTTTCCTCCATAGTCGTCAACTTTATGTACCTAGTTGACTTCGGACCTGCCGAAATATCGTTAGTCTCATGGGTGTAGCCAAATCCGGTGTACTCATCCTCTGTACCTATTTTTTTACCTGCTGTTTTCATCTGAGCAAAAACCTCCTGAGGTCTCGCATAGCGCAAAGTTGCCTCATAGAACTCAAGCGGGTAAAAATTCATTATGTCCATGTTATGAGCCTGCTTATCTATTTCTGCCGGATTTATCCGAGTGCTGAGGATAAGCGGCGCGTCCATTAGACCACCGCGTTTTGAAGGCAGAAAGCGTCTGCTAAAGTTCAATAAAGCATCGAGAAGCAACATTACACAATCTTCATCACCGTCCGCGTCCCTCCTTTTCGCAGCGTGGAAAAATGGATGCGCATATCCAACGCTGGCATCGACGAAACCTATGATGCGCCCCGCTATTCCAACCGATGTGTGGGGAGCCAGACCGAGGACTATGTGCCCCAAAAGGTCCTCCGGTCTTTTAGCATTGTAATAAGGGGCAAGACCATATACCTTTTCCAGAAGCTCGTCAATGAACCTAGATGCTTTGAACAGATATTCTGCACATGCCCTCGAGATAACAATATCCTGAACCTTAAGCTCAACCACCTGATCTTCCGCCTCAAGCGGATTTCCGTTAAAGTCGACTGTGTATCCAAGATCTCTTAGCTTTTCCACCGAGACGCCAATCTCCTTTGGCTTGAAATGGGTGAGCGGAACATTTGTCTCGTCAAATCTAACTGTTCCATCCTTGAATACCTGAACTCCGTGTTTTGCCCGCAGGATTCCCTTTTCAAGCGGCTCCGGAATTTTCCAGTCGCTTGTCATGCCCTGCACTCCTTTAACGAGCTCCGGATATTCATCAAGTCTCTTCAGCGCTGACTCAAGCATTGCTTTTAGTTTAATTCTTCTTTTAATGAAGAACTCCGCGCGTGAGTTGCAGATTGGGCATCGATCTTCATCAACAGGGGCCATGCATTTCTGGCATACTCTTACAGGCTCAGCCTTAGAACCGCACTTCTGACATTTTCTCGTAAAACCGCTCCAGCCACAGCTCGGGCAAACCATGTTCGCAAGCTCCACCTCTAGGTCATCAGACTCCGCTGCTCTCGCTATGCTGCGGGTGGATCCCCCCTTAAAACCTACTGGAAAAAGAGCATGGACTGGTGGGCTCATCTCCCTCTCCTTGGCCTTCTCCGGTCTGCCCATCCTTGCACCTATTCTTGTCGGGGCCTTCTTTCTGATCGGAAAACCTGCGAGTTCCTGTACTATCTCCATTATGTCCTTGGTTGAACTGGACCGCATGACCCCCTCAAATCTCTCAATGACAAGTGAGTCACCGAAGACCAACCCGAGAGACCTGCACAGGGCATATGCATGCTCTTCAATAACCACATCTTTCCCATCAACACCGTGGGGAACGCATAGCTCTTCCAGAATTCGTTTAGGAACCTCCTCGATCTGAATTCTCAGTTTTCTCAGCACCCCTCCGTCAAACTCCGGCCTCCCCTTGACCAACCACCTTGCCAGACTCACGAGATCCTCTATCTCCAAGTCGTGGTATGGATAAGTGTAAGCCGGGTGAAGCGGTACTCCAAGTTCTTCCGAAATTCTGACGGCAAGATCAGAGCTAGGTCTCGGATACGGTTTTTCAATATATTTTTCTAGGTCCCTTCTCTCCTTCCCCGATAGCGCCTTTTTAACCTCCTGACTCCACCATTCCTCACAATAACCTGCCGGCATCAACGGATGATTGTTCTCCAAGAACTCCCCGTATCCAACAAGAATATCTCCTAGGCAGAGTATTTCCGCAACACTATCCCTTACTTTTAGCGCTTCCTCTTCTGAATAAACCTGCAAAACCGAGCCGTCTTTAAGCTTTACCACCGGTCCCTCTATGGAATCCACTGGGGTCACGGCCCCGCCCTTTCCGGGACGCTCGACCTTCAACTGCGTACCAACCGCGATGAAGTCATCGCAAATTATCATTGTGGCAGGATGAATGCCGATCGCCGCGATTCCCGTATTTCTCGAATGTCCGTACCTGAGCCTAAAACCTCCCCTTCTACCCATCTGCCCCTCGGTTCCTGGATGGGATAGTATGGGTCTTCCCGCTATTACCTCTCCCAGATATCTATCTCCCTTCGGGAAAATAGTTTCAGATTCCTCAGGTGTGGTCTTAGGAACAACGTTCGAAAGCCATGCCCATCCATCTATGCCAAGTTTCTCCACATACTTCATTATCTTTGAAGCCTTCTGGAGAACTCCCTCGGTCAGTGCAAGTACCGCACCTCCCCTTACCATATTATGCCCGATGCGCTCGATGTTCCTGAACGCAGTTACCGTGACATCTCTCTCGGTTGGTTCCCCTGTGATCTCAACCGGGATGTTCTGTATTGCAAGACGTATGTGGTCAGCGTGAGGCTTGTACTGCTCATGGGCCACTAAGCCGTATATCTCAACCTCCTCAACGAACCTCTCCACCTCTTCCACGGTTGGTTTGTAGTGGCTCAGAAACAGCTTCCTTCTGACAAAATCTCCGGCCAGCACGGAAAGCGCAGCGGCTGTGCCTCCGGCCGCTCTAATTGGGCTTGCAAAAGAGATTGAGAGATATCTGGTGTTGTCATAGTTCTTTCTTATCCTAACTCCAGTTATGCCCTCAAGAGGGGCTATAACCACGCCCTCTGTAAGAATCGCGAGTACCGTCCTCAACGCCTGCTCTGCCGCCTTTTCCTCATCTAACCTTCCAAATCTGCCGTCTATTATCATTTCCGCAATCTTCAGCGCCATCTCTTCTCTGCCCATGATCTTCTCCATGTCTCGAATAACCTCGGCAACTCCTTTGGGACCAACAAGTTGCTCAACTCTAGAGGCGAGATCCCCGGCGCGCGGTATTTCTGGTTCAAGTTCTGGATCTATCCCCTTAGCTCTCGCCTTTATGGCAATTTCATATATGCCGTCTATCTGCTCGTTCATAGACCTAAAGTACTCCAACATGTTACCTCCGCTCATGACACCACCTCTGAAAGACTGTTAAAAACAAAATCTGGCCTCATATCCCTCTCCACTTTTCTCAGATCTTCTCTTTTTGTAACCCCACTCAAAACTAGTATTGTCCTTATGCCACACAATTTTCCTGCCTTTACATCAACCTCCAGCCTGTCGCCAATTATCGCGGTCTGACCTGCGCCTGTGCCCAGCAATTCAAGAGCCATTTTCATGATGTAAGGATATGGTTTTCCGAGCACTACATCTGGATTTCTGCCCGAGCATCCTGAGATTGCACCGACAATCGCCCCAGCCCCTGGTGTAAGCCCGAGTTCAGTTGGGTAAGTTGGATCTGTGTTTGTTGCCACGAACTCCGCTCCTGACATGAGAGACTTCATGGCGAACCATATTTTTCTGTAGTTGATCGTTCTGTCTAAGCCAACAACCAGATGGGTGGCATCCTCCGATTTTTCTTCTGGGAGAATCTTTATTCCGGCGCGCACGAGTTCCTCTCTAAGTCCCCTCTCGCCAACTACATGGGCCCGGACTGCGTCTTTTTTTCGCCTAAGGTACTCCGCAGCAGCATATCCTGAAGTTAAGACCTCATGCTCCTCTGCATCCCCCCCTGACCTCCTGAGCATCTTTACGTACTCCTTCCTGCTTTTTGAGGAGTTATTTGTCGTGAAAACTATTCGCTTTCCCATCCTTCTTATGGCCTGAATGGCCTCTTGGACCCCAGCCACTGTTGTTCTACCCACCCACACGACTCCATCAAGGTCAATTATAACGCCTGAAATTCCGTCGAGCGCTCTGCATCTAAGCAAATCGAACCACCCTCACCTGGTGGGTCTGCAGATCAAATATCGGTACCATCCCAGGGGTCGGCTCAACCCCAAGTTTTTGCATGTATAGAGTTTTTGACTGAAAAGTTCCAGAGTTTACGATCGAAACTTCCCTGTACTTAGAGTACCCATTAACGTGGACATGGCCGCAGTGCAAGACGTCCGGCACTTCATCGATAACCATATAGTCCGCTCTCTCAGGGGAGATCGCAGTTCTTCCGCCATAAATCGGTGCGAGGTGCCTCTTCTGAAGAAGCTTTACAAACGGCTTTACCGAATCCTTTCTGTCAAGACCCGGAACGGCGCCTACCATATCATCAACGCTCCTTCCATGATATACTATGAAATTCACGCCATGGATGTTGGCCAAAACCGGATTTCCTGCCATCAAGAACCCTCTCTCATAAAAATCACCCGCAATATCCTTCGGTATCGCCGGCTGCGGTTCGGACGGACGCACTGCATCGTGATTACCCGGTGTGACAATAACAGTTATGTAGTCCGGTACTTCAGCCAAAAGTTTTGCCGCTATCTCATACTGTTTGAATATATCATCGACAAGAAGCTCACCCTCCTGGCCGGGATAAACTCCTATTCCGTCCACAATGTCGCCCGCAACAACCAGGTACTTCACCTTTCCGGCCAGCTCCGCCTCAGCTTTCCCATCCGCCCCTTCATTAAGCCATTTCATGAACTTCATGAACACATCCTCAAGAAACATTTCGCTTCCGACATGTAGGTCGGATATAAGTGCCGCGCAGACTGGGTCCTCTGATCTGCCAAGCTCGTGTTTGACGGGGAGATCCGGCCAAACTATGTCGGTAACGAAAATGCGCGGGATTCTATCACCTGGTCTAAGTGATCCTACAACACCTATGACCTCGTCAGTTACCACATCCATAGCCTTAGAAACAAGGTCCTTCTTCCCCTTGAAAACCAGAGCCAAGGCCCTGCCGGTTGGATCCTCCAGGTCTATTATTATATTTCCAGCAGAAGATTCGCGTCTATCCGCGACCATCCCTATTACACTTACTTTTTCCCTTTCACCCATACTTGATAGGGTTTCCATTGGAACAGCTTCCCTGAGCTCCACCCTGTTACGGAGGAGCCTGCTCACCCTATCGTACCTATCTGAAAAAAGGCTCCAAAAGTCCCTTATGTCACCTTCACTGTAGCTTTTTCCAGTTATATCTCTCCTCACACTGACTTTAGACTCGTACTCCGCTGCAACGGGCCTGAACTTTGTGTGAACGGATTTTTTAATTATCTCAGATGGTCTAGTCTGATCCTCATGTAATACTTGGGTTTCCTCCATTGATTCCATTAAAATTGCGGATATCGCATCAGTTGTTATTAAAAATGGTCTTTTTTCCATCTTTGATAACTTTGATATCACAAGATATGCCGTCGCCTCAGGGTCGCTCTGGCTCATTATATACTTGAGGGCCCCCTCGCTCAGCTGTACTCCTAGGTCCATAAACCTGTGAATAAGAATGTTTTCCTCCACATGTCCCACCTAAAAACCAAAACTGGTCCCCGCAACGCTTGTTGTGCTAGCGCTCACTCCATGTAGGTCTTCGATGATCGCCGCCATCACCTGGGTGGGATGAACATTCAGCTTTATCTCCTTTGTTCTGCCGTATCTGCCTTTGTTGATTATTGTTGCGCTGATTATGCCAAGTGTATCCAACTCAGATATAAGGTCGCTCACTCTTCTCGGGGTGAGCACCGAATTTCCAGTGCTGATACACTTTTCTCGATATACGCTGTAAACATCGCCGCTCACTATCCTACGTGGTGTCCTTTCCATGAGGTAAACTATACTGTAAAGGACGAGCTTTGATTGTGCTGGAAGGGTTTTTATCACCTCGACCATTTTGTCCCGCTCTATCTGCAAGTGCGCCAGCATCACATGCTCAGTAGTGACTGCCTCTGCGTTTTTTGACTCTGCTATCTCGCCTGAAACCCTCAGCAGATCAAGCGCTCTCCTAGCATCGCCGTGTTCTCTGGCCGCGTGAGCAGCACAGAGGTCTATCACACCAATCCCAACAGCCCCTTCAACAAAGCTCATCTCCGCTCTTTTTCGCAGTATATCTGCCAGCTGCAGCGCGTTGTAGGCCGGAAAAACTATTTCCTCTTGTCCAAGGCTACTTCTAACCCTTGGATCAAGGTACTCCATAAAGTTGGTGTCATTTGAAATTCCAACCACAGCGACTTTGGATGACTTAAGGTCTGAATTCATCCTCGTGAGGATGTAAAGTATATCGTCTCCGCTCTTCTTAACCAGTTTATCTACCTCGTCGAGAATTACCACCCCAAGCTGTTTTCTGGAGTCCAAAGCGTTGAAAAAAATCCTGTAAACTTCATCCATCGGCCATCCCGTTTTAGGCGCCTTCTCCGGAATAACCGCCTGATCTCCGCCTTCCTCGGATCTTTTTAACTTATCTATGAAGTGGTCTGACAGCCTAGCGAGAATGCGATACGGTGTGTTGATGATCTCGCAGTTAAGGTAAACAACCTCCACCCCAAAAGGTGCATTATCGCTGACTTTTTCGAGTTCCTTTCCGACATAGTTGACACATGCCGTCTTTCCGGTGCCGGGTTTTCCATATATGAATATGTTGGATGGAGTTTCTCCACGCAGTGGTGCGGCGAGTATTCTGGCGAGCTGTTTGATCTGATCTTCTCTATGTGGGAGTTCATCCGGCGTGTAGCTCGGTCTGAGATACTCCCTATTTTTAAATATCTGCCTCGTCCGTAGAATTTCGTGGAACAGTCCCTCCTGAACCACCTTTTTCTACCTCCTCCCCGATTTTTTTCAGCTCATTCAAAAATTTTCTGCTCCATTCATCAACTTCCTCCGAAATCCTGTTGATAAGCACCATCTCCTCCGGTGGAAGATTAAAACCCGAACCGGAAGACACGGAAAGTAAAACCAGTTTTGGTATCCTTATCTCAACAAGAGACATCAATGCGGATTTCATCTCATCGGCCGCCTTCCTGCCCTCAGAAGATAGAATGTCCCTAAAGCTGTCTAATGCGATGCTGTAAAAGTCTGCTGGGAGAGTAATCGGGCTCTGACTTCTCTCCTGAAGCAGTGCTAACTTGCGCATATCCTGAACTGAAAATAACTTTGAAGGAACCACCAGAGAATGCTTTTCGAGCACTTCTGCATCCCATTTCCAGAGCTCAACCTCATCTCCGGCAGAAAACGGTCCTAACGTCCTATCAACGAGCTTAACTTCTTCCATCTCTTCTCCAAACATGACGCTCTTCCGCATCACTTCACCGCCCTGCTTACGGTCTCCGGAGTCGGAGAGTACAGATATCCACGTTTCTTTTCTTCCTCAATCATCCGCTCCACAAAATTTTCTGATATTCCCTCCGATGAGGCAAGGTCCTTTACCTTGGATATCGGGGCCGCACCTCCATACTGTTCCTCGAGCTGTCCTATGATGTCCATTATCCTCTGGCGCTTATCCCTCTGTGACTTTGGAATTCCCGTCATTATTAAATCTATGTCAACGACGTTTGCCTCCGTATCTATTCCTGCCTCACTTAGACTGGTTTTTATTAGCGCCACTGCCTTGTTTGCGTCCTCAACTGTTACTCTGTCGCTCAACCTCATCCTAGCATTGCACTTTGCGAGCCGGATTATTGATTCCAGTTGCCTGACGGTTATCGGAAGCGGGGCTCCCTGAGAAACTACTTTTCTCCACTCCACGAAAAAGTCCTCTATTGCCTTCATCACCTCTTTGTCCTGTATCTTAGGGTCAAGATACTTTCTTGAATATATCACTATTTTTCTCAGAAAATCCACATCAAACGGTGCCTTGGTGACCTTTTTTGGTGAAGAGTGAAGCTGAAGAACGTGCTGTGCTATTGAGTGATCGAGGTCAGGTCTTGGCTCGTCTTTAAGCAAAAGTATCAGGTCGAACCTAGAGAGAAGAACTGGCTCTATCGCAAGCTGTTTGGGAGGTGGTATGTTTCTCTCGAATCTCCCATACTTGGGATTTGTCGCGGCGAGGACCGCAGTGCGGGTGTTCAGCGTGGCCACTATACCAGCCTTGGCTATGCTAACTGTCTGCTGCTCCATAGACTCCAAGATCGCCGAGGACTCCTGCGCATCCATTTTCTCAAACTCATCTACGCACGCAATACCCCCATCCGCTATCACGAGGGCTCCCGCCTCAAGCGCCCACCCGCCTCCTATCTCATCTCGAACAGCCGCTGCAGTGATTCCAGCGGCCGTGGTTTTCATTCCAGATGTATAAAGTCCACGGGGGGCAACGTTTGAAACCCACTTAAGAATCTGGCTCTTTGCAGTTCCCGGATCGCCGCATAACAAAATGTGAACATCACCCCTTATTCTAGTTCCATCCTGGAGTTCTACTGGATTACAGCCGAATAACTGCAATGCAACTGCTTCTTTTATGACCTCATGGCCGTGAATCGCAGGCGCTATTGACTGAATTATTTTGTTCCTGAGCCATGGATCCTTAGCAAGTTCGCTTATCTTCTTCTCATCCTCAGGGGTCAGCTCAGTTTCCTCCACTCCTTTCTGCCGCACATCTATGTGATTGACAAACAGTATTTTCCTAAATGTGGTTCTGCGCTCTCTCTTCTGCCTCTCATGGAAAACCTTTAGAACACCTGTTACGGTGACATGGTTTCCTGGGACTGCTCTATCAACGAAGTCGTCTCTGAGTATACCGT
The DNA here is from genome assembly GCA_038851075.1 of Hadarchaeales archaeon (SeqCode). Taxonomy (GTDB): domain Archaea; phylum Hadarchaeota; class Hadarchaeia; order Hadarchaeales; family Hadarchaeaceae; genus JAWCKV01. Next base: position 79,614 of record JAWCLG010000002.1, on the reverse strand, counting down.
CCAACTTCTGCGGGATTCTTCCTCCCCTAAGCTTCTCTGGTGGTTCCTGCACAGAAATGCTCTGCCAGTCTCTGAATACTGTGCTCTCTATAACGAGTTCAAAAGCACCCTTTCTCCTGCAGTTCGGATTCTCACATGAAAGCGGCTCCCTGAAGAACTCGCCTGCCTGTATCACCCTATTTTCCTCACCGCAGAACCTGCACTTGAAAACGGCCTCCCTTGCCTCCGGTTTTACTTCTCCTGCCTTTGTAAGTATACCGTCAACCTGAATGAACTTCCCAACGTGGTCTGCGCGTATATTTCTTATCTCCACTGTTTCTGGCAGACCATACACCCGGAGGTGCATGTTCGGAATGCCGGTGATCTCCTCAAGTTTTTTATCAGCCCAGTCCAGTATATCTGAAGGAGAATCCAAAAGCCCGTTTGCCAGATCTTTATCGAAATCCAAAATTTCCGAGAAAGAAACCACTACCGACTTATGTCCGGACGCGGTCCTCTTTTTGGTTTCTTTCAGGAAATCCTTACGGCGGATGAATTCCTCTAGCCTCTCTTTAACTGTACTGCCAACCAATCGCCCAGCCTCCAAACCAACTGCCAGAAAGGATATTCCAGATGTGCTTAAAAGGAGTTCTGTAAAAACTTTTTACTTCATTAGCCATGACAAGTGAAATATTTTCTTCTTTAACTTTATTGAACAAATAAAAATATACACCGTTTTCAACATCGGTATAGCAGGTAACTCTTGATATCTCGGGCTTCATTCCAAAAACCTCCGGCTGCCAGACCGTATAAAACTATAAAACACCGTTTTTTTGTCATTTTTAGGGAGTGGTAACTGGAAAACTCCAGCATCTGACGAATCTAGCTTATTTTTAGTTCTTTTTTTATCGGCTAGAAAAACGCTCTTTTTCTTAAAACTTACCTTTTTCTTTCTTTTTCCAGTGGAATCAGTGGAAATCAGTGGAAAACTAAGTCTGGAAACTTTGCCCCCCGCGAGTGTATTTAAAATTTAAAATTTTTTTCTGAGTTCGATATATTCGTAAGCATCCGCAGCTGAATCAAAACAATAATGAATCTTCTGGTAATCCTTTCTGAACTCTGAAATTTCTTGAGATATCCGGCTTGGACTCTCTCCATCTATAACTACTCTCTTTATGAACTCTGCTATTTCTCTCATCTCAGCCTCTTTCATCCCTAATCTTGTTACCTCGGAGACGCCCAGCCTTATCCCCCCTGGTTTTCTGAAGTTTCTACCCTCTCTTATGTCCCACGGAAGAAGGTTTCTGTTTAGTATGATATTCGCCTCCTCCAGTCTCCTTTCTATTTCCCCTCCGTCACCGTACTTCAAAACGTTCACAACGATTGTGTGAGAGCTCGTGAACCCGAAGTCCGGGCAGAGAACATCAAATCCTAGATCGAACATTTCCTTTCCTAAGGCTCTGGAATTTTTAACTATCTGTGCCGCATAATCCCTGCCAAATTCCATCATTTCGGCCAGTGCCACCGCCAGGGCGGCCATCGAATGGAGGTGATGATTACTGACAACTCCTGGGAAAACCGCACGGTTAACGGCATCGGCCAGTTCCCTTTTGCACAATATCATTCCACGCTGTGGCCCTGGAAGGGTCTTGTGTGTGCTGCATGTCATTATGTCAACACCCTCACGAATCGGATGCTGAAACTGCCCGCCGGCTATGAGCCCGGAAACGTGTGCCGCATCGTACCCCACATACGCTCCCACTTCCTTTGCCACATCAATGAGCTCCCTGAGGGGGTGGGGAAACAGGAACACGCTTCCACCAAAAAGTGCCAGCTTCGGTTTTACTTCCCGCAGTTTTTTCGCTGCCGCGTCAACATCTATGTTCATGCGTTTTTCATCGAAAGGCCAGTATTCTATCCTCAAACCGTGAACCGCCCCGGCTGTGCCACCCATCTGCTCCTTCCCCATGCTGATGTGTCCGCCGCATGGTATTGACAGACACAATAAAATATCACCGGGCTTGGTCAAAGCCGTGTACATGGCCAGATTTGCAACGACTCCCGATATCGGCTGGACGTTTGCGTGCTCAGCACCAAAAAGGTTTTTTGCTAGATCCATTGTGAGAATCTCAACCTGATCAATGTACCTGCAGCCTGCATAGACTCTCTCGGTTGGCCATCCCTCCGCATATCTGTGCTGAAAGTCGCATATCATGGCCTCCCTGACAGCTGGGCTAGTAACATTCTCGCTCGCGATCAGGGGTATAGACCTTTTGAACCATTCGTGATGCTCCTTCAGAAGAGCGAATGTTTTCTCCATCATTTCCCTAGGGTTCATCCGATCACTCCAGGTATTTTACGATCTTCTCGTATTTAGCATCGATTTCGATTGGCTTTTTGCATATTGATACCGCTTCCTCCGGATCCTTGAGTACATTTCCTGTTGCCACGCAAACAACTCTTTCGTTCCTGCCAACAATACCCTGGTCAAGCAGCTTTTTTAACCCGGATATTGTCGAAGCGCTGGATGGCTCCACACCTATTCCTTCCATCCTCGCCATGATCTTCTGTGCCCAAATAATCTCCGCATCACTCACGCTTTCAGCCGTTCCACCGGTGTTCCTTATGGCCCTGATTGCCTTTGGTCCGTTCACTGGATTGCCTATCCTTATAGCTGTTGCTATGGTCTCCGGCCTTTTTACTGGAGTGAAATGCTTCAGTCCCTTTTTTATCGCATCGACTATGGGCATAGATCCCTCCGCCTGTATTCCTGTCATCATTGGAACTTTCTTTATTATGCCAACGCGCTCGTACTCAAAAAATCCCTTATATATCGCCCATATGTTCGCACAGTTGCCCATTGGAACTATGACCCTATCGGGAGGATTTAGCCCGAGCTGGTCAGCGATTTCAAACCCTATCGTCTTCTGCCCCTGTGGTCTGAAAGGGTTGATAGAGTTCATGAGATAGATATCCTCCTTTTCTTCACATAATCGCTTTACTATGTCCAGCGCTTCATCAAAGTTTCCCTTTACTGAGATAATCTCAGCCCCATACATGGCCGCCTGGGCAAGCTTCCCAAGCGCCACCTTTCCGCTCGGAAGAAGCACAAGGCACCTTATCCCTGCTTTGGCAGCATACGCAGCGAGAGACGCAGATGTATTTCCTGTCGACGCGCACGCGACTATTTTTACCCCGAACTCCCTAGCCTTCGTAATCCCCACCGTCATTCCCCTGTCCTTGAATGACCCTGTAGGGTTGGCACCTTCGTACTTCACGTAAAGCTCTCTAACCCCCAACTCCCTTGCAAGGCGGTCGCAACGATAGAGAGGCGTGCCTCCCTCCTCAAGCGTAACTATTTTGGAATCGTCCTTTATCGGAAGAAATTCCCTGTATTTCCATACACGTGGGGGCTCTTTTTTAATTTTTTCAACATTTAAGCTCTTCTTAAGCTTGCCCAGATCAAACTCAACCTCTAGCAATCCGCCGCATTTGGGGCACTCGAATTTTCTCTCGTCTAAATCCAGTTTATTGCCGCATTCTATGCACTCTAGCCACATTTACTCCAGACTCCGGTGAATATCTATAAGGTCGCTGAGCAGAGAGCTTGAGGTCTCCTGCGGGCCCGCGCCGTAACCGGATATTGTGATCTCTCTGGCAAGGTCAAGTTTGTAGGTCACGGAATTAAGGGTCCCGCCAACTGCCAGAGGATGACCGAACTGAATGAGTTTTGGGGCGACTTCTAGTCTGTCTTTTCTTGCAATTCCTATCAGCTTTATAGTTCTGCCTGACTCCTTGGCGAGCCTTATTGCCTCCAGTGAAATCCTCTCTATGCCTGTAATATTCACATCCTTGAGAGTTGCGCTCAGACCAAGAATAGAATTCGCCAGTATCGTCAGCTTACATGCAGTGTCGATTCCCTTTATATCAAGAGACGGATCCTTTTCGGCCGCGCCCATCTCTTGGGCTTCTCTCAACACCATCTCAAAAGGAACTTCCTCGCTTGTCATTCTGCTTAATATGTAATTCGTGGTTCCGTTCAAAACTCCCCTTATCTCAGTTATCTCGTTTGATGAAAGCAGTTTTTTTGCCAGACCTATTACAGGCACCGCTCCACCGACTGATGCGGAGTACCTGAACTCCACCCCACACTTTCTGGATAGAGATTCAAGCTCCCTGAACGCCACGACCAAAGGGCCCTTGTTTGAGGTTATAACGTGCCTTCCCGCCATCATCGCCCGCTTTATGTGTGTTATTCCGGGCTCTCCTGTTTTTATATTGGTCGGAGTAAGCTCGAAAACAACATCTGCCTCGACCTCATCGAGTACTTGATTTGCCAGCATCCCTTTCTGCCCGTGACTGTAAGCCGCCACAGTGCCCCTCTGCTCCGCCACTGAGAGAAGTCGTCTGAGTTCCAGACCGTTACTGTCCACCGCCGCCCCTTTTTCATCAACAGCTGCAACCACCTTTGCGATAATTCCAATTTTTCTGAGGGCAGCTGCTTTTTTAATAAAAATTCTCGCCAGCCCCCTGCCCAAGTTGCCGAAGCCAATTAGAATTATCCTCACAGCACATCACTCCAATGAAGTCAACATAAGCAGGCCTTTCTTTTCTGATATGTTTCCGAGAATAGAGATAGCTTTTTCCGCCGTCGTCTCATCGGACGCTGAAATTGTTATGGCGGCTGCAGACTCCCTGCTTGGGCCCCCCATCTCAAGATCCAGATCGGAAACCATCACTCCTTTCACCCTGTTAAGGCGGTCTATTGTGTCTCTAACGTCCGTGTGAATTATATGGCCTATGAGTAGCACAGTTTTTCTGACGGCAGGCTTTTCACCGATCTGAATCACCCTTATTCCAGTTTTCTCAAGATCGCAGAGTATTTTACCCAAAAGGGCCCTGTTGGCTATATCAAAAGCCAGGGTTACGGGGAGCCTCCCTGTTGGTGTTTTTTGTTCTCGATCATGCATGATGCTCCTAACATTTCCTCCGTGCCTGGATATCGGCTCCAGCGCCTTCAGAAGCTGACCAGGAGTATCCTCAAGCTCAAGAACAAGTTTGATCAGCATTCTTTCCTCCTCTTTAAATTCAACCGGGCACCTTATAATCCTCATCCTCAAATTTCAATCATTTTTTTGATAAACATTGGACCCATCATTAGCCCTAAAGATCCTTTTTTAGCGGATTCCTCATCATAACATTTGAGTCCGTCTCCCCTGCTGGTAGACGATGCCACCGAAAACGGTACTGGATCTGACGTATGCCTTCTCACCTCCACAGGGGTCGGATGATCAGCCATCACAGCTATTTTAAAATCCTCGTCCCCGATGCCGTCAAGTATTTTTCCTACAATTTTGGAATCTATGTTTTCTATCGCCCTTATTTTTTCGTCCAAATCGCCCTCGTGTCCTGCCTCGTCAGGAGCTTCCACATGGACTACCACAAAGTTCCTTTTCTTTAGGACCTTCAAAGCATATCTTGCCTTGTTGCTATAGTTTGTGTCATAGTACCCTGTTGCACCAGGTACCTCTGGAGCATCCAGCCCGGCAAGGGCGCCGACACCTTTCACGACCATAACTGCGGATATAACTGAACCGTCAAGGCCATATTTCTCCTTCATACTTGGCATGTCCGGCCTTCCTCCCTGTCCCCACAACCATATCATGTTGGCGGGGTTCTGACCTTTTTTGACTCTAAGTATGTTCACAGGATGATTTGAAAGTATATTTTTTGAATCAAGCATCATCTCGTTTATCAACTGCGCAATTTTGTTTTTCTTAGGCGAAGCCAGTTTATCAAGGACTTTGTCCCCAACTGCATGGTGTGGCGGGGTGGTCTTTATTTTTACAGCTTCGAAAAGTGCATTTTTTAGGACAAAGATGTTTCTGTAACTGAGCCCCACGTGGAACTCCCCGATATTTCCGTACTTTTTGGAGATAGCATCCAAAAGTTTTTTTGCCTCCTTCGTGGTTATGTGGCCGCCACTGTAATCTTTTATAATTCCGTTCTCAGCTGTTATCAGATTACACCTGAAGGCAACGGCTCCCCCATCTAGCTTTATCCCAAGCGCTGCGGCCTCTATTGGCCCCCTTCCGGTATGAAACCTTTTCGGGTCGTACCCCAAAATAGACATTATTGCTATGTCAGAGCCGGGATCTGTTCCCTTGGGTATTGTCCTTAGAAGTCCGCTTTTTCCGTTGTAGGCGATCCAGTCCATATTCGGCTTATGCGCAACTTGAAGCGGTGTCTTCCCCCCGATTTTCTGTACTGGATAATCAGACATTCCGTCCCCGACCACTATAACATATTTCAAGAGCACCCCTCCTACACGTCGGTTTCCATTGTTATATCTTTCCGAAGAATCAGGGAGCATTTAGAGCTTGCGTCGTGGAATTGTGACAATCAATATGTCCCCTTTAAAGGATTTTTTTATTTCGTCCGTCACAACGTCGCTAGGTATTTCGACCGTACAGAAGTAAGCTTCCCCGGTCCGTTTTCTTGCTATAATCTCGGCAGTGCTCCCGACTATTCTCACGTCAACGTCCTCCTTTTTCACCTCAGGAGCTTGCATAGTTATGACAACTTCGTTCGGTCTGTCAATTTTGCACACATTTGTATCAAGCATCTTTTTGACCGGCCTGATTCTTTTTTCTTCAACGATTTTTCTTTTATTTTCAAGAACCGCAGCTGGTTTTTCCACCTTGATCTTCTGCGGCTCTCCGAATCTAGAAACCTTTACCTCGGGCCTTCCTTTCCCAGTGTCCCTTATCTCTATTTTGAACCCCTTTACCCCAGGCGTTCTTTCAAATTCTCTAAGATCGATCTGAAATCTCTTTTCGAATTCCTGAAATTCTCTCTCTATCTCTCGGAAACGTTTGAAGAAATATTTGAAAAAGTCCTCATCGAATGGATCCAAAGACATGCTCCCCCACCTCACATATTTAACCTATCTAATTAACCTAGCCCTCTGGTTATTTGTCGAGTATTCCATAAGATTCCTTGTCCATTAACATGCACTTGCCCCTGCTGTAAAAATCGCATTCCTCGCAGCACTCTCCCCTTTTTTCGCATTCATCATACAAATAGCAAGAGGGGCAGCACCTTGGCATGAGGCTCCTCCCGTTTTTTGAGATTAGTGGAGACCCATATTTAACCCTTTGTGAACAGGGATACACAACGGAAAATTTTTAACCAAGAAGATAGAGTAAAAAACGCGCCGAGAGGGCGATCCGGAAGGTCTCTAGAATGGGTCTTGGTGGATCCCACTGGTAGGGGCACTGCAGATTGGCCGATCTGCGGTGTTCTGAACAGCAGGCTGACAAGACTTGTTCGGAGTCTCCTCAGGGCCGCGGCGTGGTAACTCGAAAGGGTAACCACACGATCTGAAAAGGTCGGAACGATGTGGTTCGGCGGGCTGCCCTTGGCGGTTCGGCTGGGCTACATCGCCCGGGGTCTGGAGGGATGTGGGGGCCTTTATCTCGGCGCGTGTTATCGTTTTTCTGAGAAAATGGCAGTAGTTAGAGAGTTTGATCCTTGGAAAGACCCCCTCTGTACCTGTCCCAAAAAATACGGTCTGAATCCATATACCGGGTGCTCCCACTCGTGCGTTTACTGCTATATCTCCTCATATATACCGAATGCATTCGAGGCAAGAGAAAAAAAGGACCTGATTTCTAAGGTAGAACGTGATATCGAAAAAATGGATTCAAATACCATAATAAGCATGTCAAACAGTTCGGACCCGTATCCCCCAGTTGAAGCAAAACTCGGGCTCACAAGAAAATGTCTCGAGATCATCTCTAAAAAGGGATGCAGGGTACAGATAATTACGAAATCAAACATTGTGGCTCGTGATTTCGACGTGCTTAAAAAAATTCCATGCGTTGTAAGTTTCACCGTCACAACTATTGATGACTCACTGGCCCGCAGGCTAGAACCAGGTGCACCTAAGCCATCATTAAGGCTGGCCACTATCAAAACTCTCTCTAAACGTGTGCCAACTTCTCTACGGCTCGATCCGATAATTCCATTCGTCAATGATGACGAGGTAAGGGAGATAGTTGAGGTTGCCTCCGAAGCCGGTGTTTCTCATGTAACTGCATCCACATTCAAACCAAGGCTCGATGGATGGCGTAGATTCTCATCCGCTTTTCCTGATGAGGCGCTAAAGCTACGGGACCTGTACTTCAACAAAGGAGAGAAAAGACGCGGATGGTACCTGCCTAAGAAAATTAGAGAGGATCTCATGCGTTCTGTCAGGGCCGCCTGCCTTGAAACTGGTGTCACGTTCTCATCGTGCAGGGAGGGCCTGCCACACCTCAACACCGGGGGTACCTGCGACGGCACGCATCTCATAAAGACTACTTGAGAATCCTTCCGGTTTTAATACACCACAAATACAGATCCAGCTCCCCTAGACTCATTTTCATTCTATTTGCCAGTTCCTTCATTTTTTCCTCTATTTCGAGATAACTTTTCTCTGAAAGATGGCGCGGAATCTCCTTTATTATGCCATATTCACGAAGAATTCTCAACACATGTCTGTCCAGAATGGCAAGGTCTAGATATCCCACATTTCTCAAAAAATGACTCGCTTCCTTCCAGCCGATACCCTTTACATTTTTCACAAGCCAAGCGCGCGCTTTTTGTGGGCTGCCGGCATTCATTACGGCGTCCTTGATTTTCATGTGCTTTCTCGCCTCCACTATGAATTTTGCCCTAACGTTTGGGAACCTATGCTTAGATTTCCTAAGTTCTTTTGCCAGCTGCTTCTCTGAAAGAGTAAGAAATCCTTTTGTCCCTATCCGCCTCTGCGATCGAATCCCAGACTCCGCCGTGGAATTTGCGGTCAAAATACAAAAACACAGTTCGGAAAACCAATCCTCGTTCCCACATTTCTGCATGTTTATAAATTCCCGTATCCTTTTTCTCGCTTCCTTATGTTGACACCGGATCTCGTTTATTCTTGAGATAAGGGCCTCCACGAAATATTTTACTCATGGGTGCCTAAAACGCCTGCTCCTCTGACTGATTATCCTCCAAAGATCGAACTTGACCAAGCTTCGCGTATTTGATTAGACCATAACTCGGGCCAGAACCGAATCTCCATATTTTGCCTATGACTTTAGACGGGCTCGCGTCAAAGATTGTAAAATTATCTAGCTCCCTAGGATCCACCGGGACAGAAACCAGCCCTGTCTCCGGGTTTATGCTCATCGGCGCAAGCAAAAGGCCTCGCTTCACCCGGAGTTCGGAGAGGAGGGAGGTTTTTTCATCCTCTTTTATTTTAAACGAGTGTCTGTCTCCCTCTACAACCAGCCCTAGCCGTGAGCGGATACTGCTGACTATGACATCGGAAAGCTCACCCTGAAGGTCATCCAGTGCGTCTATATTTCCATGCCAGACTTCGAACGGTATGCTTTCTAGAGGCAATATAATGTCGAATCCTAGGTCTCCAGAATACTTTACAAAAGGCTCCGCCCCTGCTTCCCACAATGCCTCTGCGGCTGCTCTCGTCAACTTTTTCGCGAACTCCAAGTCCCCTTTCTCTATTCGGATAACCCAAACGAGATCTCTACCGGTCGGTTCTCTAAAGTCGTTACAGTCGTATAGCCAGTACGAACAGTAAAATGCTATTGCCCCTGCCTCGGCTGCCTTGGAAACCTCTGATGGGGTAAGCTCCACTGGTTTTTTCCCATCTATCGTTTCAGTGTACCTCTGAAATGTCTTTTTTCTAGCATTAAAAAAAGCCCCCTCTCGTACCCCATAGCTCTTACTAGACGTCGAATATCCACAAACGGCGTTTTTTACGTCAATTCTTTGGTAGTACACTTCCCTACCCAAACTTTGTTTGTTTAGTTTGCCTTAAGCCAACTTTGGGGAGGGGGGTCGCCGGACTGGCCTTGATTTTCATGTTTTTTATTTTACCAATTTGGACGTTATCAAACATTTAATTACCATTTTTCGGTTTTCTAAACTATTTATTTTTTATTTTAAGAAAAAAACATAACAATTTTTTCCCCGCACTTGACGGCCACCCCTTAGTTTCCACTGGAATAATTATCTATTATTAATAAATAGTTATGATAAATATATTAGATAAAATGAAAGGAAAAGAGTATGATATAGGATGGCTTATAGCATTTCTTGAGTTTAAAGGGGTTTATACAGTAAATAAAATAAATATAACAAAAAAAACTAAAAAAGGAGAAATAAAATACGGCTACATCAATCCGGTCTTTTACGCAGACTCTAAGAAGATCTATCCAGTGGAAACCGCTAGAAAAATTTTGGGTGCGGGTAAAGTGGTAACGCGCGGCGGGCTTTATAGATTGGAGTTAAGGAGAAAAGAAGATCTTTTTCGTCTTTTAGATTTTATTTTAAAATGGGGTGGGCCCTCGTTTGAAACAGAGAAATTTGAAAAGTGGAAGGACAGGGTCCTCCAGTGGAAAGCTAGGGGACGCAGAAAAATGTCGGTTCAGTAGCGATGCGGTAGACTTTTAGTTATAGTAACGACTTTTTCATGGTGGTAGGTTGAACGAAAGGCTCTCGCTAGTTATTAAAGGCGCGTCTGAGGTGATCACGGCCGAAGAGCTAGCCGACCTGACAGCCGGGAGATTCACAGCTTACTGCGGTTATGAGCCATCAGGCAAAATACATTTCGGGCACGTTTTAACCGCGTTCAAGTTACTGGATTTGCAAAAAGCGGGGGCCAAGGTCACGGTTCTTCTGGCAGATCTTCACGCGTATTTAAACGGCAAGGGAGAATTGGATGAAATAAGAAAGATAGCAGAATATAATAAGCGTTGTTTTATTGGTTTGGGGTTGGATCCACGTACCACCGAATTTAAGTTGGGCTCTGAATTTCAGACTGATAGACAATACGTGATGGACGTATTCAAGATGGCAACACAGACAACGCTGCTGAGGGCTAGAAGATCGATGGCAGAAATAGCCAGAAGGATGGAGGATCCCGACGTGGCGCAAGTGATTTATCCGCTCATGCAGGCGGTGGACATTGCCCATCTGAACGTCGACATAGCGGTTGGAGGTGAAGACCAGAGAAAAGTTCACATGATTGCCAGAGAGAAGTTACCGGCATTGGGACACAAAAAACCAGTATGCATTCACATGCCCCTCCTTCGCGGAATAGACGGCTCAGATAAGATGTCGTCCAGTAAGGGTAATTTTGTGGCTGTTGACGATTCTCCTAGCGAGATAAAGGAAAAAATAGGAAAGGCCTTCTGCCCACCAAAGAAAATAGATGGAAACCCGGTTATCGAATACGCAGAACACCTATTATTACAGCGCATGGGGAAGCTTAGGATAGAGAGGCCGCAGAAGTATGGTGGTACAATAGAAGTAGAAACGACTTCAGAGCTGAGAAAACTTTACTCAGAGGGCAATCTACACCCGGCGGACCTCAAAGAAGCAGTTTCACATGGTTTGGCGGAGTTGTTTGCTCCGGTGCGCAAGTATTTCGAAAAGCTACACACCGCCTGATGCTCAGCTTGTAGGTTTGAACACGCGGACGTAGTCGATTTTATATTCCGCCGGGAAAGGCGTGTTTGAGCTGGGGGGGCCAGGCCAGTTCCCACCGACCGCCAAGTTCAAAATAATAAAGAAGGGCTGGTGGAACTCTTCAGTGCTATCCATGCTGTTCTGAATCGGTACCTCATAGTATTGTACACCGTCTTGGAACCACTTTATTGAGGACGAGTCCCACTCAACGGCGTATACGTGGAAGGAATTTGGAGTTAGATTTAGCACTTGCCCCCCTGAAGAAACGTGACCGTTGTAATGCCAGTGCATCGTGCCATATATTGTGGTTTCGTTGTTAATGTGTTCCATGATGTCTATCTCTCCACATTTTGGCCATCCGACTGATCCAATGTTCCTGCCGAGCATCCAGAAGGCAGGCCACAGTCCATCTCCCATCGGCACAGAAAGTCTGGCTTCTATCCTGCCATATTGAATATCGAACAAACCCTGTGTTTTTAATCTAGCTGATGTATAATTACAGCTTCCCATTCTCTCCTTTTTTGCCGTGATAATCAACAAACCGTTTTCGACTTTAGCATTCCCTCCATTCGTGTAGTACTGCAATTCGTTGTTGCCCCATCCCCACCCGCCCAATTCAAATTGCCACTTGCTCCGATCGACGGAATTTCCGTTAAACTCGTCGCTCCAGACTAGAACCCAGTTTGAAGAATCCGATCCACTGACATATATCTTTCTTGAAGATGTCTCACGTTTGCCTTCACTATCAATCAGTGTTAGGGAGACAGTGTACTCTCCAGGAGAGGTATACTGGTGTACGGGGGCGTTTTCCGTTGACGTTGTCCCGTCTCCAAAGTCCCATATCCGTGTCACAATTGCCTTGTTAGAATTGTTTGGGTTTTCGGTGAACTGCACGACATCATAGACAGACACACCGTATGGATAAAAAGAGAAAGAAACGTCCGAACCCCTGAGAGCAATGATTCCTCGTATATTCAGGATGAGGAGGGTAAGGAAAATACACACGATTATAAATGTAAAAGCAATTATGCTTCTGGCCACTCTTCGTGCAGGATCGGGTTTACTCCCTTTCCTAGATGAAATCGCTCTAGAACCCCTCGCTCCAGCCATTATCATTATGTTTGTTCTTCAAAGCAAATAAATTTTGCGATTTTATCCGATCGTTTTAACTGGGGAGCATTCTCTGTCGTGGTGATTGGTGAGAAATAACAACAAGTTTGGTCGCATTCGGTGGTATGCTCGATCAATAAAATTCTCGTTTTTTTCTCTTTTTATAGCCCCTATCCAAATTAAAAAGAGGGAGGACGGTGAGGCACAAACCACGTTCAATATCAATAACCTCTGGCAAGGGAGGGACAGGCAAGACAACAATTACGGCCAATCTGGGCATAGCACTTGGTGCCATGGGAAAAGATGTCACGATTCTCGATGCAGACTTAACAATGGCGAACCTGGCGATAGTTCTGGGGATGCCAAAAATAGGCCGATCTTTTCAGGATGTGTTGATGGGGAGGGCAAGAGTAAGCGATGTCCTTTATAAAAACTATGGTATAAAAGTCGTGCCTATGGGCTTCAGGTTCGGCGACATCAATGAGGTCATTTCCAATGTCAGAAGGGAAAAGGTTGAAGAGGCAGTCACAGATCTCCTCGAGCAGACAGAGTTTCTTCTCATAGACGCACCCGGTGGGATAGGTGAGGACACGATAATATCAATGGCCGCAGCCAAGGAAATGATTCCCGTGCTGAATCCAACATATACGAGTATGGTGGACGGACATAAAATAATCAGAATGGCAAACCTGCTCGGGACCTGGACCAGAGGCATAGTCATAAATCGAACCACTGGAAGATCCGAACTCACGCGGCAGGAAATAGAAGGATTCATGTTGAGAGCGGTCGGAGATGTACCGGTAATCGCCGAGATTCCTGAGGACCAAAGAGTGCAAGAAGCTGAACATGAAGGTGTGCCATTCATCGTGTACGACCCTGATTGCGAAGCGTCACGGGTGGTGAACGATTTGGCGAAGCTGGTTGTTGGAGAGGTGGATCTAAAATCACGCTCTTATGAAGGTAGCCCGCTTGAGGGCATCTCTGCAAAGCTTCTCCGCGCCATTATGGGGGGGCGCTAGTGAGCTTGGTCACGGAACCAGCATGTTGAGCGCGGACACGGCAACCGCAAATGTAATCCCTGAAGCAGCAAACCCGGCAACTATCCCGTATCTCGGCATCGTTAGATAAAGTACGAGGGCGAATGCAACGTTTGCAATCATAGCTAGAAGCACTCCCCTCGTGAGTTCCGCGGCTGACTCCAGTCCTTTGTGGAGATACTGCAATAGAATCACTCCGCTTGTTCTTATCGGAGCTCCGGCTAGGATGCCTCCGGCAGATGGTCCGAGAAACGCGGCCACTAGCAGAGCGCCGGCAACCAGGAGACCGCCGAAGATAAAGTCAAAAAGCACCGTTTTCAGTCTCGTTTTCATTTTTTCACCAAGAGTACTATCGGGCGTGAGAATAAAATTATGAACGCTTTAGGTAAAGAATGATGAGTGGCGTGAAAAAGTGCAGGATTGGCGTATTTGCGGTGGAAACGACCACCGGAGATATTACGGGAATGAAGGCGGACGCGATATGTAACCCCGCGAATAGCCTGATGTACATGGGGGGCGGTGCCGCCGGGGCACTGAAGAGGGCGGGTGGGGAGGTTATAGAAAAGGAGGCGCTCAGGCATGCTCCGGTTCCGGTCGGCAGGGCGATTGCGACAACCGCGGGCAGGCTCACCGCAAGATGGGTGATACACGCTCCAACCATGGAGAGGCCAGCGATGCCCACAACCCAGGAGAAGGTGAGAATGGCTGTCCTGGCCGCGCTGAGGTGTGCGGATGAGGTCGGGGCGGAAAGCATTGTGTTCCCTGGAATGGGCACAGGGGTCGGTGGGCTTTCGTTTGCCTCTGCCGCTGAGGCAATGATCTCCGCGGTTAGGGGGTTCAGGCCAAAGGCCCTGAAGAAAATCATACTGTGCGACAGGAACGAGGGGATGGTGAGCGCTTGGCTGGAAAAGCTGAAGTGATGGTCGAACTTGCGGGTCTCACCAAGAGATATGACGGCACGACCGCAGTTGAGGATCTCACGCTGCAGGTGAGGAGGGGGGAGATATTCGGGCTTCTGGGCCCTAACGGCGCCGGGAAGACAACCACTGTAAGGATGCTCTGCTGCCTGCTGAGGCCCACATCCGGGACGGCGTTTGTCGGCGGACATGAAATAGGGATGGAGTCGATGAGGATAAGGGAGATCATCGGGCTCCTTCCAGAGAACCCCGGGCTGTACCCGGAGCTTAGCGCGTACAGAAACCTAGATTTCTACGCCAGGATGTACGGCGTGCCGGAGGCCAAAAGAAGGAGGCGCATAGAGGAGCTGCTCAGGATGGTCGGGCTGTGGGGAAGGAGGGATGAGCCGGTGGGGAGGTTTTCTAAGGGCATGCAGCAGAAGATAGCGATCATAAGGGCAATGGTTCACGAGCCCGAGGTGCTGTTCCTAGACGAGCCCACAGCCTCGCTCTCGCCTGATGCTGCGAAGATAGTCAGGGATTTCGTGCAGGAGCTGAAGCGGGAGAGGAGAACGATAATGATGTGTACTCACAACCTATACGAGGCCGAGAGACTATGCGATCGCGTGGCAATACTGAACACGAGGCTGGTGGCGGTTGGTTCCACGAGGGAGCTGGAGCGTCAGTTTGGGAGGTCCAAAACGGAGATACATCTGGAAGGTCCGGCCAGGAGGTTCGTGGGGGCGCTGAAGAGGGTCAGGGGCGTGGGGAGGGTGAGCGCAGAGGGAAACAGGCTGCTTGTGGAGGTGGAGGATCCGGACAGGGTGAATCCTTCCATAGTCAGCGCTGTGGTGGGGGCGGGCGGGAGGATAAGGTATGTCACGAGGCCGCCGAACGTCCTGGAGGAGGTCTACCTCAGGCTGGTGGGAAGGAATGAGGAGAGATAGGGTCTGGGAAATAGCGAAGAAGGACATGGCGAGCGCGAGGAAACACAGATATGTGATTTACGGCATGGTCGTGCTGCCGCTTGTGCTTTCCGTTGTCCTGCCGATCGTGTACATCTATCCCGTTTTGAACATGGAGTTGCCACTCAGTGAAGAGCTCCCGCCGTTTGCCCCAGCAGGTGTTCCGTACAGAGAGGCAATGGTAATGGCAATGGTCAACATGACTCTCCTGCTTTTCATGGTCATCCCGGTCATGGTGCCTTCAGTTATAGCATCCTACACCTTCGTGGGGGAGAAGGTCAACAGGCAGCTGGAGCCGCTCCTGGCGACCCCAGCCACGGATTTGGAAATTCTCGCCGGGAAGATGCTGGGTGCCTTCATTCCGGCAATGCTCGCCACGGTTTTCTCCTTCGTCTGCCTCACAGTCGTGGTGGATGTGCTCACGTTTCAGGCGTTGGGGCACCTGCTTCTGCCCAATCTCCTCTCCATAGCTGTGCTTTGCGTCTACTGCCCGCTGATGGCCCTCCTTTCAGTTTCGTTCTGCGTTTTCGTTTCGTCCAAGGTGAGCGATGTCAGGGCGGCAATGCAGATCGGCTCCATCCCGATTTTGCCGTTCATCGCATTCTACATGATGTACATGATTGGTTCGATTTCCCTCAACCCGCTCTCGCTCGGACTCTTTGCGGCGGCGCTGGGGCTAGCGGATGCTGGGCTCTTTTTCCTGAGCAAGGTGACCTTCAGAAGGGAGGAAATACTCACGAGGTGGAAGTAGTGGGACGGGCGGATTTCAAGGCCCCGAAGGGACTGATAAGGGTGGAAGTGGGCATCGAGGAAAACAGAATATCACGTGTATCCATCACCGGGGATTTCTTCATGTACCCTGAGGAGGCGCTTTTCGAGCTGGAGAGAGAACTTATCGGCGTGGCCGTGGAGAGGGAGGCCGTGAGGGAGGCCGTGAGGAGATTTTACGGGAGGACCGGAGCCAAGACGCCTATGGTTGACGTTGAACACTGGGTTGAGGCAGTGATGAGGGCGGCTGGGAGCCATGAGGATTAGGGTTTTGCCGATGCGCAGGGACGATGCCTTCACGAGCATGGCCATAGATGAAGCACTGCTCAGGCTCAACTCCAATGGAAGGTCACCGAGCACCCTGAGATTCTGGACATGGACCCCCTCCGCTGTTTCCATAGGTTTTTTCCAGAGTTTGGCCAGAGAGGTCGACCTTGAAGCAGCTGGCAGATACCACATGCAGGTAGTTAGGAGAATCACAGGCGGTGGAGCAGTCTTTCACGATTCCGAAGGTGAACTCACGTACAGCTTTGTGTGCAGTGAGGAGAACGTGCCGAGGGACATAATAGAGTCCTATGAGATCATCTGCGGGGGGCTGGTGTCCGGCCTCAGGAGGATGGGAGTAGAGGCGGATTTCAGACCAGTAAACGACATCCAGGTGAAAGGAAGGAAGATCTCTGGGAGCGCGCAGACGCGGAGGTGGGGGAGCGTCCTGCAGCACGGAACTATACTCATTTCTCCAGATGTGAGGAGGATGTTTGAGGTACTAAGGGTCGGTGGAGCAAAAATATCGGATAAGGGGATAGAGAGCGTTTACGATAGAGTAACCACTGTGGAAAGGGAGATCAAAAGAAGGCCTGACATTAAGGAGGTGAGGGAGCACATGATTCAGGGGTTCATGGAGGTCATGGAGGCAGAGATTTTCCGCGGGGATATTATGGAGGATGAGTTAAGGCTTGCGCTGGAGCTGAGGAGGAAATACGCATCCGTTGAGTGGAACGCGATGAGGTGAGAACAACGCAGGCTGCGCAGCGACATTTCATTGCCAGTTTTCCAGGAGACAGGTTTCCAGCGATATCCATAACAGGCGTGAGCTGTGAGCTGATGTGCGCGCGATGCAGGGGCAGGTACCTGAAGGGAATGATTCCGTGCTTGACCCCTGAGAATCTATACGACAGGTGCTTGGATCTGGAGGCCAGTGGGGCATTTGGAGTTCTGTTAAGCGGAGGGTGCAATGAAGATGGATATGTGCCGCTGAATTCATACCTTGATATCATCCAGAGGATAAAGGAGGAAACAAACCTTTTCTTGGCGGCGCACACCGGACTTGTTCCAAGCTGGCTGGCGAGGGAGCTTGGCAGGGCGGGTATAGATCTGGTGGACTTTGAACTCTTTGGAGATTGCAGGACAATAAAACTCATGACAGGGCTTGACAGGACTCCAAAAGACTACATGAGGGTCATGAACGATCTTCGCAGACACATCCCTCATGTGGTCCCCCACGTATGTATAGGCGCGCATGGAGGGGAGCTGCTTGGGGAAAGAGCGGTAGATATAGCAGCGGAGGCAGATCCTGAGGTCATCGTTTTTCTGATTTTCGTGCCCGCTCAGGATACAGCTCTGCACGATGTATGTCCCCCAGATCCAAAATCAGTCGGAGAGGTGATTGCCAGGGCAAGGGGGCTAATATCTGGAGAGATCTCTCTAGGTTGCATGAGGCCCAAAGGAATTTATAGAGAGGAATACGAGCGGGAAGCCCTAATGGCAGGGGTGGACAGGATGGAGATTCCAAGCAGACAGACTGTTGAGCAGGCATCTGGGATGGGGATAAGGATCGGCGTGATGAACGTGTGCTGTTCGGTGCCTCTCGGGGCAAGAGAGTGGGTCAGATGGTTGAAAGGTTGAGAGTGGCATTCGGGACGGGAATAGTCCTAGGTCTCTGGGGCGGAAAGCAGGAGGTGGCTCCCTCCACCGCCCATATCATGATCGATAGAAATGGAAAATGTTTGTCGAACTGCAGGTTCTGTCCTAAGGCGAAGGAGGCAGTGGGGGACCCCTCTACCGTCTCGAGAGTGATCTGGCCGGAGTGGAGGGCCGAGGAAGTGGTGGAAAGGCTGGCGAGATCGGACTTCGGGAGAATATGTGTTCAGCAGGTTAACTACAAAAATTCTTTCCCTGATCTCCTCCAGACGGTCAGGGAATTGAGCGAAGTTTGCGGCGCCCCGATATCAGTATGCTGTCCGCCTTTGAGCCTTGAAGGGATAGAAGCCCTCAGAGAGGCTGGAGCTGAGAGGATGTGTATCCCACTTGACTGTTCAGCTCCTGCCATCTTCGCAAGGATGAAGGGGCCGTACTATACTTGGACGAAGCATATTGAGGCCCTAGTCGAAGCACGAAGGGTTTTCGGCAAGGCGACCACACACCTTATCGTCGGATTAGGAGAGAGCGAGGTGGAAATTGCGAGAACAATTCAGCAGATGCATGACCTTGGAGTAGATACGGGGCTCTTCGCGTTTTTTCCGGTGAGGGGAACACCATTGGAAAACAGACCCCAGCCGGAGATAAGAACGTATCGGAGGGTTCAGGTGATCCGGTATCTTGTTTCATGTGAACTTGCGAGGGTGGAGGACTTTGAATTCAGAGGCGGAAGGATAATTAGCTTTGGGATCAAGGAGAAAAGGTTAGACGGAATAGTGAGCACGGGGAAGCCTTTCATGACATCCGGTTGTCCGCATTGTAACAGGCCGTTTTTCAATGAATCTCCTCGAGGGCCGATTTACAACTACCCCCGACCACCATCCTTGGTTGAGATAGAAAGAATAAAGAAAGAGATGGGGGATAGGGTTTTTACTGCAGGTTGAATAGTGGAAAAGGTGCAAGATATGAGCAGAGTTGAAACAAAAATTCCTGAGGGTCTCTATTACACGAGAGATCATGAGTGGGCGAAGATAGAGGGCACCATGGTGAGAGTGGGGGTCACAGATTACGCACAGTCAAAGCTGGGGGACATAGTTTACGTTGAGCTTCCGGCAGAGGGCCAGGCAGTCAGACAGCTTGAGGAAAAAAAGGGGAGGGATATGGAGATTGCGGTTCTAGAGTCAATTAAAGCAGTTTCGGCGGTATATGCCCCGGTAAGTGGAACGATACTTGAAGTTAACAGAGTTCTCAAAGAACGCCCCGAATTGATAAACACAGATCCTTATAATGAAGGATGGATATGCGCGATAAGCGCAAAGAATCTTGACGTTGAGCTTAAAAATCTGATGAACGCCAGCCAATACAAAGAGTATTTGAAAACATCTGGCTAAGTGCAGAAGATGAGCCACCACTATATCCCCAGCTTCAAGAGGATTAGAGAAGAGATGCTTGTCGATATAGGAGTGAACAGCGTAGAAGATCTTTTTTCAGATATCCCAGAAGAGGTCAGACTAAAGCGTCCGCTCAGTCTTCCGCCCAGAATGTCGGAGCAGGAGGTTAGGAGGCATGTTACGGAGATTCTCTCAAAAAACGTCCCCTTCACCAAATTTCCAGTTTTTCTCGGCGGCGGTGTCTGGCCCCACTACGTTCCCGCGCACGTTAAAGCTCTTGTTTCAAGGGCAGAGTTCCTAACTTCCTACACACCTTACCAGGCGGAGGTCAGCCAAGGTGTCCTGCAGGCTCTCTTCGAGTACCAGAGCATGATATGTGAGCTTGTGGGATTGGATGTGGCAAATGCGTCTATGTATGATTGGGCAACGGCCCTTGGAGAAGCAGCCCTGATGTGCGCCCGCGTTACCGAAAGGGAAAGATTCCTGGTACCCGATATAATGTCACGTGATCGTCTTTCTGTGCTCAAAAATTACTCCTCAGGGGCAGGCCTTGAGATAGTCAGAGTTGGTCACAATAAAAAAACCGGGAATGTGGATTTGGAAGACCTTAAGAGAAAACTGGACAAAAACACCGCGGGAGTATACATAGAGAACCCCGCTTATCTCGGATTCCTTGAAGTTCAGGTGGACGAAATAGAGCGAATGGCGCATGAGGCTGGGGCGATGTTCGTGGTTGGGGTCAATCCAATCTCGCTTGGACTCCTGAAACCACCGGGCGAGTACGGCGCGGACATAGTTGTTGGAGAGGGACAGCCGCTTGGCAATCCGGTGAGCTTTGGAGGCCCCGCGCTTGGCCTTTTCGCGTGCAGGGGAGAGGAGAAGATGATAAGGTCATTGCCCGGAAGAATTTCTGGAATGACGACCACGGTTGATGGAAAGACCAGAGGATTTGTAATGGCGCTTCAGACAAGGGAACAGCACATAAGGCGAGAGAGAGCGACATCCAACATATGCTCGAATGAAACGCTTTGTGCAATAGCCGCCGCGATATACCTCGCATCAATGGGTCCTAGAGGTCTCAGGGATGTGGCAGAAATCTGCGCCTCCAATGCAAAATTCTTGATGAAGAGACTTGGAAGAATAAGCGGCGTTGTTGCTCCCGTATTCGAATCGCCGCACTTCAATGAGTTCACAATGAAAATTGTTTCAAAGGAGATCGGCATTGAAAAGATGAATTCGGAGCTTCTGATGAGGGGAGTTCATGGAGGTAAACCGCTTAAGAGAGAGTTCCCTGAGCTTGGAGAGACATCACTTGTCTGCGCAACAGAACTTCATACAGAGGATGATATGAACAAGTTTATCGATTCGGTTTCGGCCATTCTGGAGGAGAGATTATGAACTTCAGACAGGCAAGGTGGGCAACCGGTTCAGGACTTGAGCCGATCATCTTTGAACTTGGCAAGGCAGAAAAAACAGGGGTCCATCTGCCGCAGAAAAGGCCATCTGATTTTGAAATACCGGAAAAACTGAGGAGGACCTCGCTCAATCTTCCAGAGCTTTCAGAGCCAGAAGTTGTGCGGCACTACACAAGACTTTCGCAGATGAACTATTGCATAGATCTGGTTTTTTATCCGATAGGGTCCTGCACCATGAAGTACAATCCGAAAATATGCGATGAGATGGCATGGATGGATAGCACAAACGTTCATCCGTATCAGGATGAAAGCACAGTTCAGGGATGCTTAGAGCTCATGTACAGACTCGAGAGAATGCTTGCGGAGATTGCCGGAGTAAAGAGGGTCTGTCTCCATCCGGCAGCAGGGGCCCATGGGGAGCTTCTTGGTCTTCTTTTAATAAGAGCATATCACAATTACAGGGAGGATCACAGAACTGAGGTTATAATCCCGGACTCGGCCCACGGCACAAACTTTGCCAGCGCCGCGATGGCTGGGTTCAGGGTGAGAGTCATTCCGTCTGACTCACGCGGAAGGGTGAATATCGATGCTCTGAGAGCTGCAGTTTCCGATCAGACCGCGGCGATCATGCTCACAAACCCAAACACGCTGGGTCTCTTTGAGGACGGGATCCATGAGATAGCAAAAATAGTGCATGAGGCTGGAGGTCTTCTATACTACGACGGAGCAAATATGAACGGCATTCTCGGCAGGACCAGACCAGGAGATATGGGTTTTGATGTGGTCCATCTAAATCTTCACAAGACGTTCTCCACACCACACGGCGGAGGAGGGCCCGGTTCCGGTCCGGTGGGCGTGAACGAAAAGCTGGAGAGGTTCTTGCCGGTCCCTCTCATAGAGTACGATCAAGAAAAAAATAGATATTATTTGAACTATGACAGGCCGGACTCGATAGGCAAGATCAGGTCATTTTATGGAAACTTCGGCGTGCTTGTCAGGGCTTATACTTACCTTCTGATGATGGGAGGAGAGGGACTTCAGGAGGTCACTGAAACAGCGGTTGCGAATGCAAACTACATCAGAAAAAAAATATCAGAGATAGACGGATTCAAGCCGGCGTTTGATGGAGTATGCAAGCATGAGGTGGTATTTACAGCGGAGCCGCTCAAGAGGGAGACTGGAGTAACAGCAAGAGACGTCGCAAAGAGAATTCTTGACTATGGCATGCACGCGCCGACTTATTACTTTCCACCAATAGTTTCCGAGGCTCTTATGGTGGAGCCAACTGAAACGGAAACAAAGGAGGAGCTTGACAGGTTCATCGGCGTGATGCGGGAGATCGCTAAAGATGCGAGAGAAAATCCTGAGCTTCTGCGTTCAGCTCCTCTGTGCACGGCAATCGGCAGGCTGGATGAGGTGAAGGCAGCGAAGGAACCAATACTTAGCTGGAGAATGTATCTCTCAGGGCATCAGCAAGATGAAAACGGAAGTTGATAGACAGATGAGGAAAATAGGGTTTGTCGTGAACCCGATCGCCGGAATGGGCGGACGCGTGGGATTGAAGGGAACTGATGGACCAGAGGCTCTGAGACGGGCAGTTGAGCTCGGTGCGGAACCGGTTTCTCACAAAAGAGGACTAGAAGCCATGAAGAGGCTGACGAGGATGCGAGATCAGGTTCAGGTAATAACATATCCCGGAGAAATGGGTGAGACCGTGGTGAGAGAGAGCGGGTGTGAGCCGACAGTCATAGGCAGCATAAAGCCGGGGCAGACCACAGCGGAGGACACAAAGCTTGCGGTAAAAAAGATGATCGAGATGGGAGTGGATCTTGTGATGTTTGTAGGTGGGGATGGAACAGCGAGAGACGTTTATGAGGTCGCCGGAAGCAAGGTCCCAATTTTAGGAGTGCCATCAGGAGTGAAGATATATTCAGCGGTTTTTGCGAACACACCGAGCGCCGCGGGAGATGTGGCCTCGCTTTTTCTTTCACGAGGGTTACCGGTCAGAGAGGCCGAGGTGATGGATATAGACGAGGATACATACAGGAGGGACGAGCTGGCGGTTAGTCTGAAGGGATACGCCGTTGTGCCCTATGAGCCGGTCATGATGCAGACTGGAAAGGAGAGTAGCTCCGGGTTCGAAACAGCTGACCAGAAGGCCATAGCAAGATGGATGGTCGAGTTAATGGAAAAAGGGAGGGTTTACATACTTGGCCCGGGAACAACCACAAGGGCAGTCGCCGAAGAGCTTGGGATATATGACTCTACCCTGCTTGGTGTGGATTTGATACTTGACTATAAACTTGTTGGAAAGGATGTTAATGAAAATCAGATAATGGAGAAGATTGAGAAGAATCCTGCCGCAATTGTTGTGAGTCCTCTTGGCAGACAGGGATTCATCTTCGGAAGAGGGAACCAGCAGATCAGCCCTAGGGTTATCAAAAAGGTTGGAAAGAAGAACATCATAGTTCTGGCCACTCCTCAAAAACTGAGCCTCACACCAGTACTTAAGGTGGATACGGGAGATCCGGGGCTAGATTCAGAGCTGAGGGGATACATACCTGTGATTAGTGGGTATTTCCAGACACACATGGTAAGGATAGCATGATTGCACCGTTTTTATGAGCCTCAGCAAATCTCATACTGGGGGTGCAAATGAGGAATCTCTTCGAGGAGGAACTGGAAAGGCCGTCAGTTTTCAGGGACGCGAGCAAACTCTCTCCAGACTACGTCCCTCAGGTTTTGGTGCACAGAGATGAGGAGTTTAGATGGTTAATCAGAGTTTTTAGACCTCTCCTGGAGAACAGGATGAGCCAGCGGGTTTTAATCACAGGAAGCGTTGGGGTAGGAAAGACTGCCATAGCGGGAAGGTTTGGCGCCGATCTGGAGGCTACGGCGAAGGGGAGAGGAATGAATCTGAGCTATCTCCACATAAACTGCAGAAAGGACAAGAGCTACTTTTCGATCATATCCAAAATACATCATCATTACAATCCAAAATGGCCTCATCATGGGCTGTCACCGGAAAAACTGATAGATCTGATCTCAACCTACATGAGGACGCACGATGCATACCTCACCCTTTGCCTTGATGAAATAGACTATTACGTCCGCATGGAGGGTCCCGACCTGATGTACTCGCTGACTAGGATGTATGAGGATGAAGGCCAGCCTAACAGAATAAGTATCATAGCTGTTGCTAAGGACAGGGAGTTTCTCAAATCGCTTGACCTCCCGACACAGAGCACGTTTATGCATAACGTGCTTGAGCTTAACAGGTACACTGCCGAGCAGCTTAAAGACATACTTCAGCAGAGAATCCACGAGGCATTCAAACCCGGGGCCGTAGAGGAGGAGTCTGTGGATCTTATAGCCGACATCGCATCTTCAACTGGAGATGCTAGATTTGCGCTCGAGCTGTTGTGGAGGGCAGGGCTCATCGCAGATGGAAAGTTAGAGAGTTCGGTCAATCCGGAGCACGTCAGGGAGGCAAAGGCCGAGGTTTATCCGGTTATCAAGCGCGAGGTTTTGCGCGAGCTGTTACCCCACGAAAAGATACTTCTGCTCTCTCTGTGCAGGAGACTCAGATCTTCCGGTAAGGCGTACACGTTAAGGGAAGACCTAGACAAAACATATCGTGCGGCATGCGAAGAATACGGAGAGCAGCCACGAGAGAAGAGCCAGTTCTGGGAGTATTTAAAAAGAATGGAGGGACTCGGACTTGTTGAGGTGAAGGAGGCGCGCTCTAAAGGGAAGAAAAAGATCGGTATACAGGAAGCGCCAGTGGCGTGGCTGGAGAAAGAGCTTGAGAATCTGCTTGAGGGAAGAAAGACCTGAATCAGGACAATGAACTCGTAAGCTTTTACTTGCAGACGATATTTTTTACAGGGGGTCGTGGGGTAGACTGGTCCATCCTGCCGGCTTCGGGAGCCGGTGACCCGAGTTCAAATCTCGGCGACCCCACCACTTCAATCCGGATGTACAATGCTAATAAGGCAGAAAAAGAGTAGCAATTGGGATTCGAATCACAGCGATAAGAGGACCGATAAATCCGGAGCAACTTAGGCTCATAAAGGTTAAGGACGTGATGAACACAAAGCCGAGAAAGGTAAATCCAGAAACCCCCATAGATGAGCTAATCGAACGCCTTCTCTCCCAGATCGAGGGAAGTTTTCCGGTTGTTGACAAAAAGGAGAGAGTCGTAGGCATTGTCACCGAGAGCGATGTGCTCCAGATTCTTCAGGTACCTTTAAAGAGGGCGGTTGTAGGCCCCGATATGGTGCAGGAATTGAAGAAGAGGATGGCAACTAAGGTGGGAGATATAATGACGAGAGATCCTGTCACGGTTTCACCAGATATGAACATGGAGGAGGTGCTTAACATAATGTCAATTCATAAGTTGAGAAGTCTTCCTGTCACGGAGAGAGGAAAACTTGTGGGGCTCATCAATCTCAGGAAGATAATTGAGTTCTACAGGCTTCTAAGGTGAAGTTTAGATCTGGAGGTTGCCGGGCATTCTTTTTTTGAGGTACACCGTTGGTTTCATATGTGGAAAACTGGGGAGAAATATGGAAGTTGAGATATCCTCCGTTCTCATCTACTTGGCGGTTATCCTGCTTTCAGCGCGGTTAGGCGGGGAACTGTTTTCGAGATTGAAGCAGCCCCCCGTAGTTGGTGAACTAATCTCCGGGATTATGATAGGGCCTTTTGTTGCTGGCCAGATTTCGAACTTGATTCTCGGACATCATCTATTCATAAATCTGGATTCACCTTCAGGCAGTGTGGTGAACGTTTTCAGCGATATAGGCATAATTTTACTACTCTTCCTCGCCGGGGTGTCCATAGATATTGATGAGTTTAAAAAATCGGGAAAGGTCGCGATTGCGGTGGCTTCTTCCGGAGTTGTGGTCTCTTTTATTTTTGGCTTCGCGTTGGCATGGTTTTTGGGGTGGGGGACCATCGAGGCTGCTTTCCTTGGCGCCGTCCTCACCGCCACAAGCGTTGGTCTAACTGTTAGAGCGCTTGTCGACATAGGAAAACTCCACACCCCAGTTGGTGTGGCGATTCTTGAGGCGGCCGTGATCGATGATATTCTGGGGATAATGATTCTGAGCGTGCTTTCTGGCGCCGCCTTGGGATCGCTCTCGCTTTTTGGAGTTTCGCGGGTCGTAGCGCTGATGGTTATTTTCATAGTGCTAGTGCTTCTGTTCGGCCTCAAGATTTTACCCGGAATAATGCGTTTTATCGGGAGATTTAACATTGAGGAGGTTATACTCTCCCTGACAATTGTGATAATATTCCTCGTTAGCGCGCTTTCGGAGTTAGTGAGCTTGGCGGCAATTACTGGGGCTTTTTTGGCAGGCATGGTCATGAGCAGACTTCCCGTGGCAAAATCGCTGAGAGCCAAGATCACAACAATTGGCTACGCTCTTTTCATTCCAATTTTTTTCACAGAAATGGGCGTAAGGATGAATTTTGGTGAGCTCGCAAGCATAGGCATTCTGGTCGGATCGGTTGTGATCGTCATGTCTTTCATCAGCAAAATACTCGGATGTGGGGTTGGTGCTCTGATTGGCGGTTTTTCTGCCGGAGATTCTCTGAGAGTTGGAGTAGGGATGGTTCCCAGAGGGGAGGTGGCGTTGGTCATAGCCGCCATAGGCGTGAAATCGGGCGTTGTCTCTCATTCTCTTCTCTCATTGACGGTGCTGATAGTCCTCGCGACCACGGTGGTAGCACCATTGCTTATAAAGTACTCATTTAGAATTTTCAGGGAGCGGGGCTAGGTCCATTATCTACTGTGTTTTTTTCCGCTTCTCTTTTTCCTTACGTGCTTTCTCACAGCTTTTCGCTTTTTGTCCGGTTTTTCCTCGGGCGATAATTTTCTCAGAGCAAAAATGGAGGCAAAAAAGCACATTGAGATTATTAAGTAGATAAGACCGTTGGTCAGGGCACCGTTCGGCACGGACCCCCAGCTCCCGATGCAGTACACACTGTTGCCTGAGAAGACGAATATCTTGAGATAAGCGATGACCGGATAGGAGTTTTCCTTCAGCCCAAGCCTCGATTTCCAGATAAGCCCTCCGTTTTCGGCGCTTATGCAGTAAAGGCAACCGTCTCCAGAAACAACATACATCCTATTTTTGCCTATTGCAGGTGGAGAAAGTATCTTTCCTCCAGTTACGTAGTTCCATCTTTCCTCAAAGGTGTTTTTAGTAATCGCGACCACAGATCCGTTCTCGCACCCGAAGTATGCGGTATCGGGCCCAACGGAAACGGGTCCAACTTTTGATCCAAACTCCAAATTCTCGGCAACGGCACCGTTATCTATGACTATGAGCCTGTTTCCAGCACTGACGTATATCAGGCCATCTGATATGGACGGAGCGTGAATTATCTCCTCTCCTGTCGCAACTTTCCACAAGATTCCCCCGTTTGGGTCAAAGTTCCATACGCATCCAGATTCCGTGACCACCACCGCAGAGTTCGAATCTGCAGAGAGCCCAGTGACGGTGTCTTCGAGAGATCTTTCCCATATTTTTTGCCCCGTTGATGGGTAAATTGAGTAAACATTTGTGCCCGCGATCAGGTATATCCTGCCGTTGGCAATCAACGGGGCATCATAGACGCCTCCGGAAACAGAGCTGCTCCAGTTCAACGATCCGGTTTTTCCTTTGAGGCAGTGGATTGTACCTTTAGCCGTTCCGAAGTAGATATCTCCGCCGTAAACCGTAACTGGTGACACGTTTCCGTCCATCTTTACTGTCCATATCCTAGAGCCGTTAAACACGTTGATGGCATAAACATACTCTCCGCTTACAACGTATGCGATGTATTCAGAAACGGTCAGGTGTACCGTACAATGCTCTATTTCAGCGGACCACGCGATATCTGGCCTCTCAGGTCCAGCGTCCTGTGAATATCCTGTCTGCAGTGAGTCCCTTCTAAAAGTCGGCCACTCCTCCGCCTGGCATAAGCCGCACATGATAACCACCGCAGTCAGCAACGCCAAAGCTTTCATAGCATCAAAGACACATTTTTTCTGTAGGATATAAGCGCCCCAGAGGTTATAACTAAGTCATTTGAGTTTAAAGGTGAGCGTATGGAGGATCAATCAAAAACCACTGAGTTTATCAATCCACTTGTCAGGGCAAGTGAGATCGAGCTGAGAGAGTATCAGTTAAACATAGCGAAAAGGGCCGTAAAGGAAAACACTCTGGTGGTCCTGCCGACCGCTCTCGGCAAGACGGTCATAGCAGCCTTGGTGGCATCCCACTTTCTCTACAACCACAGCCACATGAAGGTGCTGATAATGGCACCGACTAGGCCTCTAGCAGTCCAGCACAGAAATACGTTCATCAGACTTCTGAGGATCAGGCCCGAGGACGTAAAGCTGTTGACCGGAAAGCAGTCACCTCAGACGCGTTTTAAAGCGTGGAAGGGAAATGCGAGAGTTTTCATAGCGACGCCGCAGGTGATTGAGAACGACCACGATTCAGGGTTAAGGCTAGACATATTCAGCCTCATGATATTCGACGAGTGTCACCGGGCGAGAAAAAATTACTCTTACACGAAGGTTGCTAAGGCGTACGTAAACGAGTCTCCTCATCCGATCATAATGGGGCTTACGGCCAGCCCTGGCGCCGATAGGGACAAAATAAAGGAGATATGCGACGCCCTCTTCATCGAGCACATAGAGGCAAGGACTGAGGAGGATCCTGATGTCGCACCGTACATCAGCAGGGTTTCTGTTCAGTGGATTACAGTCCCACTGCCGCCTGAGTACCAGGAGATTTCCAGAAAAGTAAGGGAAAGCCTCGATGCCAGGCTGGGAAAGCTTTCTGCCATGGGAGTCATAAAAAAACCGCCCAAGTACATATTCAGGACTGACCTGATAGAAACGTCTGATAAACTTAGAAAAATGCTGCATACGGTTCCACCAAACAGAAGAGGCCCGCTCTTCGGCGCGATTTCGGTTCTTTCGTCCGCCCTGTCGTTATATCACGCCCTGGAGCTCCTTGAAAGCCAAGGGGCGAATGCGCTGTACGCTTTCCTGAAAAGGATAAAGGAAAGCGGGAGGAGGGGGCACAGCGGTATCGTTTCGGAGCTCGCATCGAAGGGAATTTACGGGTTTCTCGAGTCAGGAGAGGTGGGAGAGCATCCAAAGGTTGAACTGGCATGTGGCATAATCTCGGAGCAGCTCAGATCAAGTCCGATGTCCAGAGTGATTCTTTTCACTCAGTATAGAGATACAGCGGCCCATCTTGTCTCACGGCTCTCCGCGGCCGGGATAAGAGCAGAGAGATTCGTCGGTCAGGCAACCAGAGAGGGCGACATAGGGCTTTCTCAGGATGAGCAGGCAGAGATATTGAGGAGGTTTTCGAGCGGAGAGATAAGCGTCCTAGTGGCGACCAGCATAGGGGAGGAGGGTCTTGACATACCGAGCGTTGATCTTGTGGTTTTCTACGAGCCCGTTCCAAGCGAGATAAGGT
This sequence comes from Hadarchaeales archaeon (SeqCode), assembly GCA_038851075.1. Lineage (GTDB taxonomy): Archaea > Hadarchaeota > Hadarchaeia > Hadarchaeales > Hadarchaeaceae > JAWCKV01. The sequence goes on along the minus strand of JAWCLG010000002.1, from coordinate 50,127 downwards.
ACATACAGAGAAAGGGCAGGACCGGAAGGAGGAGATTTGGAAAGGTCGTCATTCTGGCCGCAGATGGCACTGTTGACGTTGCATACCTTCATGCCAGCAGAAAGATGGCGGAAAAGATGCGGAGGGTGATAAAGAGCCTGAACTCCGACCTGAAACCGATTCTTAGAACAGCGGCTCTGGAGACTAAAATAATGCCGAAAGAGCTTCTCGAGGATGCCGATAAATGTTTGCAGGATTTGGGCCAGGATTCTGAGTTCGATTCAGAATCGGAAACTTTGGATGAGGTCGAAATGAGAAATATGTCGAGGAGCGTTCTTGACTTGGTTCTTGCCTCTGGAAGGGAAGGAATATCATCTGAAGCGCTCAGGGAGAAACTGGCCTCAGAGGGACATGATATATCCACATTCGAAGCGGCTATTTCAAAACTTAAGGAGGAGTGTCAGGTTGATATAAGAGGAGACATGATTTTTCCAGCCCGGTCTCTTCACGTGGGCGAAGTGCACGAGTTCGAGGTGGAGAGGGTTGTCCCGGGAGGGGCGATTCTGGTGGTCGATAGCAGGCTCAGGGCCGAACTCGCGGCCGAGGATTACTATGGCCCGAGAATGCTTATTCGAAAGGGAAGAAAGTTCGTAGGTGTTTCAGAGCTCCGAAGACAGGACGGAAAGATCCACGCGAGAATATTTTCAATCGAAAAGGTGCTGTGCTAGCGGAATTGATTCCGCTTTTTCATATCGTTGACCTTTCCGACAAATGTGCCGTCTAGCATGTAGACCTCAGCATCGGATAGGTTGACCACTCCCGACCTGAAAAGTGGACCTATCAGCTCGCCCGGCATTTCCCTGTTCACCGGGGCATATCCCACAAGATCGCTGAAAGCCGGGAGAACTATCAACTTGGGCAGTTTTTTCCCGGCATGTTTTTCAATTTTTTTAGGCATCTTCTCTGGGTTCATTGTGCATCTTAACCAAACTGGAGCGGTTGCGCGCCCGCCCATTTTATCTCTGAATTCTACCGATGGATGGATGTGCCCGAGCAGAATAACAGAGGTTTTCAGCATGGATGGAGAAGGCCAAGTGTGTCCATGCATCAGACCTACTCTTTTTCCCACAATGGTTCCATGGGCATCGTGGATTATCACGCCGCTTGGAAGCATCTCCTCTATTCCCCCGTCGTGGTTTCCCTTGACGACCTCAACTTTAACGTGTTTTTTCAGTTCCTCCAAAAGCTCCGGTAGCTCTCTCCATTCCTGCCAGCTCGATACAGGAATACCGTGTTTCAGGTCCCCAATTATAATGAGTCTATCAGGGGAACGCTCATCTATGAGTTCAAGAAGCCGTGCCCTGATTTTTGGGGATTGGCTTGGAATCGAAATGCCATCTCTCGAGAGCCAGCTTTCAATGCCAAGGTGCAAATCAGCAACCGCGAGAATTCTCTCTTTTCCGACCCTCAGAATCGCGGCCGGTGAGCCTTTTACAGGAGTTATCATCGACTATACTGGGATTTATAAAAATTAAACTTGGTCACGACTTTATCTTCCAGAGAGCCAGTATGAGCCCAACGATGAATGTGATAGATGTGTACGGGATAATGTTGATAAGTCCGGCACCCTCTCCTGCTATTTTTGGCAGCACTTGGGTCGCCTTTTCAATAATGTCTGAGAACGTCAGTCCGATAGCACCTGTCACAACCAGCACGACCACAAGTGCCGCGAGGATGAGTATCATTTTGAATGCTTTTTTTACAAGCGCCCCGATGAGAAACCCTATTATGAACGGCACGACTATCGGGATCAACCATGCGACTTCGGGTGGAATGTTAGCCATCTAATCCAATAACTAATTTAACCGACGATTTAAGTCTTTATCTGAGCTTTTCGAGTTCGCTGGAGCGCCTGGATTTAAACATCAGGCGTAAGATTTCTTGCGAGACGCCATTAAAAATCTGCTGGGGGGGATTGGTTCAAATAACTCACGAGTTTAAATTAAATGAGGGGCGAATATATTTTTTCAGATAGATGAAATGGATAAAGGTCTGGAGGTAAAAATGCTTTCGAGAGTGTTTTCTGGGGGAACGCGAGCCGGGGAGGGCAGTTCCGGATCCGAGGAGGGGACCAACGGTTATCCGATAGTTTTAACATCTGATCTGCCTACAATGAGCGATTTTGGCGGAGACCCGTTCGTGGCATTTATGTCTACTTTCCCGCACAGGCTCGTTCGCCGTTTTCTTGTCAGATACTTCGAACCAAAGCTTGATGATCAGGGAAGACCAAAATTCGTTTCTTATGGTTTGCGCAGGATTGAGGCGATTCTGGCGAGAGAATTTGGCGAGGAAAGTGTTGCTGTCGCACATCCGAATACCCTAAGCAAATTTGTTGGGAAGAATACGAAAATGATAGGCGTTTCGAGCCATGACCCCATGGGGTTCGCATATGTGAGCAGGACCTACAATGAGCTTCTTGGGTTCGGCGGTGATTCTGTTAACTATTTTTACTTTAAACAGCTGATGGAGCACCCCGTGATACGTGAAAGGGACAGGACAAAAACAAAGCTTGTCGTGGGAGGCCCGGGCGCATGGCAGATAAAGGAGGTCAAAATGCAGGATGCGTTTGGCATAGACGTGCTTGTCCACGGGGACGTGGAACGCGGTTTGGGCAGCTTAGTGCGTGACATACTCGAAGGTAAAGATGTTCCGAGAGACATAACTATGGAAAAAGTCGATCCAGAGCGTGACAACATTCCTCCGATAATCAGGCCTGCGAGTTATGGCTGTATTGAGATAACGAGGGGGTGCGGGAGAGGATGCCAGTTCTGCTACCCTACAACGAAGAAGCGTTACTCTTTCCCAATCGATTTCATAATGAAGGAGGTTGAGGTAAACGTAAAGGGAGGATCAAAATCAATATTCGTTATTTCGGACGATATCTTTCTCTACGAGGTCGGCCCAAATTTCGTTCCTAACAGGGAAAAGGTCATTGAACTTTTTTCGAGGATAGCCGGATACCCAGGCGTTGAGGAAATTCATCTGTCGCATGCGGCAATCGCGCCGGTAGTAGCAGACCCCAAGATGATCGAGGAGCTCAGCCCGATATTGCTGGAAAAATCAAAACGCCGCCTTAACGGAAAGACATACACCACCGCGGAGATAGGAATAGAAACCGGCAGCGTCAGACTCATGGAGAAAGGTATGCGTGGGAAAGCCCTTCCGTTCACGGTTGACAGATGGCATGAAATAGTAGACACCGGGCTGGGGATACTGAACGATAACTGCTGGTACCCGCTCTGCACATTTTTGGTTGGGTCTCCGGATGAGACGGAGGAGGATACGATTGCAACTCTCGAGCTTTTTGATAGGATAAAGGACAAGAAGCTGTTCTACGTTCCGGTCATCTTCATCCCGATAAAGGGCACTTACTGGGAAAAGGAAAAATGCGTCGGGTTTGAAAACACGACTGAGCTTCAGTGGGAGATCATAGCAACCGCGTGGGATAGGAATATAAAAATATGGAAGAGAGAAAACGAACGGATAATAAAAGCCGCAGGATTCTTCTTCTACTGGGCATACCTGAGGTGGAGGTATGGAACCAAAAGCGTTAGACCGGTGATGAATTTTCTGGGCCTCAATCTGCCAAGAAATAGGATTCCCCAAAGACAATCGACCTGAAAGTTAGCGGGATAATCAGACAACGATACAAATTATCTGATCTTCTTTAGCATGTTTTCGAGAATATGTCCATCGCCGCGATTTATTTTGTAGTACTGGCGCGTTTTCTCGAGCAGCGCGACGTCTTTAAGTTTCAGAAAAAAGATGGCTGTTCTGTTAAAGCCGAAGCATATCATCCCATCAGCCCGTGTTTCTCTGGAATATTTTTCAAGTCTTGAAACTTCTTCGAGCGGGATGTATATCGGGCCGTTTTTTGAAGTCTTTTTGCAGCTGATTAGATAACGGAGCTTGCCGTTTCTTGTGATCTTGAGATCTATTCCCATGGAGCTTCTTGACCTGTCCCAAGAATAACCGTATTTTTCAAATAGGTAGGCGACCCTGTATTCGAATCTTGTGCCCCTTTTTTTGGGTGTTACCATGTCATCACTCACTGATTTTATCATGTCCGTAAAATATATTTTGGGGAATTCCATGGAGGACGGAAGGTTCTCACTGAGGGAAGTAACAGAGATGGACCTGCCGGTTGTGCTGGAGATAGAGTATAGATGCTTCCCGGATCCATACCCCATTTCGCTGTTGCACAGGCTCATGCTTCTGCATCCAGATACCTTTTATGTAGCGGAGGTATGCGGAAAGGTGGTTGGTTATGTTATCGGAGCGTTGAGATGGGGGGCCACCGGCCACATACTGGCGATAGGAGTTGATCCAGATTATCGGTGCCGCGGTATCGGGAGCGCCCTGATGCAGAAGGTCATGGAGAAGCTCGTGTTAAAGGGGTCAAATGTGATAAGACTGGAGGTCAGGAAAAGCAATATCCGGGCCCAGAGGTTTTACCAGGGACTCGGATTCAGGAAAATGGAGGAGCTACCGTACTACTACGAAGACGGTGAAACGGCAATTGCCATGGAGATCAGGTTTAGAAAATAATCACGGTCTTCTGAACCTGATATCATCAAGTGTAAGAACCTTGATGTCCTTTGGGGGTGCAGTAACTCTTGACCGTACCCCGACTATGTACTTCACGTTCTTTGATGCAGCTAGCTCTGAAAGTTCCTGCGTGATTACTCCGTCAAGGACAACCGCCATGATATCCTCGCCGTTGGTGATCGCATCCCTGAGCCCGCTCACGGGAACCTCGGATACCGGTTCAAGACGGCCATTAAGCAGCACCGCTTTGAGGGTTCCTTTCAGGGACTCTAAGATCCTCTCCAGAATATCGGTGATGTGGTTTCCATGCTCTTTCCTCGATTCCGGTTCGAACTTTATCCTCTGCTCGAGAATTGCCTGCTCCACTGGTACCTTTTCCCTCAGCGCCTTTATTATCTCCTTTCGCGTGAGGTCTTCAACGCTTCTTCCGGGCGGAGGCTTTGCCACGAAATCGATGTCAGCCCTCTGAAGCAACTCTTTCATTATAAGCTCTCCACCTCTGTCGTGATCGAAGAATGCCGTCACGGTCTTACCCTTGCAGAGTTCCACCACCGCTTCAGGTATATTGGTCCCCTCCACCGCTATGGAGTTTCTTATCCCTGCCCTGAGCAGGTTGAGGACATCTGCCCTGCCCTCAACTATCACTATAGCATCGGAATCCTGAACCCCAGGCCCAGCCGGCAAACCTTTATATTCAGATATCTCTTCGACCCTTATCGAGTCCTTAACTCTTTCAGTCAGCTCCTGAGATTCGGTTGCGGTTTCTCCGAACTGTTCCAACAGCTTCTTCGCACGGTCTATGACGAACTTTCGCTTGACACCCCTGACGTCCTCTATTTTTTCAACGGTTATTTTGGCCTCGCACGGGCCGACTCTTTCTATTGTTTCCAGCGCCGCACCTATTATCGCGGTTTCTATCCTGTCAAGACTTGATGGTATGCTTATCGTTCCGGTGGACTTTCCTTGGACGGAGTTTATGTTAACGTTTATCCTGCCTATCCTTCCGGTTTTAAGCAGCTCTCTGAGGTCCAGATCCTCCCCGAGCAACCCCTCAGTTTGTCCAAATATGGCTCCGACCACATCAGGCCTCTCAACAACACCGCTTGCCTCTATCTTCGCGTGTATCACGTACTTTACAGTACCGCTATCATCTCGCACAGCCGAACCCTCCTTTTTGTTAATTTTTTCGGCTACCAGCTCTCTCAGATTTTTTTCTTCCACGGGCTGACGCCCTTCCAGCCAGAATAAGTTTGATCGTGATTCTGGCTTGAGTTGATGACCATTACTGTAATAGAAAATTCATAAGATAAAAAGGTGCTCCTTATTTGTTATATTAAAAACAAATATGTTATCCATCGTTCACGACGCATAGGTCATTTTGACGATCGAGTACAGTATCAGGCCTGCAAATAACACTCCCAGCGAAATAGCAATAAATGCTCTGGACCTTTTCATGCCGGTGACGCATGCTATCAGCGATCCTGTGTATGCCCCTGATCCGGGGATCGGAACCGCGACAAAAAGCAGCAGCATGCTAAAAGTGAGATTGCCGTGATTTTCGGCTCTTCTCCTGGCCCATCTGAAAAACCCGTCGATGGTCTTGTATCTGGATGCGAGCCTCGGCAGTATGAAGTCGATGATGAGGAAAGCAATCGGTACAACTAAGATGTTCAGCACAACGCATCCTACGAGCGCCACCTCCAGCGGATAGAAGACCGCTGCCATGAAAAATGCGCCTCGGAGTTCCACGAATGGCACTAGAGAGACTAAGAAAGATAGCCACTCCAACTTCATCCCGCTCCATCTCTACCGGCGGTTAAAATAAAATGTTCGGAGGAACGTTTTTTAGTCAATCCTGAGGAGTATGGACCGTGAGCGAGGATAAAAAGCCTGACAAGTATGAAGTTCCGAGCTGGGATCTGATATACAATCTTTGCATTGAGGTCGCCGACCAAGTGATCCGCAGCGGTTACAATCCCGAGATCATTATAGCGGTTTCCAGAGGCGGATGGATACCAGGCCGAGTTCTTTCAGATATCCTCGGCAATCATAATCTCGCGACTATAAGAGTCGAGTACTATCACGGCATATACAGTACTAGAGATAAGCCCGAGATAACACAGCCGCTCTCTGTTGATGTTAAAGGCAGAAGGGTGCTTCTTGTGGATGACATAGCGGACTCCGGAAACAGCCTGAGGATGGTGAAGGAGCATCTCGTGAAAATGGGAGCTTCCGAGGTCAGGGTTTGCACGCTTTATCAGAAGCCATGGTCGATTATAAAGCCAGATTTCAACGTGCGAAACACCGATGCGTGGGTTTGTTTCCCTCATGAGAGATTTGAGACCATGGAGAAGTTATACGCCAGGTTCATGGGAGAGGGCATGAAGGAGACGGAAATAAAAAAGAAACTGGAGAAAATAGGTTTCAAACCTGACCTGGTTTCTAAGTTTATTTCATACAGGAGATCCCGCAGGACCTGACAGTCCTCACGACTCCGGGTATGTCTCTCGCTTCCCGGGTAAGCAGCCCCTTCAGCTTTTTCCTTATTTCTGTGTTTGGTCTGACCCCAATGCTTTTGAGATGTTTTTCGCAGAAACGGGCGAGTTCTTCTCCGGCGCGGTCAAAGTCGGCGAGGATAATCACCTCCTCATGCCCGGAAAAGCATTCAATGAAGTTCAGCAGAGATCCATGCCCGGATATCTTCCTGACATCACCGGTTATGTTGATTTCTGCCAAGGCTTTCACGTCCTCCTCGCCCTCCACTATTATCGATATTCCGCGGGAAGCCATTTCCTTAAGTTCGGAGATTACCTTTTCCAGTTCTTCTGCCGCGCCCTCTTCAAGCAAATCCATCACTCGGCGCCCTGTCTTTCAACCCAGAGACCCTTTCTAACGCATTTCTTGCAGACGTTCACGTCTTTCATGAAGCAGCCGGAGCATACCACTCCCCCGCAGATGCTGCATCGGTACACATCGGTGCTTATCTTGCCGCATATGCTGCAGGCTCCGGTCACTCTCCCCATGTTTCACCATATAATACTGTCAATTTATTGGATAAATATCGTGGTCCTCTCTTTCAGTCAGAGTGGCGCACAGGTTTTCTATAGCCATAGATGCCAGCTTTGCCCCCATCTCTCCGCATTCCTCAACTGTTTTCCCCCTAATCATTCCGAATATGAAGCCCGCGGCGTAATAATCTCCGGCACCAGTAGGGTCTCTGACAGATGCCGGGTGCGGTGGTACGGAAATTATGCGTCCTCCTGAGAATATTTTAGATCCTCTTTCACCCATTTTCAGACATATGATGGGTATCCTTCTGGCAAGTTTTTTTGCGCCATTCTCAGCGCCCATCCCGGTTAGCGCCGATATCTCCATCTCGTTCCCGAATAGAACATCAGACTTAGCGACCTCAGAGACAAGACGTTCTCTGTTCTCCAGTATCATAGGTGCGCTCTCCAGCGAGATCGAAACGGAAACTCCAGATTTTTTGGCAATATCCAAGGCTTTTTCCGCGACTTCTGAGATCTTACCGTTCAGCATTGTTATTGATGTGAGAAACAGATATTTTGAGCTTTTTATCCCGTATTCTGGAACCGAGGAGTAGCCGTTTCCATTGCCGAGGTCAGCCACGAAAGTCCTGCACATATCCGGCGTAACGAGAGTTATTATTCTTCCAGTCTTTCCAGGACCGACTTCTAGAAACGACTCTATTCCCAGGCGTTTGAGCACCTTTTCAAAAAACACGCCCTCCTGATCCCCGCCAATGCGTCCAGCATATGCAGCTTTCCCGCCCATAAACGCGATTCCCTCGCAGACATTTCTGGCGTTGTCGCCGGGCCAGGAAAATAGTGAGCTGCCGAGATCCCCTAGAATTTCGTTCAGCCTATCGCGGGTCACATAGTTCGTGGCCTCTTTTTTTAATCCCAGTTTTTTTATGAAGTCATCCCCGACCTTTGCAACGGAGTCCACGAGCGCGGTCCCGATGCCAAATAGATCATATCTCCTCAAACACCACACCTAGTATGGTCTGCTCTTTACCCCCATTTTGTACCCGATGAAGTTTGTGGCGAGATGGAGCGGCGGAGTGATGAGCATGATGATCACCACCGCTTCCCATCCAGGGAACATAAATGGACTTGCGATGAGAATGGCAAATATAACGAACCCAAGCTGATCAAGAAGCGGCGCGGCTCCTCCCCGAGGTATGTTCAGCCTCCTCTTTATGAAGCTTCCTAAAAGATCACCGATAAGCGCGCCCGCCGAGAGCAGAATCGCCACCAGGATGTATTGCGAAGAAGACGTGAGCAGCGCCTGTATAATTCCAGTTACCGTTCCGGCCGCCATGCCTCCGACAATGCCTCTGATGGTCTTGCCGGGGCCGAATATCGGACGCCCGTCCCTCATCTTTTTTCCGCCGTCAACTGCTCTCCCACCTCCGAGAATGACCGGTGAAGCATTTGCGACGTAGGCAGGCAGTATGAACCATATTGCCCGGCAGATGAGTCCTCCCAGCTCATCGCACATGCGCTACCTCAAAAATGATGGAGCATACATCTAAAAATACCCGCCAGCCGGTTATCGGGCCTACGATAGGATTAAAATCAGCGCCCCAGTGATAAAATCAGTGGAAGCATGGAAGAACTCGCAAAAACGGAGTCTGTATGCCCAGAGTGCTTGAAGATAGTCCCTGCAACGGTATTCGGGAGGGATGGCAGGGTCTGGATAAAGAAGACATGTTCGGATCACGGTGAATTCGAGGAGCTGTACTTCGGCTCGATGAAATGGTACGAGAGGGCGAAGAGGTACGCCAGGGATGGAAAGGGGGTGGAAAATCCGCAGGTTACAAAGAGCGACCCGGTATGCCCAAAGGATTGCGGCCTTTGCACGATGCACAAAAGCCACACAGCCCTAGCAAATATAGTGGTGACCAACCGCTGTGACCTTGCCTGCTGGTACTGTTTTTTCTACTCAGGTCGCGCTGGTTACATCTACGAGCCCACCATAGACCAGATAGAGGAAATGGTGGAGACACTCAGGGATGAGAGGCCCATCCCTTGCAACGCCGTGCAGATAACCGGCGGTGAGCCGTGTTTGAGGGAGGATATAGTTGAGATCATAAAATTAATAAAAAAGCACAAAATCGATCATATTCAGCTCAACACGAACGGGATAAGGCTTTCGCATGACCCAGAGCTCCTGAGGAGAGTGAGGGAGGCAGGAGTGAACACGCTTTACCTGAGTTTTGACGGGCTGACGGAGAAGAGCAATCCAAAAAACCACTGGGAGGTTCCGTATCTTCTAGAGCACTGCAAAAGTGCTGGAATGGGAGTGGTGTTAGTTCCGACCGTGATAAGGTCCGTTAACGACGATGAGATCGGAGACATAGTCAGGTTTGGTCTGAAAAATATTGATGTGGTCAGAGGGGTCAACTTTCAGCCCGTCTCACTCGTCGGAAGGATGCCCCGTGAGGAGAGAGAAAAGTACAGGATAACGATTCCGGATGTGCTTGGTAAGCTTGAGGAACAGACAGGTGGGGAGATATCGGTTGAGGACTTCTTCCCGGTTCCTGCAGCAATGGTGATAAGCGGTTTCCTTGAGGCTTTCACCGGAAAGACCATGTATGATATGAGCAGCCATTTCGCCTGCGGCGCCGCCACTTATCTTTTCAAGGACGGTGAAAGGGTGATTCCGATCACCAGGTTTATCGATGTGGAGGGCTTCCTAGAGTATCTTGATGAAAAAGCGGATGAATTGAGAAGGGGGAAGGGCAGGGCGCTGGTTGGCATGAAGATACTCTCCAGCATCGGGAAGTTCATAGATAAGAAAAACAAGCCAAAAGATCTTGACGTTGGCAGACTTATCCTGGACGTTATAATCAGGCACAACTATGACGCCCTCGGAAAGTTCCACATGAAAACGCTCTTCATAGGGATGATGCACTTCATGGATCTTTACAACTATGACATAGAGAGAGTGAAGCGCTGCTGTATACACTATGTGATGACTGATAAGAGGGTGGTGCCCTTCTGCGCCTTCAACGTCATCCCCGACTGGTACAGGGACAGGGATCAGAAGAGCCAGGGGATATCGTTTGATGAGTGGGAAAAGAAGACTGGCAAAAGCCTCAAGTCAGATCTCTATAGAAGGGACATTGAGAGATTGAAGGACGGGGAGGAGTACAGGAAGTTCATCCAGCAGGTAAGGGAAATTAAAAAAGAGGCGTAAAATTTTTATACCTCAAAAAAATTCATAAATAAATGCGTATATAAGAGATAGCCGTGATACTTGGTAAGAGCTGTGGGGGATTAACTTGACTCAGTTGGGTGGACAGCCAGTGTTGATATTGCCTGAGAAGGTGCAGAGGTACCTAGGGCGCGATGCCCAGCGCATGAACATAATGGCCGCCCGTGTCATTGCGGAGGCAGTCAGAACGACCCTGGGGCCGCGTGGAATGGATAAGATGCTTGTAGACAATCTCGGTGATGTCACGATTACTAATGACGGAGTGACCATACTGAAATCAATGGATGTTGAGCATCCAGCCGCCAAGATGATGGTTGAGGTTTCAAAGTCACAGGAGAACGAGGTCGGGGACGGGACAACTACGGCCGTGGTGCTGGCAGGAGAGCTGCTCAAAAAATCAGAGGAGCTGCTGGATCAGGACATTCATCCTACCGTGGTAACATCAGGATACAAGCTTGCCGCGGAAAAAGCCCGCGAGATAGTCGAGAGAATAGCAAAGACGATAACGCCCGGTGATGATAAAATACTGAAGCAGATCGCGGTAACTTCGCTCAGCAGCAAGGGATCGGAGATAAGAGGGGAAAAGCTGGCAGAACTCTGCGTCATGGCCGTGAAGCAGATAGTCGAGAAAGTGGACGGTAAAGTTGAGGCCGACATCGACAACATAAAGATAGAGAAAAAAACTGGAGGAAGCACAGGGGACTCTCAGCTCATACAGGGGATCATACTGGATAAAGACGTGGTACATCCTGGAATGCCCAGAAAGGTAGAAAACGCGAGGATAGCTCTGCTGAACATGTCTCTAGAGGTCAAGGAGACAGAAACGGATGCAAAGATAAACATCACGGACCCAGAGCAGCTCCGCAATTTCCTCGAAGAGGAGCGCAAGATGCTGAGGGAGATGGTTGACAAGATAAAGGGTACTGGGGCAAATGTCGTGTTCTGCCAGAAGGGAATTGATGACGTGGCGCAGCATTTTCTAGCAAAGGCAGGCATAATGGCTGCCAGAAGGGTGAAGGACAGTGACATGGAGAAGCTTGCCCGGGCTACAGGTGGAAAAATAGTGACAAACATCCGAGACCTCTCGTCATCCGATCTTGGCACCGCAGACCTGGTGGAGGAGCGGAAGATCTCCGGTGAGGAGATGATATTTGTTGAGGGATGCAAGGATCCAAAGTCCGTGAGTATCCTTGTCAGAGGAGGCACCGAGCACGTGGTGGATGAGATGGAAAGGGCAGTTCATGATGGACTTTCCGTCGTGTCCGCAGCCATAGAGGACGGAAAGATAGTCCCCGGCGGAGGTGCAGTTGAGGTTGAGGTGGCGAAGGGCCTGAGGGAGTACGCTGAAACTGTCGGGGGAAGGGAGGCGCTGGCTGTCAACGCTTTCGCGGAGGCCATGGAGGTGATACCCAGAACCCTCGCCGAGAATGCCGGGCTGGATCCAATAGATGTTATTATGGATTTGAGGGCAGCTCACGAAAAACGTGACGGAAAGCACATTGGGCTCGACGTGGTGAGCGGAAAAACCATGAACACGCTGGAAGGCGGCATCGTGGAGCCCATGAGAGTGAAGATTCAAGCGATAAAATCCGCAAGCGAGGTATCTGAAATGATCCTTCGCATAGATGACGTAATCGCCGCGAGTAAGCTTGAGAAGGAAGGAGGCAAGGCCCCTGCAGAGGGAGGCATGCCTTCTGGAATGTGATCCGGGGGTCCTTTTATTTTTCCAAATCCTCTTGCGGCTAAAAAGTACACCCGTTATGAAAAGGCGAGAATAGTTGGAGCAAGAGCGCTTCAGATATCCATGGGGGCCCCGGTGCTTGTGGACATCCCTGAAGGCTGTACGGACCCCATAGAGATCGCGCTGATGGAGTTCGAAAAAGATGCCATTCCAATAACTGTAGTGAGAAGGCTACCTGGGGAAAAGAGGCAGGCTTTGAGCTGATCAGCCCCCGATTTTTAAAATAGTCCGCACGATTATTCTACTGGTAAGGATGGGCGTACAGATTGGAGACATCGTTCCTAAAAAGAGAGTCAGCATAGATGAGCTGAGGGGTAAGAAAATAGCTGTGGACGCCATGAACTTCCTGTACCAGTTCCTTTCCATCATAAGACAGAGAGACGGCGAGCTTCTCAGGGATTCAAAGGGCAGGATAACTTCCCATCTATCAGGTGTTTTTTACAGGACCTCCAATCTGGTCGAGGCAGGAATACTTCCGGTTTACGTTTTCGATGGTGAGCCTCCGAAGCTAAAGATGAAGACAGTAGAGGAACGAAGGGCTGGCAGGGAGAAGGCCGCGGAGGAGTGGTCCAGGGCGGTGGTCGAGGGGAGAATAGAGGATGCGAGAAAATTCGCTCAGAGATCCGCTAGGGTTGACAGAGTAATGGTTGAGCAGACAAAGGAGCTTCTGGAATACATGGGGATTCCCTGGGTGCAGGCCCCGGGGGAGGGCGAGGCACAGGCAGCATATCTTGTTATCAGGGGGGATGCATGGGCGGTTGCAAGCCAGGACTTTGACGCGTTGCTGTTCGGTTCACCCGTGCTCGTTAGAAATCTCGCGATGACAGGACGCAGAAAACTTCCTGGAAAGGACGTTTACATTGAAGTTCAGCCTGAGGTAGTGGATCTCAGTGAAATGCTGAGGGGACTTGGTATCACACGAGATCAGCTGGTCGATATAGGGATACTTGTCGGCACGGATTATAATTCCGGGATAAAGGGAATAGGCCCTAAGAAGGCACTTGAGCTGGTCAAGGGAGGAGGGTTCACAGATGAAATGGAGTTTGAAGTGGACCCAGCCGAAGTCAGAAACATATTTCTGAAACCCGCAGTGACCCAGGACTATGCAATCAGGTGGACGAACCCGGACCCTGAGGGAATTAAAAAGTTTTTATGCGATGAGTACGATTTTTCGGAGTCTAGAGTTCAGGGCGGGATAGAAAAACTGATAAAAGGCAGGGCAAACGTCTCTCAGGCTTCCCTTGACAGATGGTTCGGGTAGTATCACTCCTCAGGCCATCCATATTTTCCAACAAGCGGCACAAAAGAGCAGCCGCCGTGTTCCGAAATTTTTAGTTCTCCGCTTTTTTTCTCGCCGACAGTCCAGGTCTGCATCGCATATTGTTCTCCGACAGGCACGCCTATCTTTCCGCGGTCTGCCAGCTGTTTTACGAGCGGTTGCGGGATTCTCGGAGCGCACGCCGTGACGATTATCCTGTCCCATGGAGCTCCGTCCTCGTATCCGCATGTTCCGTCACCGACCAAGACTCTCACATTCTCATAGCCGGTATCGGCTAATGTTTGTTCCGCGCGTTTGGCAAGCTCCTTTATCCTTTCAATGGTGACAACAAGTCCTTTTTTTCCAACCACCTCGGCGATGAGGGCGGCATTGTATCCCGATCCGGTCCCTATCTCAAGAACTCTTTGATTTTTTCTAAAATCTAGGGATTCCATCATTATTGCTATCATGCTCGGTGCAGATATTGTCTGTCCGTAGCCGACCGGGAGGGGCTGGTCGGTGTAGGCGCTGTTTCTCAATGATTCATGCACGAATTCATGCCTCGGTACCTTTCTGAATGCATCTATTACTTTTTTGCTTCGCAGGTATCCACAGTTTATCAGTCTATTTACCAGCTCTTCTTTTTCCTCATCAAACATTACATCAGTATTTAATTATACTTCAAAACTTAAAATTGAGCCGATGAAGAGGATAGTTATTCGGGCAAGAGGGCATCCAAACATAACTGCGAGGCACAGAACAACGTTGATGATAACCAAGGATCCAGAAGTTGGCCCGCGTGGAGATTGTATCGTTGGAGTATGTGCCGATAAATCATTTCATGATTTTCCAGAGGAGCTGAGGAGGGGGATAATTGGGGGAAAAGGGGTTCGAATTAAAATGACCGCTGGGGGTTTGACTGAGACAGTACACGCATATGGTGATCCTTCCCTGACAATGGTTCACCCTTCAGATATTGTGGTGAGAAAGAGTAGCTATATCTGCGGGAGAACCCTCGCCATAAAAGCGGATAAGTCATCTGGAAACCTTTCGAGACCATTTGTTGAAAAATTAAGGTGCAAGGATACTTTGCTGAGTTTTGTGGTAGAGCTCATCTGAGTTCATCCGGCAGCAGTTGAGGTATGCCGTCCTTAATCGGATACCTGCGCCCGCACTTTTTGCATTGTAGTTCTTTATTCTTAATCTTCAGCCCTGCCCTGCATACCGGACACGCTATGATCCTGAGAAGCTTTGGATTTATTCTCTCTCCCACGTTTCATACTGTGGCATTGGTTTTTTTAAGGTATCAGTTATCCTAGATAAGCAACACCACGCAGGAAATCAGAAAGAGCGTGGCTTCGAGCGCGAATATCTTTCTATCAGTGACGTAGGTCCAGAAATCGTAGGTGAACAGCCTGGGGCCGTAGAACTTTTTACTTATCGGGTAGAGAAGCATCCTCCCCTTTTCGTCCAAGGCATCGATGAGTATATGCGTAAACCCGCCAACGGTGAATGAAATTGCGATCTGTAGCCCAAATACCGGTAAAATTGGAAAGAACGCCATGACGAAGAAGAAAAGCGTGTGCAGTACGGTTGCCGCGTGTGCTTCATCAACCGGTTTTTTCGGGACCTTTTTTCTGATGAGGGTCGGAAGCGCATCTAGGCTCGAGAAGTTTGCCCCTACCAGAAGGGCGAGCAGGTTCAGGTATGGGAAGGCTCCATGGAGTATCACTGGGATCGTGATGTGTGCGAGGATCATTTTTTCAGCTCCCTTCTCATTCTGATCAGGCAGATGACCAGATAGGGCAAAAACGGACCTATCAGAACGAGCAGCTCAAATCCCATCTTTCTGGCCAGAAGTATTACCATAACCAGCCCCATCGATATCCATGACACCATGTAGCTCCAGTTTTTTCTTACCCATTTTCTGAGGTCCACCCTGAGCATATGAAAAAGATTAGGCTGTTTTTCATTAATAGATACCTCATGGAAGTTATTTTTTACCGTGACTTAATATGATTTGGCAGTTACATGGGCAAATCGAGTCGAGTGCGCAGGATTCTTGTTCCTTTACTGCTTATCCTCGTGTTCGGTGTGCTCGTCTACATGATTTTCAGCGGGGAGAACATCTCTGGGATGATAAACGCACTGTCGAAGGCAGATTACCGGCTTGTGATTCTGGCGCTTTGCGTGTACTTCTTCGGTGTTTTTTGCTGGTCTGCGAGGTGGAGGTACACGCTCTCTTCTCTGGGACACAGGCTCCCCCTGTCCCATGTTTTTCAGGTGGTGCTGAGCGGAATATTCGTGAACAACATAACACCCATGACATACGCTGGCGGAGACCCGATCGCCAGAACAATACTTCTCAGCAGGACATCAAAGGTCCCCGCATCCCACGCATCCGCGACGATAGTTAGCGAGCTGCTTCTCGACATTCCTCTTTTCTCCTTCCTATTGCTGTTTGGCATACTGACATCTTTCATCCTGACCTCCGCCGAAATCCTGTTTCTTTTAGCCGTTTCATGGGTATTGGTGATATTTCTTTTCGTGTTCGGCATATCCGCTTTTTTGAGGCGCAGGATCGGATCCCGAAGATTTGTCGGGATCTACGTTCGCATCCTCAGGATTTTTCACAGAAAGGCCGACAGGAGAAAAATATCGGTTTCTGTGAATAATTTCTACTCCGGTGCGAATCTGGTCTTCGGAAGGTTGAGGGTCGTTGCGGCCGTGACTCTCATTTCTTCTTTCCTTTGGGCCGTCAGTATCTTTCGCCTCTGGACAGTTTTCTCCGCGCTGGGCTATTCACCGCAGCTCCCCATGCTGATGCTCGCACTCACTCTTCCGGCAATAGCAGGGCTTATTCCCCTTCTACCTGGCGGGATAGGTACGGTCGATCTGACCATACTTTCGGTATTTCTGATGTTCAAGGTTCCGGAGGGGCTGGCGCTCAGCGCGCTACTGATAGACAGGTCGATTACCCTACTGTTCGGTACCTGCGCCGGGGCGCTTGCAATATCGAGGATGGGGTTCAAAGCTTGGAGGGGAGACAGGTTAAGTTGACTTTTATTATTCCCCAAGTAAAAATCATATGGTGTACATGAGGTTGCTTCACATAAACCCATTTTTTTACCCCTACCCCGGAGGCACGGAAAACTATCTCTATGAGCTCTGCAGGCGTCTCTCCAGGAAACATTCCGTAAGCGTGCTGACATCCAGACTTGCCGGGACGAAGAAAAATGAGGTAATTGAGGGGATAAAGGTTCACAGGATCAAGAGCATAGTTCTTAAAAAGCTCCCCGCGTTCCTGCCGCCGCCGTTTTCAATTCCGCTGGGCTTCAGGAGCGAGCTTGAGAGAATATGTCATGAGGAGGACCCGGACATAATACACCTCCACAACAGATTTTTCCTTAATTTTTCATCGGTTGCTTTCTGGAAGAAATCTCTTGGGAAACCGCTTTTTCTTTCACTGCACAATGCCAGGCCGACCGGAATATCTTCAGAGGTGGACGCATTCGGGCAGCTTTTCGATGATGCGATAGGCGTTCGCATAATGAGGGCCTCCGACAGGATAATCGCAAACAGCAGGTGGACCCTAGAAGTGACCGTGCCAGAAGATTATCCAAGAGACCGGACTGAGGTCATTTACAACGGTGTGGACACTGAAAAGTTCAGGAGGATAAAGACGGATCTAAAGGACCGTTTTGGGTGCGAGTTCATTATCACAACCGTTTGTCGTCTGGTGAAGCAGAAAGGAGTCGAGAACCTTGTGAGGGCTCTGAAGGATGTGGAGGGGGACCTCAGAGCGATAGTGGTCGGCAAAGGGCCTGAGCTTGGTAGGCTCACCGAACTTGCAAAAAAGGAGAATGTGGAGCGAAAAGTAATTTTTATATCAACGTTTATCAGCGAGAAGAAACTTGTCGAGTACTACTCAGCCAGCGACCTATTTGTTCTGCCGTCCCTATGGGAGCCTTTTGGCATAGTGCTCATAGAGGCGATGTCATGTGGAACCCCTGTTGTTGCAACTGAAGTTGGTGGAATACCCGAGGTAGTCGGAGACGCGGGCGTACTGGTCAAGCCAGGGAATCCAGATGAGATTGCTAGGGCCGTTAACTTCATTCTCTCAGATCCCAGGAAAAGAAAAACCCTGTCCGTAAGATCGAGGAGAAGAGTGGAAAAACACTTTGACTTCAATGTTATATCTCGAAAGGTGGAAAAATCATATGAGAACTTCCTGTCGGGAAGGAGATGATGCCGTGTATCCGGTCCCGAAAAATCCCAGAATAAGCGTTATCATTCCAACCCTGAATGAGGAGAAGATCATCGAGTCAACCCTTCGCAACGTTAAAAATGTTCTTCCGGAAAGCGAGTTGATAGTGGCTGATGGGAAATCCAAAGATAGGACTGTGGAAATTGCAAAAAAATATGCAAAAGTATGCGTCGGTAAAGGCAAGGTAGGAGCCGCGAGGAACAGGGGGGCGAGGGAGGCCTCGGGAGATATATTGATATTTCTGGACGCGGACACGAAGATAAACCGCTTTTTTGTCGAGGAAGCGCTGAGGGTAATGGCTGATCCATCAGTAGTTGGGGCCGGCGGGCTGATAATGCCGGAGGGAGTAGGTCTTTTCACCGAAATGATGTTTTATTTTTTCAATCTTCTGATTCAGGTATCTTTTCTGATCGGTAAACCAAACCTTGCCGGAACCTGCGTGGCGTACAAGAGAAAACCTTTCTTTGAGATCAGCGGTTTCAACGAGGATATGGTCGCATCAGAGGACTTTGATCTGTGTAAGAGGATTTCGAAGAAGGGCAGAGTTGTTTTTATGAGGAAAGTTGTTGTGAAGACATCGCGGAGGAGATTGAAAAAGCTGGGTCTCGGCGGTCTGATTGTTGACTGGGGCAGGGTGACTTTGAATTACTTTTTCGGAAAAAGGACCGAACAGTACGCGGCGGTCAGATAAGCCTCAGAGGTTTGAGTAGACTTCTTCGACGAGCCGGGCGCATCTTTCTATCGAGAAATTCTTAGCCGTTTTTACAGCTTCCCTCGCCATTGCTCTCGACGGCTTAAAACGGTTCAATATCTCCGAAAGCTTTTCCGCTCTGTTTGGCTCGAAAAGAAATCCGTTAACTCCGTTCTTCACTATTTCAGATATCGCCATGGCATCAGCGCCTATCACCGGACAGCCGCACGCCATCGCCTCTATCGCGGCCAGTCCCTGGGTTTCGCTGGTTGATGCTATCACGAAAGCGTCAGAGGCAGAAAAGTACAGCGGCTTCATTTCCTCGCGGATATATCCCGTGAAAACAACTTTTTTTAACTTCAGAGCATCTCTCATCTTTTTCAGTTTCTTTTCGGCCGGGCCGCTCCCAGCGATTATGAGCCTGGCATCCACGTTTTTGAAGGCTTTCAGTATGATGTCAATATTCTTTTCATATCCGAGTCTTCCGAGGCTCAGAAAAACCATTTCCCCGTCTTCGATTCCGAGTTTTTTCCTAGCGCGGCTTTTTGCAGTTGGTTTGTAAAGTGAGATGTCTATGCCAGATGGAACAACTGATATCGGCTTCCTCACTCCGTGCTCCCTCAGCACTTTCTTCAGAGTTTTGCTCGGAGCTATGACTCTCCTGTGCCTGTTGTAATACGCGCGCGTGTACTCCCAGCTTATAGGCTTGAGGACGATTCTCCCGATCCTGCTGACGTATCTGACGTACTCTGAAAGAAGTGTGTGGAAGGTCGCGACCCTCGGTATTTTTTGCCATCTTGAGACCCTCCATCCAAAGAACCCCATTGTGAAAGGTGAATGGGTGTGTACTATGTCGAGATCCGGAACAAGGTCCCTCCCCTGCGGCACCGCTATCATGAAGTCTGGGTACTGTCTGAACCTCACAGCGGGGTAGGATATCACCCTCATTCCGTTCAGTTCTCTTATACGCGTTTTCGGGCAGAACACGGTTACTTCGTGCCCCCTCCTCACGAGTTCCGGACCTAGCCCCGCTATTGAGGTTACCACTCCGTTAGTCTGCGGCAGAAAAGTGTCGGTGAAGAACCCTATCCTCATCGATTCAGTCACCTTTCAGATGTTTGAAGGCATCCCTGAGACGCTCTAACCCCAGATTTTTCATGAGGATTTTAAGCCTCCACCTGCTCTTCAGGGTTTTGAGGACCTGAAGTGCTATGTACGATCTCCTCCGGATGAATCCATCGTAGAATTCCCCGACCATCTTTTCAAGGTCCTCGAGTTCGATGTGAGATGGGTATACGTTCACGGCCGGTACCGGAGCGTCCCAGAAAGCATCTTCATCCAGATATCCTCTTGATACGGCATCCCTCCACAGCTCCATGCCCGGTGAAAGATAGAGTATGTTCATCTGCGGAAAGTCCATGTCCTTGAGGCTCATGGCGAACCTGAACGTGTTTTCCACATCCACCTTTTTTTCTATCGGGGCTCCAACGATGAACGACCCGATCACGGCGTCTATTCCGGCTTTTTTAGCGTTTGAAACAGCCTTCCTGCAAATGTCCGGTTTGATATTCTTTCCGTAATACTTCAGCACGTGTTCGTTGCCGCTTTCTATCCCGAAGTATATCGCCCTGCACCCGGCCTTTGCCAGCTTTTTCAGCGTGCTCAGAGAAGCCTGATCTCCCCTGCCCTCAAGCCACATGTCAATCTTTATCTTTCTTTCTCTGATGAGGTCGCATATCCTCTCCACCCTTTTCCGTTCAATCAGGAAATTGTCGTCCACGATTCCTATCTCCTCATAACCATCGCTCTGCAGCATCTCCATCTCATCTACGACATTCTCTGGGGAGCGAAGTCTTACCGTTCTCGATGTGAAGGAGGAACACGCGCAGTACCTGCACCCGAACGGGCAGCCGCGCGATGTTACCATCGTGGTGAACTTTCCAGAAGAGGTCCTCACGCCGATCACCTCCGAGAAATACCCCTCTTCAAGAAGTTCTCTGTTCGGAAAAGGCAGCCCGTCGAGGTCTTTTATGGGTGGCCTGGGCTCTGTCCTGAAAACATCACCGTTCTTTCTGAACGCTATTCCCTTCACATCCTTTATTTCACCGCCTTTGTCCAGGGCTTCTGTCAGATCGATCATCGTCATTTCTCCCTCACCGATCACAACGAAGTCGATAAAGTCGCATTTTCTAAGAATTCTTTCATATTCGAATGTGGCGTGGTAGTTCCCCAGCACTATCTTGGAGCTGGGGCATTCTTTTTTCAACTCAGATGCGAGCTTTATCGCCCTTCTGAATGTTGGGCTCAGAGCGCTGATGCCGACTATGTCAGGGTCCTCCGACTTTACCCTGTTTATCAGTTCTCCGTCAGGAAGCTGTTTCCTAGCGTTGTCAATTATTCTTACTTCATGCCCGGACCTCTCGAGCAACGTGCCTATGTAAACAAGCCCGAGCGGAGGCCAGGCTCCCTCATTCTCTATTCTCTCAGGGCCTGCGGAGTTTGGGCATATCAGAACGACCTTTGACAGATATATCCTCCAGAGATAAGGTAAAATACCCGCAATAAAAGGGATTTGGGGGAAAAAGTGATTCTCGTCACAGGCGGAGCTGGGTTCATAGGCTCGAATATAGTTGAGGAGCTTGTTAGGAGAGGGGAGGGAGTAACGGTTATCGACAATTTTTCCACCGGTTCTCCAGATAATCTGAAAGATGTAAGAAAAAAGGTTAAGGTAATCAGAGCCCCCTGTGCGTCTATACCAAAGATCAGGATATCGGGTTTGAAGAGGATATTTCACATTGGGATTCCGTCGAGTTCCCCGATGTACAGGGAGAACCCCCACCTTGTAGGTGAGGCGATAAACGATTTCATAAATGTGATGGAGCTTGCGAGAAGAGAGTCATGTCCCGTGGTCTATGCATCCACCTCAAGCCTCTATTCTGGATGTAAGATGCCGCACCGGGAGGATATGTGCTCCAGGCCTTTTGATTTTTATACAGAGGCCCGTGTAGCTATGGAGCGTCTGGCCGCGATGTATCATGAGCTACACGGGGTGAGATCCGTCGGCATGAGGTTTTTCTCGGTTTACGGACCCAGGGAGAGAGCAAAGGGAATCTATGCGAACATAGTGTCCCAGTTCATATGGGCGATGGTCGAGGACAGGGCGCCTGTGATCTACGGAGACGGAAATCAGACGCGGGACTTCGTACATGTTTCTGACGTGGTCAGAGCGTGCATGCTGGCCTCAGAGGCTGACGTTGACTGCGAGATAGTAAACGTTGGAACTGGGAAGAGTACGAGCTTCAACCAGGTTATCGATATTATAAACGAGCTTCTCGGAAAATCCATAAAACCGACATACCTTGATAATCCAATAAAAAATTACGTTTTTCACACAAAAGCCGACCTGACTAAGGCAAAAAGGCTGCTTGGCTACGTTCCGCAGGTTGGTCTGAGAGAAGGAATAGAAAGGCTTCTGGTGGAGTATCGCTGATCCGCATACTTTGATTTACTCGAACTTCTTCATCCTGTTTTTCAGCTTCTCGAGAACCTCTGGCAGAGTCGTGTACTCCATTGCCTCCATGCCAAGGCGGGCCGGCTCAAACTCTCCCATACGCCTGAGCATTACAGCATGCTCTGCGGCTTCCCTTCTGGCGAGATCAAATGCCGGATCCTCGAAAAGGTCGGCGATCATGGGTTTACCGTAATCATCTGTGGCTATTTTTCCATCACACAGCTGAAATCCTAGAGCGACAATCCTCGGCGGACCGTCAAATGCCGTGCACTTGGAGTCCTTAAGACCAACAGGCATTAGAGGCCCCCAGTGGCTTCCCCGCATCCAGCCCTCCACGAGGTACGAATGCATGAAAGGCGCCAGAGCCTCGCCGAGGGCCGGTAACCCGTGCTGCAGTCTCAATATGCACACTGGGTCATCTTTTCCAACATATTTTCCCGCGATCAGCGAAAGCCTAGTTGTGCTGGTTGCCGCGCACACGAGATCGTCCTTAGCCCTCCATACATGTGAGGCTATGTATCTTCCGGGGGTACCGATCAGGGCGATGAGTTCGTACATCTCTTCAGGGGCCTTCAGGACGACCTTCATGCTCTCAATGACGTCAAAGACCTCGAACTTGAATCCTCCGGACATCTGTGGATCTATAACGAGACCAGCGGTGTTGAACGGATCTGCAAATGTCTTGAAGAGCGGGAAGTTGAATGCCCCGGGTTCAGTTTTGTCAGCGGCGAGAACCATAATCGGCTCCGACTTTCTCTCCTCGATTTCCATCTCCGCAACTCCTGGACCGAGCCCCTTGACGTTCCCGCTGAACGCAGTCTTAAGAAGGTCCTGCCCGGCTCCATACAGCTTCAGCTTTTTCGCCCTCTCCGCGGCCTCGCTGAAAGTATCCCAGGCGAGAGAGTGAATTTCCTTGTCATTCTCCCCCCTGTGGTGCGTCATGAGCAGCTCGAGGTCATCCCCCGCGTTGAAGACGTAGTGGCTGTTTATGAGTCCGGATTCCTCAGCCTCCCGCATCTTTTTCTCAGCCACAGCCTTGAGCGGTTCCGGTACGGTAGAGTGTCCGGCCAGTGATCCGACATCACACTTTATTACAGAAACCGTGGTTTTTCTGGCCATTATACCCAGTTGGCTTTAGCCTACAGGTATTTCATTTTTTCGGTTTCAGGAGTCTTCAGTGCGCTTCTGGCAGCAGCAATTCTGGCCACAGGTATTCTGAAAGGCGAGCACGAGACGTAGTTTAGACCTATTTGGTGGCAGAACTCTATTGACGCGGGGTCACCGCCGTGTTCTCCGCATATGCCCACCTTCAAGTCGTGCCTTTTTCCTCTCCCCAGATCCACCGCTATCTTCATCAGCCTTCCAACCCCTCTCTGGTCGAGTGTCTGGAAGGGGTCCGCTTCAAGTATTTTTTCATCAATGTACTTGAACAGGAATTTTCCCTCCGCGTCGTCCCTCGAATAGGCGAAGGTCATCTGCGTGAGGTCGTTTGTGCCGAACGAGAAGAACTCCGCGTATTCAGCGATCTCGTCAGCGGTCAGCGCGGCCCTCGGGACCTCTATCATCGTTCCGAACTTGTACGGGATTTCAGTTTCGTATCTTTCCATAACTTCACGTGCGACCTTTTCCAGCTGTGACCTGACTATCTTTAACTCATTTACGTGTCCGACCAGCGGGATCATTATCTCGGGACGTGGGTTCATCCCCTCCTTTTTCAGCTCGCAGGCGGCCTCGAATATCGCCCTGACCTGCATCTCATTTATCTCAGGGTGGGTTATGCCGAGCCTGCAGCCGCGCAGACCGAGCATCGGATTCGCTTCCCTCATCTCCTCAACGCGTTTGAGAAGCTTTTCGGCGGCGGCCAGCTTCTCAGGTTTTTCGCCGCTCATCCTGCGCATGATTGTCTCCTGCAAAAGTTCCTCATATCGCGGCAGGAATTCGTGAAGAGGCGGATCGAGCAGGCGTATTACCACCGGGAGACCATCCATTACCCTGAGTATCCCCTTAAAGTCTTCCTTCTGTATTTTTTGCAGCTTTTCAAGCGGCCCGGCCCGCTCCTCCTTTGTCTCCGCGAGGATCATCTCCCTGACGAGCGGGAGCCTCTCCTTTTCAAAGAACATGTGTTCAGTCCTGCACAGTCCGATCCCCTGTGCTCCAAGTTCCCTCGCTATTTCAGCGTCGCGCGGATAATCAGCGTTAGCCCAGTTCTGAAGCTTTTTGATGCTATCCGCCCAGTCAAGCAGCTTTCGAAGCTCCACAGACATTTTTGGCTCTATTAGAGGGGCTTCTCCGAGTATCACGTCTCCTGTAGTGCCGTTTATCGTGATCACATCTCCCTCTTTCACCGTAATGTCTCCAACCCTGAACATCTTCTGATCTAGGTCTATCTTGATGGTCTCGCAGCCGACCACGGCAGGTTTTCCCAGACCTCTTGCCACCACGCTTGCGTGAGACGTCGCGCCGCCCCTTGATGTTAGCACGCCCTGTGAGGCTATTATCCCGCCCACATCGTCAGGATTCGTTTCAGGACGGACCAGTATCACTCTCTCTCCCTTCTCTTTCATCTCCTTGGCCCTCTCAGCGTCAAATATCGCCTTTCCTATGGCGGCGCCCGGGCTGGCGTTCAGACCTTTTGCGATCACTCTAACCTTTGCCCGTGGATCGACCTGTTTGTGAAGCAGCTGCTCCACCTGAGCCGGCTCAACCCTCAAGATCGCCTCCTCTCTTGATATCAATCCTTCCTCAGCCATGTCGACCGCTATCTTGACCGCCGCTGGAGCAGTGCGCTTTCCGGCCCTTGTTTGAAGCATGTAGAGTTTCCCATGCTCGACTGTAAACTCAGTGTCCTGCATGTCCTTGTAGTATTTTTCCAGTTTATCCGCAATGTCGAGCAGCTGTGAATACAGAGCCGGAAACTTTTGCTTGAGTTCTTCTATCTTGAGCGGAGTTCTTATCCCTGCAACAACGTCTTCCCCCTGAGCGTTGAAGAGAAACTCTCCATAAAGGTGCTTTTCTCCGGTCGCGGGGTCCCTCGTAAAAGCAACACCTGTTCCGCAGTCCTCCCCCATATTTCCAAACACCATTGTCACAACATTCACGGCCGTTCCGAGGTCGTGCGGTATCTTGTAATAGTTTCTGTACTCTATCGCTCTCTTATTATTCCATGACCTGAAAACCGCCTGAATGGCATTCTCGAGCTGTTTGTGGGGATCTGATGGAAAGCCGGAGCCGGTTTCCTTCTCAACCAGCGCCTTGAACTTTTCAACTATCTTTTTCAGGTCTTCGGCGGTCAGGTCAGTATCAACCTTTGCGCCGACCTCTTCCTTGTGTTTTTCAAATATATCATCGAACTTTTTGCCGTCAACTCCGAGGACTATCTTTCCGAACATCTGGATGAACCTTCTGTACGCGTCATATGCGAAGCGTTCGTTTTTGGTGAGTTCGGCCAGCCCCCTGACTGTTTCATCGTTTAGCCCAAGGTTCAGGATGGTGTCCATCATGCCGGGCATTGAAAGCATTGAGCCTGAGCGGATAGAAACAAGAAGCGGGTTTTTGGGGTCTCCGAATTTCTTTCCAGTAATCACCTCCAGCTTTTTCATTGCGGCCCTGACCTCATCTAACAGGCCGTCCGGGAGCTTCATCCCACCCTCGTAGTACTTTTTGCAAACCTCTGTTGTGATCACAAATCCGGGCGGGACAGGAAGTCCCAGTTTGGTCATCGTGCACAGACCGGCCCCTTTCCCTCCAAGGAGCTTTTTGTTGCTCCCGTCTCCCTCATCGAAGAAATAAAGGCTTCTGCTCATTATCCCACCTGCATGACTTTAGGACTTTCTCATTATCCTTTTTTAAATGTTTTTATGCGCGAGAAAATACGCTTAAGCCCGTCGCCGCATATTTCATTGAGGTGGTGGCGTGGACAGCAGCCATCTGATACCGGTACGTCCTGGCTTCGGAGGTTTTGATGAGCCATACGACCGGGCGAATGTTGTTTTTCTGGGAGTTCCGCTTGATGTTACCTCAAGCTATCGTTCAGGTTACAGGTTTGCGCCGGCCAGCATAAGGGCCGCATCCGCCAATATTGAGACATATCTGACATCTGCAAAGCTGGACGTGTTCGAAAAGCTCAACATATCCGACCTCGGAGATCTTGTGGTGACTCCGACAGACCTCAATGCCACGGGTGAGAGGATGGTTGCGATTCTTAAGGAGATCCTGTATTCAGGCAAGATTCCGGCCATACTTGGCGGAGAGCATACTCTGACTTACTTCTCTATGAAGGCCGTGGGGGATGTATTTCTGATACACCTTGACGCCCACAGGGATCTCCGCGATGAGTACATGGGGGACAGGCTCTGCCACGCCACGGTAATGAGAAGGGTCCTAGACACCCTGAGCCCCGGGAAGCTTATCCAGATCGGGATCAGGTCTTGCTCAAAGGAGGAGGATGAGATAAAGCTGGAGGTCTATTCGTCAGAGGAAGTTTCAGAAGATCCGGACCGTGTGGCTGCACTGGTCGAGAAGAAGGTGGGTAAAGCTCCGGTCTATCTGAGCATAGACATCGACGTGCTAGATCCCGCATTTGCTCCTGGAGTGGCCACGCCAGAACCTGGCGGGATCTCCTCCACAGACCTCTTCAGGCTCCTCAGAAGGTTCGGCAGAATGAACCTGAAGGGTTTCGACGTGGTTGAACTCACACCTCCTCACGATAACGGAATAACGGCTTTTGCGGCGGCAAAGGCTGCCTATGAGGTGCTGGGCGCGCTCGCCTCCCGTTTTTCGACCGGCTGAGTTTTGAAATTTATCCTTGAGGTAAGAGGCAGCTTCAGGCTGGCCCTCCTGAGCGACTCCTTCGCAAGCTGCTCAAATTCCTTCTTGGTCCTTACAGTCATAATGATCTGCCCGGTCCTGACCCTTGCCGCGGTTCCTATAGGTCTCCCGAACGAGAGTCTCATACCATCCGATATCCGGTCAGCCCCGGCTCCCATGGCCATCGGATTTTCCCTCAGAACATGGTGCGGATATACATTGATCTTCAGATGGTAGTTATCCTTCCCCGCGCTTACTTCTAACAGCCTGTTTGCCGCAACCCTTGCCGCTTCTATGGCGTTGTGCCTTATCTGCCCAGTCTCGAGTGAGACAAGTGACATCACAACGGGAAAATCTCCATTTGGGTTGCCCATGTCGAAGAAGGTGACCCGTATACCCGGTACTCCCTTCACGAACTCCCTTCTGGTGTAGGCGGGCCCGCTGAAGTGCCTGTAGGTCTTTCCCGGTCTCAACGGCATTTTTATCCCCTTATAAGCTCACGTCAACCTTATTTATTATTGCTGTAGTCAGAAAAGATGGGTTATAGGATGTATATAGTCATTGTGGGTGGTGGCAGGATAGGCTCAAAGCTCGCGGAGCGCCTGAACGAGAGAGGCCACAATGTGGTTCTCATAGAGAAGGATGAGAAGAAGGCACACGAGCTGGCTGCTGATCTTGATATCCTCGTAATAAACGGCAGCGGTGCGGAGCTGGATGTGCTGAAGGACGCGGGTATCGACAGGGCAGATATTCTTGTTGCCCTCACTGACGCCGATGAGGTGAATCTTATGGCATGCGAGCTTGCGAAGAAGCGTGGAGTTCACAAGGTGATCGCCAGGGTCAATGAGGAGGAGCATGTCCGGATGTTTGAGGAGATGGGTGTCGACATTGCAATAAATCTGGCTACCTCCGCGGTAATGCTTTTCGAAAAGGCGGTCACCGGTACCGGAGTTTACGGTCTTCTGGGGATAGGCGGTGGGAAGGGAGAGGTCGTTGAGGTAACAGTCGGACCGAAGTCAAAGGCGGTTGGCAAAGCGCTCAAGGACATCAATGTCAGGGGATGCACTTTTGCCATGATAACCAGGGGAGACGAGCTGATCCCGCCCAAGGGAGAAACTGTGATACAGGTTGGAGACCTGGTGACGGTCGTCGGGAAACCAAAGGATGTCCTTAAAGTTTCGAGGCTGCTGAGGGGATAAGTGATCTGTCCTCAGTGAAGTTCAACGATGTCTTTGTCATGCAGGATATAATCGCGCGATACCCTCTGTCCGGGAAACTTTGTTGATCCCCATACTCTAGCGAAATTAAAAGACTTTTCAATGTCTCTGTGTATTTTTCTGGCAACTTCAATGACCGTTGATCCATTCGGCAGAACCATCGGTATTTTTTCTGGCTCCTCATCAGGTTTTTTTGTATAGATCCTTATGAGATTCAGCTTTTCATACACGAATTTTTTCAGGACATGCACATCCTCATCGGCCGATATCACGCTGAATCCGCTGTCCTCAATGGCCCTGAGACTATCCGGATCCCTCGACTTGGTGGCGATGACAAAAGCTGATCTGTACACGGTTGATGTGTCAAGGGCGTCTTCAATTTCTTCAGAACCGACCGGCTCCTCTATAGAGATGAAGATGTTGTGTATCCGGTGCTCTTGAAGTATCCTTATTACTTCAGCATCCCCGCCCTCCACGAGTTCCCCGCCTTTTATATCTATGCCGCCGCTTGAGGTCTTTTTTATGGTGATCTTGGGTGGGTTGCGGTTTATCCTTATGCCGGACCCTTCAAGCTCGTCGACGAGAACTTTCAGCTGTTTTAACGGGTCATGCGTCATGTCGATAACCATCGCTATAATGTCCGAGTTCCTGGCCGCGCTGAGCGGTTCGGAGCCAAGACCTCTCCCGAAGCTGGAGCCCTCCACGATTGCCGGGATCTCCACTATCTGTACCTGTATATCTTCAAAGTCCATCATACCGGGCACAGGACGGGTTGTTGTGAACGGATAGTCCGCAACCTCAACACGTGCGTTGGTCAGCTTTCTCAGGACCCAGGATTTGCCAGAGTTCGGGAATCCCACTAGGGCGACCTGGGCTGCGCCCTCCCTTTTTACAGCGAAGCTCCTTCCACCTCTCCCTGCGGACTTCCTGGCTTTCTTCTCCTCCAGTTCTGCCCTGAGCCTCGAAAGCCTTCTCTTGAGCGTCTTCAGCAGTTTTTCGGCTCCCTTGTGCTTTGGGGCAACCCTGATAAGCTCCTCAGTTGCGGCTATTTTTTCCTCGAGAGTTTTTGCTCTTTGATACCTCTCTTCAGCCTTGAAGTACTCTGGCGGGAGGTTTGCAGGCATGCTTTACCCCCATCAATACACATTTATCGGTGCTCAAAAAGTATTCAGGGGATGCCCATGGTTAAGAGGGTTATTCCGCTACATATCCCGGTCGAGGGAAAGAAAATGAGGATAGTCGTGCTGTTCTCAGGAGGTGCGAGCGCGGTTCCGTTCATGGTTGGAGAAAAGAACTATGAGGTTGTCGGCGCGATATCCAGCAACAAAAACGCCTCCGGCATAAAGAAACTTCAGGAGATGGGGATTCCCGTGAAGGTGCTGGACATAAAAGATTTCTACGGAAGCAGGCCGATTAGCGACATGCTCGTGCGTGAGGAATATGATGGAAGACTTGTGTCGATGATCAGGGAGATGGGATGGAAGCCGGACATCATCGCCTGTTCAGGTTACATGTACGTTCTCACCAGAAGATTTCTCAGCGAATTTCCGAACAGGGTTTTGAACGTTCATCCCGCAGATCTATCGATAACGAGGAATGGAAGGAGAGTTTACACGGGGATGAACGTTGTAAAGGACCAGATTGAGGCCGGGGAGAGATTCACAAGGTCAACCGTTCATATAATGAACGAAAGCCCGGATCAGGGACCCATCATCGTGGTTTCGGATCCTCTTCCGGTTGAGGGAAGAAGGCCTGAGGAGCAGCAGGCCCTGATGAAGGAAAAATGTGACGGTCCAGCATACAGAAAAGCACTTGAACTCATCTCCTCCGGCATGGTTGGCTTTGATGATAACAACAACGTATACATAAGGCGTGGAGACAGGTGGGTTATGGGATTCTGGAGGGGGGCTGGTTGACGGTCGGTGTGCTCGGCATAAGCTACGGCAGCAGGTTTGTCTGCATGGCAGAGACCCTGTGCAGGAGCCCGCAGAAGGTCAGGCTTTTCATAGTCGACAAACAGAAAAATCCATACAATTTGAAAATGGCGGAGGAAACCGGTGGAGAACACGTGGTGGCCTCTGATCTCGGCGTCAGGAGCATTGTTGATTTCGCGAAGAGGCACAGGGAAGAGATAGACTTTGGTCTGCTCGGACCAGAGGGCCCAGGCATAAATGGAGTTAGGGATGCTGTGGAGAGGGAGACCGGGATACCGATGATATGTCCCACAAGGAGATTCTTTATAGAGAAGAGCAAGGTGGAGCAGAGGGAGCTGCTTGAAAAAATAGCGCCCGGTGCAAATCCGAAGTTCAAGGTGTTTTATCCGGAGGAGTACAAGGGGGGAGAAGTCAAGGATGCGCTTTGGAGGTGGCTGGACAGGATCGGTGATGCCGTTGCGGTCAAGCCTGATGCTCCGGCTGCCGGAAAGGGAGTGGGCGTGTGGGGAGATCACTTCTCAAGCAGAGAAGAGATGTTCGAGAAATACTTCCTTCCGAACTTCAAGGCCGGGCCGGTGATAGTGGAGGAGAAGGTGGAGGGTGAGGAGTTCTCTCTTCAGTGCGTTTCGGACGGAAAACATCTGGTTCCAACACCTGCAGTCAGAGACTATAAAAGGGCCTTTGACTGGGACCTCGGACAGAACACCGGCGGAATGGGGTCCTACAAGGACTCCGGCAACACCCTGCCCTTCATGACTCAGAATGATTGGAACGAGGCCGTGTCAATAGCCGAAAAGGTGCACCAAGAGATGAAGGGATCTGAGAGCAATCCGCAGGTGAGAGGAGTTCTGTATATGGCCTACATCATAACTGACAGCGGCGTCAAGGTACTTGAGATAAACAGCAGATGGGGCGATCCTGAGGTCATGAACGTACTGCCGCTCCTGAGGGACGACTTCGTCGAGGTGTGTTTCAATATTATTGACGGCAGCCTCAGAAAGATGGACTTTGAAGAACTCGCGTCGGTCCTCGTTTATGCAGTACCTCTAGAATACGGAGGGTATGCGAGGTATTCGGGACCAAGAAGAATAGACATTTCTCAGCTAGAGTCTGTAAAGGCGGAGTATGGCGATAGAATGAGAGTATACCCAGGAGCAGTTGAGTTCGTGGAAGGGGAGCTCAGGGCGATGAAGTCAAGGGCAATTGGTGTGCTCGGAATATCGGAAACGATTGACGAAGCCAGAGAAATAGCGATGAGCGGTGTGAGGGCTATCGATGGGCCTCTCAGGCACAGGGAGGACATAGCTCTGCGGGAGCATGTGGAGAGGAGCAGGGAGAAAATGAGGAGGTTGAGGCCCGGTTCATAAAAAGTCTCTTAACCGGGAAGTTCAACTGTTCTGCGGAGGGAAAAAATGTCATGCATTTTTGGTGTCGTTTTAAGACGATTGGTCGAGGAGCTCTTTCATGGCACAGAATATCATCCCCATTTCGGCACGTAGTACGGCGATCTCGCGGTCATGGGCGACACCATAATCCTGAAGATTCGCGCTCAACTGGCAGAGAATTGTGCCCTGCGACAATTCGATAGTCCATGGAGGATCTTGCTGCGGGCAGGGCGATGAAAGAGTATGATATTGACGACTTCAGCGAGTACACAGTCCCGACTAGCAAGTAAAGATGGTTGGTTACATAGCCAGGGAGCAAGTGCTGGGCTTGATGGTGTGGTTAAGGCAATAGATCTGCCCAGAAAGACCATGTCTTTGTGGGAGAGCCCATCGAATCCGAGATAGTCAGCCGCGTTTTACAGATCTGTCATCTGATTCAATTTTCTCAGCCATTTTTGCATGGTACTCCGAAATTTTTTTTGAGAGCACGTCGTCTCCTAGGGCGAGCACCTTAGCGGCCGCCATTGCTGCGCCCTCAGGATCAAGTATCACCGTTGGAGCAACCCCGCTCGGCATTCTGAGCGAGGAGAAAATATCTGCACCTCCGAATTTTTCAGAGTATGGCGGACAGGCTATCACCGGGTATCTTGTGTTGGCGTCAACGAATCCGGACAGGGCATTTGACCTTCCGGCGACCGTTATGTACACTATTTTTTCTCCTGAACGCTCGTTTTCCTCGAGTATTGAAAGCAGTTTTCTCGGGGTTTTGTGCGCCGAGGCGATCCTGATTCCGTATTTCACCCCGAGCTCCTTCAGCGTTTTTTCTATCGGGGCAATCCACTCCAGGTCAGCCTTGGACCCCAGCAGAATTTCCACCTTTCCGGACATCAGATACCTCTCGCTTCAACCGGATATACGCTTTACTGACTTTAATGGCTTTCAGCCACCGGCACGGTTCCGGAAAAGCGGTAGGGTTAAAGAGTTCAGAAAATAAGAATAGTTGGTCCCGGGTGAGAAAATGCCGGCTGAATTTGGCCACAGCACCTTTGTTTCCCCTTTCACGTGGAGGTATGGAAGCCCTGAGATGCGCAGGATTTTCTCGGATATTTACAGGAGGGCAGCATGGAGAAAAATATGGGTCGCGCTGGCCGAGGCGCAGTTCAGGCACGGGCTTATAACAAAAAAGGAACTCGACGACCTGAAGTCGAAGATGGGTCCGGAGCACGTTGATATTGAGAGGGCCGAGGAGATAGAGCGCGAGATAAGGCACGACCTCATGGCGGAGATAAGGGTATACGCTGAGCAGTGTCCGGTCGGCGGAGGTAAGCTCCACATGGGTGCCACATCCATGGACATCGAGGACAACGCTGACGTGATGAGGATGAGGGAGGGACTGGATCTCATACTTACAAGGCTGGTCAACTGTCTTGATTCTATTTCAGGCCAGATTGAGAGATATGGCAAAATGCCGTGCATCGGATGGACCCACATGCAGCCCGCCGAGCCCACAACCGTTGGATACAGGCTTGCGGGATATGCGCAGGATCTTCTTCTGGACATCGCGGGCGTTGAGTTTCTGCTCGATAATGTCATGAGGGGAAAGGGAATCAAGGGAGCGGTTGGGACTTCTGCAGGATTCTTAAGACTTCTCGGGAGTCACAAGAAGGTCGTGGCAATGGAGGAGCACGTGATGAAATCCATCGGTCTGAAGGCGTTCACCGTATCATCACAGACTTACCCCAGAAAGATTGACTACCTGCTTCTGTCCGTTCTGGCGGGGGTAGCCCAGAGCGTTTACAAGTTTGGTTTGGACATCAGACACCTCCAGTCCCCGCCGATTGGAGAGGTCTCCGAGCCGATAAAAAAATCTCAGGTGGGTTCCTCTGCAATGCCATTCAAAAGGAACCCGATAACATCAGAGCGCATGTGCTCCCTCTCAAGGTACGTGTCTGTCCTACCGCAGGTTGCATGGGAAAATGCGGCCCAGATGGTGTTTGAGAGAACTCTGGACGATTCCGCCAACCGCAGGATAATAATCCCGGAGGCCTTTCTTGCGGTTGACGAGTGTCTTATCCTCTACGACTTCATAGCAGGCGGACTCGTGATATACGATGAGATGGTGAAAAGAAACCTGAAAAAGTACGGTCCTTTCGCAGCAACTGAGGCGGTTTTGATGAAACTTGTAATGCTTGGTGAGAACAGGCAGACGATGCATGAAAAGATAAGGAAGATATCATTTGAGGCTTGGGACAGAGTCATGAGAGGGGAGGAGAACCCGCTTGTTGAGATGATAAAGGGAGACAGGAAGATTACATCCCACATTTCTCCCGCAGAGATAGACCGGCTGATGGTACCTGAGAAGCACATCGGTGACGCACCGGAGAAATGCCGTGAGCTGGTAAATGGGCAAATTCGTCCGGTCCTCAGGAAGTACAGGGCCAGGCTGGGAAAGAGAAAGAGGGTAGAGTTCTAGGTCGATTTCTATGGCAGTGCTCATGGATGGTAGAACACTCGCTAAAAAAGTGAAGGACGAGGTTGCCGAAAAGGTCGGGGAGCTAAGGGAGAAGGGAATAGAACCGACCCTTGCCACGGTGCTGGTGGGCGAGGACCCCTCCTCAAAGATATACGTTGCGGGCAAGCGTGCGGACTGCAGTGAGGTGGGCATAAACTTCAGGCTTCATGAGATGCCGTCCTCATCGAAGCCTGAGGACGTGGTCAGGAAGATATGGGAACTTAACCAGGATAAGTCAGTTCACGGAATAATAGTGCAGCTCCCCCTGCCCTCACACATGGACAGGAAGAGGATAATATCCGAGATAGAGCCCAACAAGGATGTTGACGGCCTTACTCCCGCAAACATTGGAAAACTGTGGCTGGGCGATTATGTGATGGATGGCTCGCTCCTGCCCTGCACTCCAAAGGGAATAGTGAGGCTGCTGGATGAGTACGGTATCGAGATCGAGAGAAAACTGGCGGTGATAATAAACAGGAGCGACCTCGTTGGCAAGCCCCTGGCCAAGATGCTTCTCGACAGGAACGCCACGGTTCTTATGTGCCACTCAAAAACCCCGGACCTCGCAGCGAGATCGAGAGAGGCAGACATACTTGTGGTTGCGGTCGGAAGGCGCCCGGGTTTCGTGGTCGGCAGAGAAATGGTGAAGGATGGATCGGTCGTCATAGACGCCGGGATGAACAGGGTGAACGGAAAGCTGCTTGGGGATGTGGATTTTGAGGCGGTCAGCGAAAAGGTCTCGTACATAACCCCAGTGCCCGGAGGTGTGGGGCCGATGACCAGAGCGATGCTCCTCCATAACCTCGTAATAGCCGCGGAGATTCTGGAAGGATAGGCGTGACTTCAAAGGAGACCCTCAGGGAAAGACTGAAGGCGTTCAGGGCAGCAATGTCTGATGATGACGCCCGCAGCAGGAGCCTTAAGGTGAAAAACAACCTTTTTTCACTTGGCGAGTTCAAAAGCGCCAGAACAGTCGCTTTTTACGTTGCGAAGAGGGAGAGCAGAGAGGTTGAAACGATCGATATGATCAGGGAGAGCCTGAGCATGGGGAAGCGCATCCTGGTGCCATACGTGGAATTCAGCACAAAGAGGCTCCGGTTCTCCGAAATCACAGATCCGGACGCACAGCTTTTTCCAGGAGCCTTCGGTATTCCCGAGCCGCGCCACCAGTACAGGCGCCCGGTTCAGCTTAATGAAATGGATCTGGTAATAGTTCCAGGAATAGCGTTTGACAGGAATGGAAGGAGGATAGGCCATGGGCTGGGGTACTATGACAGGGCTCTCAGGGAAATATTGAGCATAAACAGGAAAGCAAAATTTATCGGTATAGCTTACGATTTTCAGATCGCGGATGAAATACCAAGCACCCCGCACGATGTTCCGGTTCACATAGTTGTGACCGAGACCAGAACATTCAGGGCGCCTGCGGTTTGAGTCCAGTCAACAGTTTTTAACCAGATGGTGTGAGATTTCAGGGTGGTGTGCATGGGTTCCGGTTACGCTGGAGTAGGGGTGGATGTGCGGAAAAGGGGGATTGAGGGCTTCAGGCGCATTACGAATAACATCTTCCGCGATGCTTTTTGTCCGGTCGTGAGGGATCCCAGCTCCAAGAGCCGCTGCACGGTTCTACACACGGATGGCGCGGGAAGCAAACCGGTTCAGAGCTATCTTCGTTGGAGAGAAACCGGTGAAAAAGGATGTTTTGAGGGGCTTGCTCAGGACGTTGTTGCGATGAACGTTGACGATATCATATGTGTTGGAGCGGTGCCAGTTGGCTTTGTCGATTATATCGCTGTAAATCCGATAGTGGTTCCTAAGGCTCTTGTGCTTAAAGAGCTCTGTGATGGCTTCCGCAGGTGCTTCGCTCTACTGCGTAAATACGGGCTGAGCGTTTCATTTGCCGGAGGGGAAACAGCGGACCTCCCGGACCAGCTCAGAACTCTGGACGTTTCAGGGACGGTGAGCGGAACAGTCAGGCTTTCTGAGGCGGTAACAGGAACGAGAATAGCACCCGGCGATTTGATAGTCGGACTGAGAAGCGGGGGCAGGGCGAGGTACGAGAAAAAGGAAAACAGCGGAATAATGTGCAACGGGATAACACTGGCCAGGCACTGTCTGATGTTGGCTGAGTACGGGAGAAAATATCCGGAGATACTCGAGCCCGGGTCAAAGCCATACTACGGGAGATTCAGGCATGACGATAGGGTCGACCGGCTTTACATGACGGTGGGCGATGCGATTCTCTCCCCTACCAGGATTTTCGCTCCGGCGGTTCTCGAGATGCTGAGGGTCGCCGGAGGAGACATAACGGGCATGGTCCACAATACCGGAGGAGGCCAGACAAAATGCCTGAGGCTGGGGAGAAATATCAGATATGTCAAGGATGAACCCATCGATCCGGATCCCATATTCATTCTGATACGTGATGAGGCAAAGTTGAGCTGGCGCGAGATGTATGAGGATTTTAACATGGGGACGGGTTTTGAGGTGATTGTGAGGAAAAAAAGTGCGGACAGGGTGCTGGACGTCGCTGAGAGGTTCGGGATAGGGGCTAAAGTTATAGGCAGATGCGAGAGGGAGAAAGGAGGAAACAGCCTCGTTATAGCGGGGCCAGGTGGAAAGATTGTTTACAGGTGATCGGTTGGGTCGGTATGTTGCCAGAATCGAGGTCAGGCTGAAGCGCGGATATCTGGATCCGGAGGGTGAGACGGTGAAGAGGGCGCTTCAGGACCTCGGTTACAGGGTTGAAGGGGTGAGCACATCTAGGGCTTACGAGGTATCCTTTTCCGCCTCTTCGATTGAAGACGCGAGGAGAACTGCTGAGGAAATGTGCAGAAAGCTTCTTTCTAATCCGGTAAAGGACGATTACTCGTTCGAGGTCAGAGAGGAGAGGTGAGCCTTATCTTCCGGAGTGCGGGTTACCCGTTCGAGCTTTTTGAGGTTGATCTTCTAAAAGCGGAAGACAGGGAGCTCCTCAGAATCAGTGAGGAGATGGGGCTGGCGCTTAATCTGAACGAGATGCGCTCCTGCAGGGATTACTTCAGAAGGGATGGAAGGAACCCCACTGATATAGAGATGCAGACCATCGGGCAGACATGGTCGGAGCACTGCTATCACAAGACATTTCGCGGCAGTATAAAATCCGGTAAAAAGGAGATGAGGCTTTTCAGGGACTTTATCTTCAGGCCCACCAGGAAAATGTCTCCGCCGTGGTGCATATCGGTTTTCGAGGACAACGCCGGAATAGTGGCCTTTGAGAGGGGACAGGCGATTGCGGTAAAGGTTGAGACACACAACCATCCATCGGCCATAGAGCCATTCGGAGGGGCGGCTACCGGAGTAGGCGGAGTGATAAGGGACATACTGGGTGTGTGGGCAAAGCCAGTTGCCAACATAGATGTGCTTGGCTTCGGCCCTCTGGACTACCGGGGAAAACTTCCTTCAGGGGTTAAGCATCCAAGATACATCTTTCGCGGCGTGGTTGCGGGTATAGGCGCATACGGCAATAACATGGGGATACCAACCGTGGCCGGAGGCATATTCTTCGACGAGAGCTATGTGGGAAATCCGGTCGTTTACTGTGGCTGCGTTGGGATCCTCAGGCTGAAGGAGTACGTGAAAAAAACGCGCCCCGGAGACGTGGTTGTGCTCGCTGGAGGAAGGACCGGAAGGGACGGCATTCATGGCGTGACTTTCGCTTCTGTCGAACTCACTGCGGAGTCTGAGGAGATCCACAGACCTGCCGTCCAGATACCAGATCCCATACAGGAGGAAAAACTGAGAAGGGCGATCCTCAGGATAGGGGAGATGGGCCTGGCGTCCGGGATCACGGATCTCGGAGGAGGCGGGCTCTCATGCGCAGCCTGCGAGATGGCGAACAGGTCCGGATGCGGGGTATACGTGGAGCTTGATAAAGTGCCTCTGAAGTACAGCGGGATGAGGCCGTGGGAGATATGGATTTCAGAGTCCCAGGAAAGGATGCTTTTATCGGTCCCTGAGAAAAACGTGGAAAAAGTTCTCGACGTGTTTTCGGAGGAGGAGGTCGAAGCCACGGTCATAGGAAGGTTCGAGCGGGGCAGGAGGGCGAGGGTCAGCTATCAGGGACGTGAGATAATGAGTCTTGATCTAAAGTTCCTTTTTTCGCCGCCGCTTCCTGAGAGGACGATAAAAACAGCAGGAAAGAGAACATCTGAGCCGGTACTGAAAATGCCGGGTGACCTTGAAGGCATTCTTCTCAGGCTCCTTTCTTCGCCGAACATCACGAGCAGGGAGAGCGTGGTGAGGACATACGATCACGAGGTTCAGGGAGCAACTGTGATAAAGCCGCTTCACGGGAGACACGGTGGACCGAGCGATGCGGCGGTGATAAAACCGCTTCCGGAATCGAGGCGTGGCGTGGTTATCTCCTGCGGCATGAGGCCAAGGTACGGACGGATCGATGCGTACTGGATGGCCGCCTCGAGCATAGAGGAGGCGATAAGAAACAACGTTGCGGCCGGCGGGAGGAGGATAGCTCTGCTGGATAACTTCGTATGGGGTAATCCGGAAAAGGAGGAGCAGCTGGCATCGCTGGTGCGGGCCTGTGAGGCGTGCAGGGATTTTTCACTCTCCTTCCGCACGCCTTTCATCTCAGGTAAGGACAGCCTGTACAACGAATCACCGTTGGGGCCTATCACCCCGACCCTGCTGATAACGGCAGTTGGAGTTATCCCGGATGTTAGAAGTGCAGTTTCGGTGGATTTGAAGAGGGAGGGAGATGCCATCTATGTCGTTGGCAGAACCTACAGGGAACTCGGGGGATCGGAGTACTATGCCCTTTTTGGAGAGCTCGGATCAGAGGTTCCGGTCGTGAGGGCAAGAGAGTCCAGCGCAGCCATCTCGTCAGTCCTGAAAGCCATAGACTCGAGCTGCGTTAGATCCTGTCACGACATCTCCGATGGAGGACTTGGAGTTGCAGTTGCGGAGATGGTTCTGAGCAGCGATCTCGGAGCCGAAATAAACCTAGACAATATTCCGGCTGGTGAGAAACTCAGAGAGGACCATCTGCTTTTCTCGGAGTCGAACGGAAGGTTCATTGTCGAGGTCAAAAAGGGGAAGGAGAGAAAGTTTGAGAGGACGATGAAGTGTCCGTTTGTGAGGGTGGGTGAGGTCAATGAAAGCGGGGAGCTGACCTTCAGGGCAGACGGAAGAGACATCATCAGAGTTTCCGGAAGTGCCATGCGGGAGGCGTGGCAGTCTGGGCTCAGGCTGTGAGGTGCGTTTATGGCAGACGCTCCGAGAATTTGCGTGATAAGGGTGGGGGGGACAAACTGTGACTTCGAGACCAAGGTTGCGCTTGATGAGCTCGGAGCCAGATCAGAGATAATCCACGCGAAGAGATTGGTTCGGGACAGACTGCTCAAAAGATTTGATGCCCTCGTCATACCTGGAGGATTCTCATACGGTGACCACATAAGGGCTGGCGCCATACTCGGGAGGGTCACGCTGAGTGCGATGTATGGCGACCTGAGGAGTTATCTTGAGGAGGGCAGGCCGATACTTGGCATATGCAACGGATTTCAGGTGCTTGTGGAATCAGGGCTGCTGCCGGGATTTGATGGCTCGGGACGTCAGGAGGCCGCCCTCGCTTTGAACGTTTCCGGCAGGTATGAGTGCAGGTGGGTTTATCTCAGGCACGATAACATTAAGCGTTGCATTTTCACGAGAAAGGTGGGAAGGGGACAGGTGATACGCATCCCAGTCGCGCATGCCGAGGGCAGATTCGTGCTCGACAGGGAGAAAGAGAATCTGAAGAGGCTGATAAAGAACGACCAGATAGTGTTCAGGTACTGTGACGAGAACGGAAAATACGCAAGGGGGAGGTATCCTCTGAATCCCAATGGTTCTCTCTATGACATAGCCGGGATATGTGACCCGAGCGGGCTTGTCTTTGGCCTCATGCCTCATCCGGAAAGGGCTTTTTACGGGGTTCAGTTGCCGGACTGGACCTCAGAGGACGTGGTCCCGGAATACGGAGATGGAAGACTAATATTCAAATCTCTGATCGAGTACCTGAATGGATAGTTCAGCCCCTCTCACCGTATCTCTCGAAGGCAGAGACGAATATGAGCAGGGATCTTCCGGTGTTGTAGACCCTGTGGAACTCGTTTGGTTTTATCAGCACGACATCCTTGGGTCCGACAGTTTTTCTCCTTCCTTCGTCGGTCTCTATTTCGCCGACCCCACCGACGAAGAAGTAGGCTTCGGCCACCGGGTGTGAGTGTCCAGTTGTGTGCTTTCCGGGCTTCAGTATGGTTATTGATGCGACGAAATGTTCGCTTAGCGCCTTATCGCAGACTATGTATCTCTCATCGCACTTCACCAGCCTTGCGTCCGAAAATGCGGTTAGGTAGCTCTTGTGCGAGACATCGTACCATGTTCCGCTGAGCAGGTACCCCATCACTTTTTCGCCGCGCTCTATCAGGTGCTGGACAAGAGTTCCGGGAGCATCGCGCTTCTGTCCCCTGCAGAACTCATCTATTACCGGAAACAGCCTTTTTGGAAAAACGTACACGCCGGCCGCCACGTAAGAGCTGAGAGGAGGCTTTTGCTTCTCCTTGAAGTCAGTTATCGCGAAAATACGGCGGGCTGGGGGGTAGCTGTCGCTGCCATCGAACTTCACGGAGCCCAGCTCCTCGGCTTTCATGTCTGATCTTCCACCGATATAGTAAACTCCCACCGCTGGGTTCCCTGAATACCCGGCTATCAGATCCTTCAGATCGTCAGAGAAGTAATTGTCAACGCATATCACCAGAAGGTCCTCGTTTATTCCGGCGGTCTTTATGGCGTGGTTTATGGCAGATACCGCCCCGAGTTTCTCCTCCTCCTTCGTGGTTTCCTCTATTATCAGGTTCTTGTATCCGTTGAAGTAATCCGCGAACTTCCGGTTCGTGCTTATGTACGCCTCTATGCCGGCTTCATGCAGTTTTTTGAGTATCAGGTCCAGAATTGACGAGTCTTCCTCCACCAGCATGGCCTTCGGCAGGTTCTCCCCTATCGGCCCCAGTCTTCTCGCGAATCCCCCTGCAAGCACCAGCGCCTTCATTTGCGCACCTCAATTACTCATAGAAACATCCTATTTAACTCTGGCGAATTAGTATGAATCTGGTTTTATGGTGCTTGAGAGGCTTGGAAAGGCCCTGCAGGGGGCCATAGGCAGGATAGCCAGGTCATCCCATGTTGGTGAGCAGGAGATAAAGGAGCTCGTCAGGGAGCTTCAGAGGGCGCTCCTTCAGGCCGACGTCAACGTCGAGCTGGTCTTCTCCCTCGGAAAAAACATAGAGAAGAGGGCGCTTGAGGAAAAGCTGCTTCCGGGCATGAGCAGGAAGGAGCACGTGATAAAGATAGTCTACGAGGAGCTGTCCAGGTTTCTGGGCCAGCCGTCCTCCTTCTCGCCAGAACCCGGCAGGACGAAGGTCGTGCTCATGGTTGGGCTGCAGGGCTCCGGTAAGACCACCTCGGTTGCAAAGCTGGCGAAATATTTCCGGAAGAAGGGATTCAGGGTTGGGGTGATATGCGCCGATACGTTCAGACCTGGCGCTTACGAACAGATGATCCAGCTCTGCGGTCAGACCGGGGTCGAGGTTTTCGGCGATCCAGAGGCGAAGGACCCGGTGAAACTCGCCTCGGACGGTGTCAGGCGCATGAGGGATGAAAAAATGGAGCTGATCCTAGTTGACACAGCAGGGAGGCACAGAAGGGAGGAGGAGCTAATGGTTGAAATGGAGCAGATAGCGAAAGCCGTCAGTCCGGACAAGGTGATTCTGGTGGTGGATGGAACCATAGGGCAGCAGGCGAAGGAGCAGGCGATCGCTTTCAAGAATGCCACCGAGATCGGAGGCATAATGGTCACCAAGCTGGACGGCACCGCCAAGGGGGGAGGTGCGCTGTCCGCTGTGGCTGCCACCGGTTCTCCAATAGAGTTCATAGGGGTCGGGGAGCACCTGGACGACATAGAACCCTTCGTCCCGGAGCGCTTCGTTGCCAGGCTGCTGGGAATGGGCGACCTGGAGACGCTGCTGAAGAAGATCAAGGACGTCATGGAGGAAACGGAGATGAAGGATGCGGACGCCAGGGCTATAATGAGCGGCAGGCTCACCCTCAGGGACGTATACAATCAGCTCGAGGCGATGAGCAAGATGGGCCCTCTCAAAAAGGTCGTGCAGATGCTTCCTGGAGTTGGCGCCTCCATCCCTGATGAGCAGATGAGGGTTGGCGAGGAGAAGCTGAAGCGCTTCAAGGTCATAATGCAGTCAATGACGCCAGAGGAGCTGGACGATCCAAAGATAATAAATTCGTCCAGGATAAGAAGAATAGCCAGAGGATCGGGATCGACAGAGGCTGATGTCAGGGAACTGCTGAAGCAGTACGAGCTGGTGAAGAGGATGGTGAAGGCGTTTGGCAGGGGGAGGGGATTGAAGCTCGGACAGCTTGGAAAGCTCATGAAGGGTGGCGGGGCAGGGCACCGCGTTTCCGGGGGCAGGAAAACGTCTTAAATGTACAGCCGGTTTAACTTTTGTGTAGGTGAGTGGAATGGCTAGGAGGTCAAAGGGGCTCAGAAGCAAGAGCCGGAGGAAGCTAACAAAGTACCCCCGCGAGAGGGGACTCCATCCTCCGAGCAGGTCGGTAAGGGAGTTCCCTGTTGGCGCAAGGGTGACGATAATGATAAACCCGGCAGTTATAA
The DNA here is from genome assembly GCA_038851075.1 of Hadarchaeales archaeon (SeqCode). Taxonomy (GTDB): domain Archaea; phylum Hadarchaeota; class Hadarchaeia; order Hadarchaeales; family Hadarchaeaceae; genus JAWCKV01. The sequence continues at coordinate 7,253 of JAWCLG010000002.1, read as the reverse complement.
AGGGGCAGCCCCACCACCGTTATCACGGAAGGACCGCTGTGGTCACCGGGAGGAGAGGGAGGGCGTATCTGGTAAGTCTGAGGGACGGGGAAAAGGAGAAAATAATTATATCCAGACCTGAGCATTTGAGGATGGTGTCAGCATGATCGGAAAGAGGGTTGTTGGAGAGAGACACGTTACCCTTTCGAAGGTTAAGGAAATCCTGGAAAAGAAAAAGAAGGAGGGGGACTTGGATTACTCTCAGAGACTCACGTATGACTACGCTCAAAAGTTCGCGAAGCTTGACCAGAAAAAGGCGGATGATCTCATGGCGAAGCTGCTGGAGATGGGGCTGAAGGAGCATCAGGCCGTCATGCTCATGGATTTCATGCCTGAGAGTAAGGAGGAAATCGATCTCATCTTTTCAAAGGAGAGGGCAAAGCTCGGTGAAGAGGACGCGAAAAAGGTGCTGGAAATTCTTGACGGTTACAGGAAATAAAATCCGTTGAGCACGGAGGCGATATTTCTGGATAAAAAATATGAGGACAGGGGAATAGTGCTAGATTTCCTCCCCCAGGGCAACCCAGGAGACCCCAGGCCTGTTCACCTCAGGGAGCCAGTGGCGCAGATACTAGGTGACGCGTTCTTCACGCTTCTGGAGGTAGTTCCTCGGGAGGGAGTGACCTTCTCCCCACATGAGATGGTCTTCATAGGAAAGGGAGAAAGGGACAAGGTCGACAGGATAAAGCGCAGGATCGGATACGATGAGCTCACGGCCGCCGCAAAGGCTGAGCTTCCATCCGCGATAGAGGAGCTGATAAACGAGCGCCCGGAGAGGTTCGTGGAGTTCTTCAACCGCGCCGCCCCACTGACTACCAGATTTCACCAGCTTGAGCTGATTCCGGGCATAGGAAAGAAACTGATGTGGGCGATAATCGAGGAGAGAAATAAGAAGCCATTCTCAGATTTTAATGACCTGGAGAACAGGATAAAGGGACTGATAAATCCAAAGTCGCTCGTGGCCCGGAGAATAGAGAGCGAGATACGCGGGGACGATAAATACAGGATATTCGTAAGGCCTCCGGCTAGACGGGCTTCGGACCAGGGCGAGGTACCTTAGAAAGCAGATATCCCATGAATGCTATCACAGGTATTATCTCAAGCCTTCCCATGATCATCTGGACAGTCAGGGTTACCTTTCCGGCAAGCGGCATCAGCTGGGAGGTTATTCCTGTGGATAGCCCCACGTTGCCCTGGGCGGAGGCGGATTCGAACAGCGAGTCAACGAGCCCGTACCCGAGGGAGATAAGGACAACCGCGCCGACTATAAGCACGATTATATATACCAGGGCGTAGAGAGTCGTTTCCATCATTTCCTTCTCGCTGTACTCCTTTCCAGAGATTTTCATAGGGTACACCGCCCTTTCTGGCAGGAAACTTCTCCTGAGCAGCCAGTACACGGACTTTCCAATTATGATCACCCTGATGAGCTTCAGAGCACTGGATGTGGATCCATACCCACCTCCTACTATCATCAGGAGGGTCAGCAGTGACTTTGAGGCGTCGTTCCATCCGGCTATGTTCGTTGTGGAAAAACCAGTACCGGTCAGCGCTGACGTTGACTGGAAGATTGCATCCCCGACGCTGACGCTTATTGAAAGCATTATGGTTGCGAAGATTATTATGCATATCATAAGCCTTACTTCAATGTTTTTCAGAACCTCCCCGAATCTCCTTGACATCCACTTCCTGTGCACAGCGAAGCTTATAGCACCAGCCATCATCACGAGTATCATAACCGCCCAAGCTGAGATACCGTATGATGCGAATGAATCATTTCTTACAGAGAATCCGCCAGTCGCGATCCCGGTCATGGCATGGTTCACAGCCTCGAAGATGGATGCTCTCGGAAGCGATGTTACGTAAAGGCCCACAGCCCCGATGACCGTGAGTATGATATATATCTTCCAGAGAGATCTCACGGTGTCCTTTATGCTCGGCTCCAGCAGTTCCGCCCTTGCCTCAGCCACGTAGAACTTTCTGGCAGCTTTACCGAAACCTATCACCGCCGCAAGGAACAGAACCACAACGCCGAGACCTCCGATCCACTGTGTGAAGCTCCTCCAGAAAAGTATGGATTTCGGGGTCATCGCGATGTTTATAACCGGAGCTTCGGGCGCGCTTCTGGATCCCTGCGGATTTTGATACCCAAAGTGGTATACAAAGTCGGAGTTCGCTCCGGTGCAGAATCCGTTTCCCTTCAGATTGTCCCTATCCCTCATACTGCTGGAGTTTGAGGCTCCAAGCGCCTTTCTCTCGAAACTGTCACCGGGAGATGGCACCACGTTTAGGGCGTCGCCTGCACCGACCCCCGCAGTTTCAGCCCCCCAGATTATTCTGTCGGCAGCGTTCTCCGGAGACCCCCATCCGATAACAATCCCAATCTTGGATGTGAGTTCACCGCTGAACACAGCGTCAGAAGCGTTATCCCTCCCGCTGCTTATCAGAAAATAACCATAGGGCTGAATTGAGTCACTGTTCCAGCTCATGTTTAGTTCGGTCAGAGCTCCGGAGCTGTCAACGGTCCAAACTTTGAGCCCCGATATGTTTACCTTGGAGCCGGTCGGGTTGTACAGCTCTATGTATCCGTTTTCGGGGTCAGGGAGGAACCCTACCTCGCTTATAACGATGTGGTTCGCAACAGGATCGCAGGAGATCATTGTAAGGCCCGTTGCCGTGAATCCGGAAACGCTTTCGAAGTAGGCGTCCTCGACCGGCATCCCAGCCCCGAGCATGTAGGGTACGGAGCTGAAGGCGGAGCATATGAGCCATGCGGCGGTTACTGCGACCATGGCGTTTCCGAGGGAAAGTTCGGACGGCCCGTATCTCTTTCTGAGATAAACTCCTATCAAGATCGCGGCTGCCGCGGGTCCCAAAAAAACCGGGATCAGGTGCGTCTCTCCGACGATAGGCGCAATGATGGCCGGAGCGATCATCGCAGCTCCGATGGTGATAATTATAAATCCAAGGAAATGCAGCATCTGTCCTCCTCAGTGCTACTGACGGTGAAAAGTATAAAATGTTTCCAGGTTCCAGCCCTGGCGGGAGTAACAGTAAACTTTAAAGTTACCGTGTGAAGTCTTGAGTGTGAGGGCATGCGAGAAACACGCAGGGCCATGGACGAGATAACGCAGCACCTCACATCCACAGCCAGGAAGCTGAGCAGGAGTCAGGTTGAGAGTTTCATAAAGGTGCTGCTGAGCGCCAGACGCGTTTTTGCCGTTGGGGCGGGACGCTCCGGACTTGTGGTCAAGGCGTTTGCCATGCGCCTCATGCATCTCGATCTCGATGTATACGTCGTTGGCGAGACCATTACTCCAGCAATAAGAGTTGGCGATGTGCTCGTCGCCGTTTCTGGATCAGGCGAAACCGACCTCGTCGTACAGGCAGCCAAGGTTGCGAAGAAGGTCGGGGCCAAGATAGTCGGAATAACATCCTATCCAAACTCGAGCCTTTCCAGGCTTTCCGACCTTACGGTGATAATCCCGGGGAGGAAGAAGGTGGCGAGAACCCCGACGTACATGAGAAGAGAACTCGCAGGGGAGTACGCATCTCTGACACCTCTCGGGACGCTGTTCGAGATATCGTCTCTGGTGTTCCTGGACAGCGTGATCGCCAGCCTCATGGTGAAGCTTGGCAGAAAGGAGGACGAACTCAGGGCCCGACACGCCACGATATAGTTACTTTTTTCTCAGGTTTTCGAGAAAATCGAGCCAGGCCCTGTCAAATCCCTGTTCGTCTTTTGGCCTGAATCCGAGCGATAATCTCTCGTTGATATCCCGCACGATCTTGTTTATGTCGCTCTTGCCTTCCAGCACCATTTTCACTAGGGAGTCCTCCCCCCCACCGTTGAGCGCGGCCACCAAACCGTTCAGCGCGAGCGCATAGCCTTTCTTAAAATCATCCCACTGTTGTATCGAGGCCCTGAAGCCGTCCAGCCACTCCCTCGCCTTTTTTAGGTCTCTCCTCCTGATCATATCGAAGAATTCGGCGACATCTGGTTCCAGCTAAACCACCTTCCCTCCTGACATTTATCTCCTGATCGGTGGGGACATGATCAATCTACCTTATGGTCTCAAGAATGCTGAGTGCGTTCCATATCAGAGTCCTGGCCTGTACCGGCATGTTCGGGTCGTTGCTTATCTCCTCTATCGCTATCCTTGCAGAAGCGGCTCTCACCCCTAGATCTTCTTTCCCGTTGAGCAGAATCTCTCTGGCATCACTGGCAACCCTCCTTATGTTCCGCGGTACCGATGTGTCCTCCGATATTCTCGTCATTATCCCCACCACCTGTTTTAACTGGGCCTCTGTCATGCGGTACCCTCCTTGGCATCTCCAATCCAGGTAATCTTAAGATGGGAGGCTCATAAGGTTTTTGTGGTGGTATGAAAGAAGAGGACATGCCGAAGGTTGTTGACATGCTGATGGCCGGTGGTAAGATGCTGGGAATACACTGCGGAAAGTGCATGAGCCCTCTATTTGATTACAAGGGCATTATCACGTGCCCGGTGTGCGGCGGTGAAACTAGGCCTGAGCCAGGGAAAGGGGAGGCGCCGCCAACCGAAAGGCTGGAGGCTGTGCTGCGCTCAAAGATAGAGTCACTGGCGGAGCAGCTCGCAAATGAGACCGACCACGAAAAAACGCTGGAGATACTGGAGAGGATAAACTCAGCTCTAGATCTGCTGAAAAAACTGAAGGAGGGATGAACGTGCAGAGGGAAGCGATACTCAAGGCCCTCAGGGAGTCCGGAACTCCGATGACGATAGAGGAACTCTCAAGCAGAATAGGAGCCGACGTTGTCAGGCTCAGAGTGGATCTGTTCCGGCTGATGTCCGAGGGCAAAGTCGAGAAGAGAACGTCAGGAAACACCACCGTATGGACGATAAACGTTCGGTCCAAGCGGTGAATCGGGTGTTTTTTTGCTCTGGGCGGATCTGCTGAGAGTCATAGTGCCCGGTGTAGCGCTCGGTCTGCTGCTGGGATGGGTTCTTGCGAGGAGGCCGGTGCACATAAGGAGGATCAAGCCGAAAGTCTGGATCCCGAAGGCAAAGTCCATGGGGAGGAGGAAGTGGATTGAGCTGATAGCGCTGTCCCTTTCAGTCGCTCTGTTTTCACTTTTCATCTCCATCCAGCTGGGCAATCTCCTTCTTTCCTCCGGAGTCGAGATGTACTCTCCGGAGGAGTTCCCCTTTGTGAAGATGATGGATTATCCGGTGCTGATGCTGCTGACGGTGAACCTCGTCCCCATATTCGAGGAGTGGATATTCAGGGGGATAGTTATAGATGAGGTGAAGCGCCTCAGCAGGTCAACAGCGCTTGCGCTTGCGGTTTCCACCCTATCTTTTGCGGCTTTTCACCTGACCAATCCGGGAACGTATGCTGCTTACGTGATTCCGATGATACCGTGCGGCGTTCTTCTCGGTCTGTGCTACCTGAGGGTCGGTCTGGGAGGGGCGATACTGGCGCATTCCTCCTACAATACCTTTCTTTTTATCCTGCAGGTGCTCTAAGCGCAGGTCAAACGCGTTTCGCCGCAGAGATCGCCTGACCTACAGAGATGCACCCGTCGCCGCACGGAAGAAGTTCGTGCCTGAGGAATCTGAGGCCGTTCCTCTCCACATCTTCCCGCAGCACCCTCGTTATTATCCTGTTGTAGAAGACGCCGCCGGAGGCTCCCACATCCTTCGTTCCTCGCTGCTCGGCCGCCTCAACCGCTACCTCGGCCAGCCCCCCAGCTATCGCAATGTGCGCGGCGGCCGCGATGTGCTTCACCGGAGTTTTTTTCTCGAGGTGCTCTATAACGTCCAAAAGCAGCTTCGATGTGTCAAGAACCGTTTTTCCATCCTCCTTCGTAAGCTCCGGGTCAATCCTCGCCAATTCTGGGTCCCCCGATGCTGCAACCGCCTCCAGCTTGATTGCCGGCTCGCCCTCATATGTCCTCTCACCGCATATTCCCAGCGCGCAGGATATCGCATCGAGCACCCTGCCGCATCCGGTAGTCCAGTGAACGTTCAGGTTGGTCTCCAGTTGTCTCAGGACGGCGTTGGCCTCGAGTTCTCCTCTTCTCAACCAACCGCCGCACCTTTCGATCAGTACCCTCCTTATCTCATTTTCATCCATCACATCCCAGAGCATTCCGGCGACCATCCTTGCAGGATAAATCGCGGCCAGATCCCCTCCCGGCATTCTCTGCTTTTTCAGGCCTCCGGTCCTCCTGTAGGAGGTAAAGTCAGCGAACATCACCTCTCCCCCCCAGGCAGTTCCATCTTCTCCATATCCGACTCCATCTGCAGCTACTCCCACGATCTCCTCCAGACCATGCTCGGCCATCAGGGCGCAGAGGTGGGCGTGGTGGTGCTGAACCGGGACCGTGGGAACTCCCAGCTCGGTTCCCATCCTCCTCGCGAGGCGGGTGGTTGCGTAGTTGGGGTGGAGATCGTGGGCTATGACGCCAACCCTGTCTATGCCCAGAAGCGAGCTTAGATGGTTCGATGCGCTCCTCAGGTATTCCAGAGTCTCCAGCTTTTCCGCATCCCCTATGTGCTGCGAGACGAAGCACCTGTTTCCGGTCAGGAGGGAGGAAGTGACGTTGAACTCAGCCCCCAGCGCGAGAATGTTTTTGTCAGAGGAGAACTTCAGGTAAACCGGCTCGGGAACGTACCCCCTTGACCTGCGTATGAATGCCGTGCGCCCGTCAACCACCTTCACCACGGAGTCATCGCACCTGTTCGCTATCCTCCTGTTATGGAGGAGAAGATAGTCAACCTTGCCCCGGAGTTCGGAGAGCGCCTGAGCGTTATCGATTATCATGGGAAGCCCAGAGATGTTTGCGCTCGTCATCACGTACGCCGGACCCCCGCACCGCCTCAGCAGGAGGTGGTGGATGCCGGAGTATGGAAGCATCACCCCGACCGTGTCCAGACCAGGTGAGACGAGCTCAGAGAGCGGGAAATCATCGCGCTTCCGCAGGAGAACAATCGGTCTTCTGTAGGATGTCAGAAGTTTCTCCTCCTGGGGGGTGATCTCGGCAAAGCTCCTCACGGTCTCAACGTCCCTTGACATCACCGCGAACGGTTGCTGTGGACGGTTGAAGGTTCTCCTCAGCCTGGCTATGGGCCCGTCGTCTGTCGTCCCGCATGCTATGTGCACCCCCCCTATTCCCTTCACGGCGAGTATCCGGCCCTCGTCGAGCAGGCGTGAGGCCTCACCTATCG
>JAWCLG010000001.1:0-118563 GCA_038851075.1 Hadarchaeales archaeon (SeqCode) | reverse complement strand
GCCTCATGCCCGGTTGCGTCAATGACGATCCTTGACCTCACGGCCACCGGATCCACGTGCATGCCCGCCGCCTGCACCGCCTTCCAGTTCAGCACCACTCCGCACACCCTGTTGTCTCTCACCACCAAGTCCTCCGCTGCCATTCCGACCATTATCGCGGCACCCGAGTCTAATGCCGATGAGGCCAGCTTGCAGACCGCTTCGACCGAGTCAGCAGTGTACAGGCCGTTTCCCGCGTCGCTCACCCTCACTCCAACTTCCTCCAGCATTGACTTCGCGCTCTCCTGTACGACTATCCTGGGAAAGAGAATCCCGCCGCCCCACATTCCCCCTCCCACGTGAAGGTTCCTCTCAAACACTGCGACCCTGATACCGTTTCTCGCCAGATACCTTGCCGCCGTCAGTCCGGAGGGTCCGGCTCCCACCACCGCGACGTCAACGTTCAGAATCCCCTGAAAGTCTTGGTGGAACCTGTTGAGTATGGCCCTTGTTATCAGGCTCTCTTCCAGGCCGCTCTCCCCGCGCACGCGAATCACCTGTTTTTCAATATCCGCGGCCGGAATATAATAACGCTTTCACCCCAGCATCTGGAGGTACTCGTGGGCGGAGATGGCAGCCTTGGCACCCTCTCCCGCAGCCACTATTATCTGCTTCTGTGGAACATTCGTCACGTCTCCAGCCGCGAATATTCCCTCCGCGCTCGTTCTGCACCTGAAGTCAACAACTATCTCCCCGAGCTCGTTAAGCTTCACAATGTCCCTGACGATATCGGAATTTGGCACGTGACCAACCTCGATGAAGACTCCCTGAACCTTCAAAAACTCCTCCTTTCCACCGCGGCTCACCCTTATCCCGCTAACGAACTTTTCCCCTGAGATCTCGAGCACCTCGGTATCCGTCATCACATCCACCATGGAGCTCGCCATGACCTTCTCAACCCTAGCCTCATCACCCCTCAGCCTGTCACCTCTCTCTATGAGGTAGATCCTGTTGGCTATCCTCGTCAGCTGCAGGACTGCATCAAGGCCGGAGTTTCCACCCCCTATGACCGCAACGTCCCTTCCTGAAAAAAGCGGGGCATCGCAGGTGGCGCAGTATGTCACGCCCCTGTTCAGAAATTCCCTCTCTCCTGGAACGTTGAGCATTCTTGGCCTTGCCCCCGTGGCCACTATAACAGATTTGGCACGATGCTCCTCCAAGCCCCTCACCATGAAGCCGCCCTCTATCTGGCCAACATTCTTAACCTCCTCATGCCTGACCTCAACAGAAAAATCTCTCATGTGCTCCTCGAATTTTCTGACCAGCTCTGCCCCAGAGATGTACTGGTACCCGGTGTAGTTCTCTATTTCCGATCCCAGCGCTGCGCGCCCTCCGATGTTTCTCGTGAGAACAAGGAAATCCATGCGTTTTCTCGCTGCGTATATCGACGCCGTTATCCCAGCCGGGCCTCCTCCTATTATTATCAGCTCGCGCATGGTCCAGTTGCCCTTTCAGAGCCCCAGAGCCCTCTTAAGTGACTCCTTGTCAAAGCCCACTATTATCTCCCCGTCCACGTCAATGACGGGGACCCCCATCTGCCCGGATTTCTCTATCATCTCATCAGCTGCCCTCCTGTCAGCTGCCACGTTCTTCTCAACGAAGTTCACCTCGTGATCCTTTAAGAATGCCTTGGCGAGGGTACAGTATGGGCAGGTCGGGGTGGTATAAATTATAACTTTTTTCTCCATTGACTATCCTTTCAATTCACCGCCCTCGTTATAAAAACGTTATGGCTTCAGTATTCCTATATCGCGATGTTTTGCAGCAATTCTTCCAGCAAGATCCTCAATTGAGCGGTCATCTTCTGTGGGGTATCCTTTGACAAGGACAGGTTCTAGAAACTCCGCGCCCATCCCAGAAGTTGCGGCTTTTATAATCTCTACGGCCCTTCCACCCCATCCGTACGATCCAAAAAACGACAGGAAGCGCGTCTTTGGTCTCAGAGCGTTCATGATTGTAGCTACGTATAATGCGGATGGGTGTGGACCAGCAAGCACTGTCGGAGCCCCTATCACTACGGTGGCCGCATCCACTAGGGCCATGGCCAGCTCTCCGATATCAGTTTTTGTAATGTTAAAAGGTCTGACGGATATCCCTCTCTCCGTGAGCGCCTCTGAGAGGCGGTCAACCATTGCAAGCGTGTCGCCGTACATGGAAACATAAGGGATAACTGCCTCGTTTTTCACCCTGTCGGATATCCAGTCATCATAAAGAGAAAAGATTTGGTCGGGTGGCATATGCACCGGACCGTGACTCGGCGCGACCATTCTTATGTCCAGCCTTCTTATTCTTTCCATGTGCTTTCTTATGATCGCCCTGAAGGGCATCATGATCTCAGCATAGTATCTTTTCGCGGCAGCTTCGATCTTATCTGGCATTGGCTCGAGCGGGTTGTAAGGTGACAGGTGTGACCCGAAGAGGTCGCACGTGAAAAGTATTCTATCTTCCCGGAGATACGTCACCATCGTGTCTGGCCAGTGAACCCACGGAGTGATCATGAACTCTAGTGTTTTTCCGCCGAGGTCGAGCTCTTGTCCGTCTTCTATCACGATGAATTTCTCATCCGGGACATGCAGCGAGTCAATCAGCATCTCCTTACACTTTTTGTTCGTCACGATCATACATTCGGGGTGCAGCTCGAGTAATTTTGGAATTGAGCCGGAGTGATCCCCTTCAGAATGATTTGAGATGATGTAATCCAGTCTGTTCACACCGACCTTTTTGAGATTTAACAAAAGCTGGTTCATTCTGGGCAGATATACAGTGTCTATGAGCGCGGTTTTTTCGTTGCCCTTCACGAGGTATGAGTTGTAGCTGGTTCCATCTGGCAGCGGTATCAACTCATCAAAGAGCCTTCTGTCGTGGTCGGGCACACCAACGCTGTAGATGCCGTCGCATACTTTGAATGCGCTCATACTTTTACAGGTTTACTGCAAGCTTTTTACGTTTTTTTTTGGCAGGGCTTTAATTCCTGTTAGTAATAAATTATACAAAAAATATAAATAGGAGTATTTGGCTATTCTTAATAATCCAGGAGGCTGGAAAAATGGTCCAAGTCAAAAAATCTGTCGCGGAAATAAACGACAGGATAAGGCGCGGCAGTGCAGTGGTGCTGACGGCCGAGGAGATGGTGGAGCTGGTTAGGAGCAAGGGTCCGGCTGCAGCTGCCAAAGAGGTTGACGTTGTGACGAGCGGTACCTTCGGTGCGATGTGCAGCTCCGGGGCATGGCTCAACTTCGGCCACTCAGATCCTCCCATAAAAATGCAGAGAGTTTGGCTGAACGATGTGGAAGCGTATACTGGTGTCGCTGCGGTTGATGCGTACATAGGAGCAACCCAGCTCAGCGAGACAAAGGGGATGGAATACGGAGGAGGTCATGTCATAGAGGACCTGGTGAGGGGAAAAGAGATACACCTGAGGGCCACGGCTTACGGTACCGACTGTTACCCCAGAAAGGAAATCGAGACAGTCATCACGAAGGACGATATCAACCAGGCGGTCCTGCTCAACCCCAGGAACGCCTATCAGAGATACGCTGCGGCAACGAACTCAAGGGATGAGACGATATACACATACATGGGCACGCTTCTTCCAAACTTCGGAAACGTCAGCTATTCCGGAGCGGGGTGCCTGAGCCCTCTCAGCAGGGACCCAACCTACGAGACGATAGGCGTTGGGACCAGGATATTCATCGGCGGAGCTCAGGGTTATGTCGTGTGGGAGGGAACACAGCACGATCCGAAAAGCGGAAAGGGAACGATAATGACCATAGGAGATCTGAAGGAGATGAGCCCCAAGTATATCAGGGGGGCGACGATCGAGAGGTATGGTGTCACGCTTTATGTCGGCATAGGAATCCCGATTCCGATACTGGATGAGAACATCGCTAGGACTTCAGGTACAGGTGACGATGAGCTGGTAACTGAGGTTGTGGACTACGGCATTCCCAGAAGGGACCGTCCGGTTGTCAGGAACGTTACGTATGCGGAGTTAAAGTCCGGAAAAATAGAGATAAAAGGAAAAGAAGTAAAGGTCAGCCCGCTGAGCAGTCTGAAGCGGTCTAGGGAAATAGCCCGGCTGCTTAAGGAGTTGATAGAGAAGGGGGAGTTCTACCTGTCAGAGCCCGCTGAGAGACTGCCGGTCGATGAGGTCATCAGGCCGATCAGGCAGGCGCGTCCGGTGCCTTTCGTTAGGGACGTCATGACAAGGGAGGTTGTCACCGCTAAAGCTGATGATACGGTTGAGAGGGCCGCGGCGATTCTCTCAGAAAAGGGCTTTGATCATCTGCCGATCATCGACGAGGACGGCAGGGTTACCGGCATAGTGACGTCCTGGGACATAGCTATAGCGGTCGGCAAAGGCAGGAGGAAGCTCTCGGAGGTCATGACATCGAGAGTGATCACGGCCAGAGAGGACGAGCCGGTTGATGCAGTAGCCAGAAAGCTGGAGACTCACAACATATCCGGAGTGCCGGTCGTGGATTCAAGCGGAAAGCTGAGGGGAATAGTCACGACGGACGACATATCAAGGCTGTTCGGGAGGGGAAAAAGATGACGAGAAAGTTTCTCCTGAGATATTCAACTCAGAGGGTGTCAGAGCCCATCATAGCTTCGGTGATAAAGGAGACCGGAGTACTACCCAACATATTATATGCCGAGCTCGGCTCCGGCGGAGGAGAGATATTGATAGCCATAGACGCGCCGGATCAGGATACTGAAAGGGCCGTTGCGCTGTTCAGGGAAAAGGGAGTTGAGATCAAGGAGATAAAGAGAGCGATTCAGCTGGACAGAGACCAGTGCTTTGACTGCGGGGCCTGTCTATCGCTCTGTCCCACGGGAGCGCTCAGGATGGTGGTCGATGGGACGGTTGAACTTGACGAGTCAAAGTGCATTTACTGCGAGCTGTGCCTGCCTTCGTGCCCCGTGCGCGCGCTGAGGCTCTCAAGGTTCTAGGTGGTGGTTATGCACTCCCAGACATGGAAGTACAGGGAAACTAACCTGAGCATAAAGTGCGATGAGGAGCGCGCCATAGATGCGGCGATACACGCAGGCATCTTGGCGAGGGCAGATATTGAGAAATATGTCAGCATGTATCCGGATTTCAGGTGGTCGCTGGAGCCAGTCGATATTCCCGGCGTCCATCCACGTGTCGTTGACATGATGCTCAGGGCCGCCAAGGTTGCAGGGGTCGGTCCATTTGCGGCCGTTGCCGGGGCGATATCCCAGGTAGCCGCAGAGGCAGCCGTTAACGCTGGGGCGAGGAACGTGATAGTAGAAAACGGGGGTGACATCGCGATCATAGGAAGCAGAGACTTTAAAGTGGCGATATTTTCTGGGCAGTGCCCCGACGATAAGACAGGAGTCCTCGGATTTCACATTCGTGCGGGTGAACTCCCGATCGGGATATGCACAAGCTCTGGCACGGTGGGTCACTCGATAAGCTTCGGCAATGCGGACGCTGTTGTCGCATTTGCAGATGATGCGGCGACAGCAGATGCAGCTGCCACCTCTATAGCAAACGAGGTCAGGGGAACGCCAGAGGAGTCCATTGAGCTGGGAATCAAGAGAGCAAAAGAAATCGCTGCCATTCGTGGCTGTTTGATAATATGCGGCGGAGAGGTCGGCGAGTGGGGATCAGTTCCAGAGCTTGTGGAAGTTAACCCTTCTTCCAGTGAACTCTCAAGGAAGTGGCATGAGTACCGGACTAGTTATCTCGGGGCAGGTCCTTTTATCTCTAGGAAATAATCAGATTTGAAATACATGGGAGTTAAGGTCAGGCTTTTTGCGAACTTCAGGGAGGCGGCAGGCAAGCCGGATGTGCAGTTCAACGGTGTCAGGAGCATTTCGTCCCTGTTTGACGGTCTGGTCGAGAGGTTCGGCAGCAAAATGGCTGAAGAGCTATTTGGCTCGGATGGGGAGATCCGCCCGACGGTCAACTTACTTCTCAACGGAAAAGCCCTGAAGCTCCCTGCGGATCTTGGCATGCCGCTAAACGATGGCGACGTCGTGGAGATATTCCCGCCGGTCTCTGGAGGTTAGACATGGAGAGATATGAGAGGCAGCTGCTGATAGGCGGCTTTGACAGGAAGACGCAGAGAAAGCTGCGCAGCGCCAGGGTGGTGATAGTCGGTCTCGGGGGGCTGGGGTCTCCGGCCTCGATCTATCTTGCGGCGGCTGGCATCGGAAGAATGACACTCGTGGACTGCGAGAGGGTGGAGATGAGCAATCTTAACCGTCAGGTGGTTCACTTCAGCGATGACGTTGGAAAGCTCAAGGTTGATTCGGCCGCTGACAAAATAGGCAGGCTCAACCCCGAGGTTTCATTAGACAGTTTGAGCTTCAGGCTCACACGCGAAAATGTCAGCAGGGTGGTTAGGGGAGCGGATGTTGTGATAGATGCGGTCGACAATTATCCAACGAGATTTCTGCTGAACGAGGCATGCGTGAGGCACGGTGTTCCTCTCGTACATGGGGCAGTGGACGGATTTGACGGCCAGGCAATGACAATCGTTCCGGGCAGAGGCCCATGTTTGAGATGCCTGCTTCCTAGGGATCCAGCGGTTAAGGAGAGGATTCCTGTGCTGGGACCCGCTCCTGGGGTGATAGGTTGCATAGAGGCGATGGAATCGATAAAGCTCATAACAGGAATCGGAAAACCCCTGATCGGCAGAATGTTGATATTCTCTGGGAAGGAGATGAGGTTCGAGGAGATTGAGGTGAGAAGGAATCCTGGATGTCCGGTTTGCGGGGGGAGATGATGCCAAAAATCTCTGAGGAAAGGCTTGCCAGATACTCGGATTTGAAGAGGGAGTTCGGCGGAGAAAAGTACATAAACCTCAATCCCATTCAGAGGGGAGGGATTCTCACCGAGGAGGCCAGACTGGCCATTCAGGAGTTTGGGGACGGGTACTCCACCTGCGATTGGTGCCCGCCAAAATCACCCAGGCTCGATTCAGTAGAGCGACCGCCAATAGCGCAGTTCATGCAGGACCTTGCGGATTTTCTGGGAATGGACGTGGCTAGGGTCACGACCCGCTGCAGGGAGGCAATTTTCATAGCTTTCGCGACCTTGGCTGAGCCAGGTGACACCGTGATAGTTGACAGCCTCTCGCATTACTCAACATATCTGGCCGCAGAGCTTGCAAGGGTCATGGTCAGGGAGGTGCCGCACGGGGGGTATCCTGAGTTCAGGGTTGATCTGGAGGCATATGCGGGGAAGATAGAGCAGGTAAAGGAGGATACGGGAAAACTGCCGGCTGCCGTTCTGCTGACGCACGTTGACTATCTCTACGGAAACCTGAACGACGCCTCCAGGGTCGGGAAGATATGCAGGAAATACGGAATACCCTTCGTCCTCAACGCCGCCTACACAGCTGGCGTGATGCCCGTCGACGGAAAGGCGATGGGGGCCGATGTTCTGGTATCCAGCGGGCACAAGTCTTGGGCGGCGAGTGCACCCACCGGAATAATCGCCATGGTCGAGGATGTCGCTGATCGGGTTCTCGCGAGATCGAAGTACAGGGGCGACTGGAGCGGGAGGGAGTTCGGATTGAAGGAGTATCCCCTGCTCGGGTGCACGGTGATGGGTGCTCCGCTTATAACACTGATGGCATCGTTTCCGGAGGTGGTACGCAGGGTGGAGCGGTGGAACGATGAGGTGGATAATGTCAGATATCTCGTTCGTGAGCTGGAGAGGATAGAGAACACCAGACAGCTGGGCGCCAGACCCAAGGAGCACACGCTTCTTCATGTTGAGTCAGAGGGGTTTTTCAGGGCCTCACAGTCTCACAAGAGGAAGGGCTATTTCCTATATGATGAGCTCAGGCAGAGGGGAATTGTGGGACTTCAGCCCGGTCTGACGAAGCACTTCAAGCTTAACACCTACGGTCTTGGCAGGGAAAAGGTCGAGAAGGTGGCAGAGGCCTTTCTCGATATCGCAGGTAAAATCGGGCTTTCGGTCAGCTGATGCATCCCACCTAGATAACCGAGATGAGCAGATAATATGCCCCAACAGCGAAGAATGGGAGATACATGTAGATTAGGAATCTCTTTCTGAACAGGACCGCACAAGATGCTATGATAGCAGATACGTTAAACAGGAGTGCGGCTGTTGATCTTTCCTCAGACATGCTGCTGAAATGCAGTGACCTGGAGATAGCGTTTTCGTAAGCCCCGTAGTACTCTTCGCCCCTTGCTTCCGCGTTTTCCGCCTTTTCGATGTAGAAGTTTGACAGCTGGACTGACTGGTACCAGAGATTTTCCAGATATCCCTTCACCTCAAGATTGTCCTCCTTTTCAGAGTATGCGAGGTACATCCCCGCCTGGGTCAGGTACGACTGCGCCTGAACGCGGGAGTTCGACGCCTCTGTCGTGCACTCCAGACGCAGCATCATGAAGCCCAGCGCCGACATTCTGGAGGAGCTCGCCTCGCTTCCGGCGCCTCCCGATGTTATCCAGCTTATCGCCGCGAAAAGCGATGCTATTGTCACAAGGATTGCTGCCACGTTTGTTATGTCGTTCTGGGAAGGCATCACATCTCCTTTACAACTTCCCCGAATCTGTTTAAAATGCTATGCGGTTTTTGAGCCTTCTAAGGATAAGCGCCTTCAGTTCTCTGATTCCATGTCCCGTTTTTGCGGACACAGGCACCATGATGTCCGTCCACTGCCTCCACGGCGGAAGAAGCCCGAGCTTATCTCCAATGTAATCCAGCAGAATGTCCCGGTCCGCCCTGTGTATCAGGTCTATCTTGTTAACGGCGACGATGGGGTTCAGATCGAGCTCCTGAAGAAAATGAAACATCTCTACATCTACAGGAATATGCCCCCTTCTCTCCCACCGCTCGACTATATCTGAGAAAGCCTTTGCGTCGATGACCTCCACAGACGCCGATATGCGTCCCCTGCTGCTTTCCAGGTATCTAACCACATTAGTCCTTATCTTTTCCTGAGTCCTTTCCGGGACCCCTGACATAAATCCAAATCCGGGCATGTCAATCACTTCGATTCCGCCCCACTCATATCTGGCCATTCTGCGGGTCACGCCAGGCCTTTTACCGACTCTTATTCTCTTACCGGTAAGCGTCCTTATCAGGCTGGACTTTCCAACGTTTGATCTTCCGACAAATACCAGCAGCGGCATCTCTCTCTAAGATATTCGGTTGTACAGGAATTTAACAGAACACCCGTGCGATTAGCCAGTGAGTCAGAATCTCAGACTGACGCGGACTTTCCCGTAGTTTCCTCTGGCGGAGAGAGAGCGATTTCATCCTTGTGCTTCAACTTTGTGTGTATCCCGCGTATCTGCTGAATCCTCCTACCGTTCAGCGTTATGTTGCAGTTTTCCCTGAGGTCTCCGGTGGTCGGGTCCAGCACATCCTCCACGACTTTAGGATATCTCCTGCTCAGCTTCATCAGGAGAGTATCCACGGTTTCGTCCTCGGATATCGTTACCCTTATCGATTCAGTTCCAGCATGTTCTTTGAATGGACCGTAAAGCTTTACCGTGATTTCCATTTCATCACTATCTCTGTCCCGTGTTCATGTGTATCACGCATCTATATTCAATGCATGATGCTTTAAAAAAAGTTTTGGGATGTGCTCACATTTATTTAATACGAACGCGATGGCGAAATGGTGGGTACTTGAAGGTCGTGCTCTCCTTCAGCGGCGGTCTGGATACGCTCGTGGCCATAAAGCTGCTGCAGGAAAAATACGGGGCCGATGTGATAACGCTCACAGTCGATGTCGGTCAGCCCAGGGAGAATATTCTAAAATCCGCGGAGAAGGCCAGGCGCATGGGAGTTTTAAAGCACGTGCAGGTCGATGCCAAAAAGGACTTCGTGGAGAGATACATTTTCCCCAGCATAATGGCCAACGGCTCATATGAGGGATACCCTCTGTCCACCGCTCTTGCAAGATATCCTATTGCGGAAAAGCTGGTGGAGGTGGCGAGAAAGGAAAATGCCGATGCGGTGGCACACGGGTGCACTGGAAAGGGAAACGATCAGTTCAGGTTCGATACAATGGTGAGATTTCTTGCGCCTGAGATGAGAATTATCGCTCCAATACGTGAACTCAACCTGGACAGGAATTGGGAGAGAAACTATGCAAAGGAGAAACGCATATTGCTAGACACGGAGACGAAGTTCAGCATAGATGAGAATCTATGGGGCAGATCGATTGAGGGGGCCGAGCTTGAGGATCCGTCAAGGCCGCCCTCCGAGGAGATCTACAGATGGACGCGTTCTCCGGAGAAAGCACCGGCAGGCGGCAGGAGGGTCAGGATAACATTTGATAGAGGAGTACCGGTCGCAATAGACGGAAAAAAGAGAGATGGAGTTTCGCTTGTGTCGGCCCTCAACAAGCTGGCTGGTGAGCACGGGGTTGGAAGGATAGAGCTGATTGAGGACAGAATACTTGGAATGAAGGCAAGAGAGAACTACGAGGCGCCCGCTGCCACCGTTCTTCTACAGGCACACAGAGCGCTGGAGGAGCTTGTCCTGACCAAGGATGAAATCAGGTTCAAACAGATCGTTGATCGAGAGTGGGCCGACCTAGTTTACAGCGGGCTCTGGCTTCATCCACTGAAGGATGATCTGGATGCCTTCATAGCTTTGACCCAGAGGAGGGTGAAGGGTGACGTGATGGTTGAGATGTGCAGGGGACATTCCAGGGTAATCGCGCGTAAGTCTCCTAACTCCATCTATGACAAGAAGATGGTTTCATTTGAGAGCGAGGATTTTGATCAGAGAGATGCGGCGGCAATTCTGAGGATACATGGCCTTCAGGGAAAGATCGCAAGGAGGTCTGCAGGTTGATCAGGGTTTCTGTTGTGGGGGCCTCAGGTTACACAGCAGCCGAGCTCTTCAGATTGCTCTCTCAGCACAGAGTGGTTAAAATCGTCGATGCTTATGCGCTGAAGAACGCTGGAAAAAGGGTCAGCGATGTCCATCCGGGCCTCAGAGGCATTGTAGACATGGTGATAAGGGAGGTGGACTACGACCGAATTTCGAAGAACTCCGATCTTGTTTTCACCGCTGTTCCCCACAAGGTACCGATGACATTCGTGCCGCGCCTTCTTGATGCGGGGGTGAGGGTTGTTGATCTTAGCGCCGATTATAGATTCGAGGACGTGAGGGTCTATGAAAAAATGTACGTGAAGCATGAAAGTCCGGATGTTAAGGGAGTTTATGGTCTGCCGGAGCTGCACAGAACAAAAATAAAAAAAGCCAACCTAGTGGCTAATCCGGGGTGTTTTCCAACCGCGGCTGTCCTCTCGCTGGCTCCGCTGGTTAAAAAGGCTCTTTTGGATCTGGACCACATTTCGATCGATGCTAAGACAGGGACATCCGGAGCAGGGGCGACGCCGTCCGAGGCAACTCATCACCCGACTATAGGCGCCAACGTTCGTGCGTATTCTGTACTCAGCCACAGGCACGCGCCTGAGATAGATCAGGAGCTTTCACGTCTTGCGGGCAGGTCGGTGAGGGTCGGCTTTGCTCCGCACCTGGTCCCGATTGTGCGGGGTATACTGTCAACGGCCCACGTGTTTTTGAAAAAGGACATGTCCAAGGATGATCTCATTGAGACGTACAGAAAATTTTACAGCGGGGAGCCATTCGTGCGAGTGCTCGATTCTCTGCCTGAGACAAACTATGTTTACGGATCGAACTACTGTGATATTGGGCTTGAAGTCGATGGAGAGGGCAGGGCTGTTATCGTTGCTGCGATAGATAATCTGGTGAAGGGGGCATCTGGACAGGCTGTGCAGAACATGAACATAATGTTCGGTGTTGATGAGACCGAGGGATTGAGGTTTGCCCCGCTGCGTCCCTGATCCCGGGTGAGAGCACTGAGGAGATGTTCGCATGATAACTGTCCTTGAGGGCGGAATAACAAGGGTTCAGGGGTTTCTGGCTGCAGGTGTGAGAGCGGGAATAAAGAGAAGAGGACTCGACCTGATGCTTCTGTACTCACAGGATGGGCCAGTCCCCGCCGCAGGTGCCTTCACAAGCAATCTCGTGAAGGGGGCGCCGGTGATCCTAACAAAAAAGCACGTGAAGAATGGCTTTCTTGGTGCGGTTGTGGCAAATTCAGGCATTTCCAACGCATACACGGGAAAGAGAGGGCTTGCAGATGCAAGAAGGATGTGTGCACTCACCGCTGAGCTCCTTGGACTAAAGGAGCACCAGGTTGGTGTTGCATCGACCGGAATAATCGGAGTTTATCTTCCGATGAGAAAGGTTGAAGCGGGAATAAGGGCAGCCGCAAAGGAGCTTTCGGACTCCAGAGAGGCAGCCCTGAATGCGGTGAAGGCCATAATGACGACTGACACTTTCCCGAAGGAGGTTGCGGTGAGGGTTGAGCTCAGCGACGGAACACCGATAACGATAGCGGGGATAGCTAAGGGCGCAGGAATGATCAGACCCGAGATCAAAACTGCAACCATGCTTTCATTCATAACAACGGATGCCAGCATATCCTCCGAGGCGCTCAGGGCAGCACTGCGCGAAGGTGTTGATAAGAGCTTCAACATGCTGAACATAGACAACGACATGAGCACCAGTGACATGGTTCTGGTAATGGCAAACGGTAGGGCGGGAAACAGGAAGATCACGCCCGAACGAGCAGACAGCCAGTTTCAGGCCGGACTTAACTACGTGCTCGAGGAACTCGCGTGGATGATAGCGAAGGACGGCGAGGGTGCAACACATCTTGTTGAGGTCAGCGTGAGGGGTGCAAGAAATATCCTGGATGCCAGAAAGGCGGCGAGGGCGGTTGTGGGATCCAACCTCGTAAAGGCAGCGGTTTTTGGCAGGGATCCGAACTGGGGCAGGGTGGTTGCAGCTCTCGGCAGCTCAGGTGCGTCATTTGACCCAGATAAGGTCAGCCTTGAGCTTGTGAGCGAGAGAGGAAGGGTCGACCTTGTCAGAAGGGGAAAGCCTGCTAGCAGGAGAGCGCTGGAGAGAGCCAGAGATATTATGAGAAGCAGGGAGATAGAGATCCAAGTTGACCTCGCGGCCGGAAAATCGTGCGCCACCGCGTGGGGGTGCGATCTCACATACGATTATGTCAGGATAAACTCCCGTTATACCACGTAGCAAAAAGTTCTCGTCACACTGAAGTTTCAAATTTTCCGATTAACAGCCTCACGCTTATCGCGATCAGCCACGCATATGAGAATAAAACAGAGACAAATTCCGGAATCGCAATCCCCTCCGTCAGGCTTGAAACAGATATCCATGGCAAAAACGCCAAAATCAAGACAATTACCGACAGCGCACCCCAAACCTTAGATTGCCATTGAAAAAGTAAATCGCGAACAAGATCCTCGTAACGGCTGTTAAAGCAAAAAACGCGACGGCGAATGTTATGTGCAGCTCCATTGTATTTTCCGTGAAAATCCCTATCCCGGCCAAAGCGATGGCTTCCAGCAAAAGAAATAATGACGCAAGAATGCCGGTTTTGCTTTTCCTAAGCGTTGCTATCATACCAACAGAAAAAACGGCAACCAGTGCCCCAGCGACTGTCAGTCCGGTGTTGAATAGGGTGTCCGAACCAGCTTGAGTTCCCAGATCACTGAGAGCGTTTCCGGACCAGCTGAAGGTGGTCGAAGTCGAAACAGCCGCAAGTACTGATAGCAACAGCACCGCCGGCGCGGTAAGACCAAATATCCCAGAAATTCTGAGCAATTTCATGTTGTCGCCACTATTGGATAATATTTCACGTTTATAATCGCTTCCTTTCCATCAACCAAATCCCGTGGTCGTAATCAGACAGATGAAATCGGGCCGTCCAACCATGTGGTATCCAGCAGGGAGTTGGTCAAAAGGTGATGCAGCACTCGCAGCAGAGCTCTTCAGGATGGGCTTCGATATGACTCGCAGATGTTTAAGCTTAAAGTTGGAGGAAACCTAAAATTATTTGATTTCAGGGGGCGATGCCAGTTGAGTTTCACGGGAGCATCACGTAGAGGGGACCAGTTTTTCACATACACGTTTTTGCTGTTTTTTGCGTTTGGATCAATGTGGACTCTTTTATATCGCCCACAGAGTTCAAAGATTACGCGGGTTTCCACCATACCGTGTTTTCCGGATTCATCGGACCCAACTTGGACTCAGACGACCTGGGAGGACTTTATCCAGGGCACGCTTGAAAACGTTGTGGTTACGGGAGATGGTGACCTGCAACTGGACAACAACGAGCTTGAGGTGGACGATAACACTGTGGCGCTCTGGCACTTCAACGAATACGGCGGAGCGGTGGCATATGATAACTCGTCAAAAAACAACACCGGGACGCTTGTTGGGAGCGGCCCTAGGTGGACCTCCGGCAAGTTCGAAAACGGACTCAGATTCGAGAACACTGGAACACCCGAGTACGTGAAGATACCTTACAGCTCCAGCCTGAATTTCATTTCCGGGGACTTTACCGTGGAGTGCTGGGTGAAGCCCGCCGCGAGTTACCCAACTGCTGAGGACGGGTGGAGAGTATTCGTGCGTCAGGACAACACATCAGGTGACATATGGGACTACTCCTGGGTTCTTGGTTATGAGGAGTGGAACGATCTGGTTGCGTTTGAGTTCAAGAACAGCGCTGGAAGTACATATAAGGCACAGTATCCAATGTCTCTCAACGCGGATACGTGGTATCACATAGCCGGGGTAAAGGAAGGAACCGA
Organism: Hadarchaeales archaeon (SeqCode); assembly: GCA_038851075.1. Classification (GTDB taxonomy): domain Archaea; phylum Hadarchaeota; class Hadarchaeia; order Hadarchaeales; family Hadarchaeaceae; genus JAWCKV01. The sequence goes on along the minus strand of JAWCLG010000001.1, from coordinate 103,842 downwards.
CCTGAAGTTGTACATAAATGGGGAGTTGAGGAACACAGCAGCGCTTTCAGGTGATTATCCTGCGCCCGAAGCCATCTACATTGGTGGTTGGAAGGAGGTGTCGGCTGGAGCTATGGAGGCATTCAACGGCACCATAGATGAGGTGCGTATTGAGAACCGCTCCCCGACCGGAACAGAGAACTATCCAATATACAATGATGCTGGTTTTGTCTCCGGCGTAAACTGGTATACATGGTCGGATGGGGATGCCGGGAGCTTTGATGCGAGTTCAACCGCTGAGACTCCTCCGGAGGGAACCAAGTCATTTGAGACGAAAACAAATTCCGGCAGCTGGGCTGGCTGGGGGGCACATGTTGGTGACAAAGATCTATCGTCTTACTCCGGGGGGCATCTGAAGTTCTGGGTCAAGACCGCGTATAATCTCAAGGTCGAAGTGGAAGACACGGGAGGCAACCGAGGCCCGCTTTACATAGGCGACTATGGGTGGAACGGTGAAAACACCTGGCAGCCCATATCAATCCCTCTTGATGACTTCAGCGGATTTGACCTCGGTCATGTTAAGTATCTCTTCAAAATCACCGTGGAAGGGGGCACCTACAGGCTATTTTATTTGGATCATTTGAAATGGACACCCTCCGACAATGCATCCTCCAACGAGATCGCAGGTAATTATGAGAACGATCAGGAACTCGATTCAGATGAGAGCACCGTCGGTCTCTGGCACATGAACGAGGGCGCCGACAATTGCGTCGGGGATTCTTCCGCCTGCGGTAATGACGGGTCTTCCACAGAGTGCCCCATCTGGAAGGGCGGAAAGTTTGGCAGTGCCCTGTGGTTCAACGGGAGCGAATACGTGAGAGTGGAAAATGATGCGAGTTTGAATCCAACACAGGAGATCACGGTCGAATGCTGGGCCTATTTTTATGAACAACCCGCGTTGAACTCAGCTCAGACGATAGTTTCAAAGAATTTCTGGGGTGGCTCGTGGAATGTAAAGGGTTACATATTAAAAATAGAAACGGATAGCTCCAACAACTTCAAGATAACGTGGGGGGTTGGGAGCACAGGAAGCGAATGGGGAACGTGGGTGAGTTATCAGACGACGTTCGAGCAGGGATGGTATCACATTGTTGGAGTCGCTGATGGTTCCAACGCAATTCTGTACGTTGATGGGACAAATGTGAATCAGGGAGGGTATTCCGGGAATCTTAACTGGTGTGATAATGACCTCACAGTTGGTTGCGAGGCCTTTAATCTTCAAAATTTTTTTAAGGGAATGATTGACGAGATTCGCATAGAGAATAGGGCCCTAAGTCCGACCGAGATAGCTCAGCACGCGAAAAATTACAAACCATCCGGAGTTTACACATCTGCTGTTAAAGACGCCGAAGAAATCGTTATGTGGGATATCATTGAGTTCGACAACACAACTCCTCCAGACACATCCGTGGTTGTGAGGACAAGGAGTTCCAGCGATAATTCTGATTGGTCGGACTGGGTGGAGGCCGAGAACGGGAGCGATCTGCCGTGGGAAAACCGCTATCTGCAGTACATAATTGAGTTCACGGGAGGAGTCCAGACTCCGGTGATTTCAGAGGTGAGGATAAGCTACAGCTCGCCCCCCGTTGTCATCGACGTGGAGATAAATAAGCTGCCGAAGTGGTCAGACCTGCCAAAGAGTGCCGTGGATCGGATAGCCGACCCGGACAACGGCAATCCGATGGAGATCATAATAAAGTCCACCACGTCAACACCCACAAAAGCCCAGGTTAAAGGAAGTGACAACCTCCAGAAGACCGGAACGTATCCAGACTACATAGGCATCGACAACGTTGGCATGAGTAACGGCACGACATCATACCGGGACAACGGGACGCTCTACGGGGACGCGGCGTGGACCAGCGGGAAGCTTGACAACGCGCTCGTGTTTGACGGCAGCGGCGACTATGTCGCAATCCCCCATTCGGACGAACTTGCCCCGGCGGGCGGGCTGCCAAACCTGAGCGTCGAGATGTGGATATATCCGGAGAACTTCTCCTCCGGTCAGCCCAGGCTTCTCATAAAGCGCGGTGACACCTGGCCTCCGACCAACGGCTGGGACATCTATCTGGAGAACGGTGGTGCCGGCGAGGAACTCGAGAAACTGGACCTCGTGGTCGTCATAAAGCCAACCGGCAACTACTGGGGAGTCTCCGCCAAGGACAACATAACTGCAAACGCATGGAACCACATCGTCGTCACCTACAACGGAAGCAACGGGCAGATCATCATCTACATAAACGGGTCTGAGGTGACATACGATACATGGGCCTCCGGTGGCTCAGGGAACATAGTGAGCGATACCGAGAACAGCCTCTACATAGGGCGTTACACCACAGATGTTTCCACTCGATATTTCAGGGGAAAGATAGACGAGGTGAGGCTGGAGAACCGCGTCCTCACCGCATCTGAAGTTGCCGATCACTACAACTCAGGCTCCGGGAGGAGGCTCTGGGTGGACGACAACACGCTGGCGGTGTGGCACTTCGACGAGGGAACCGGTTCAACGTGCTACGACGGCGGACCCATCCTCAGGCTCTCCACCTCGTACCAGGACATCCCCTGGCTGACCAGCATAGCGGTCCCATCCGGAGACGATAACACCCAGAACGTGTATCTGTTCATCAGAACGAGGGAGGACCAGATGGGAGGCACCTACAACGGCACAATATGGGTGAAACTCGTCTCAACAGAGTGATAAAAAGCTGGTTGGATCAGTCTCCAGACTTTGATGCCCCGTAATCCGTAAGCAAAAACTATATACAAATAACCCGAAAATTTGCACAGATGGGAGTGTTGCAATGAGGAGACCTTACTTCCAATTTCTTGTTTTGTTGAGTCTGTGTTTACAGCTGGTTTTTCCGGTCCCCCTCGTCTCCGGCTACGGAATATCTTACAACGGGGAGGCATCGCAGAATCCCAGAGTCCCCCAAGGTGGCTCGGAGAACATAGTGATGTATGTCTTCAACGTTGGTAAAGATAAGGGTTTCTTTGTGAGCATAGATGAAAATGATATCACGATAACAACCCCCGATGGGGAGCCAACGCCGTCGGAGTGGTGGAATGTGGAAGTTCGTCCGGAGCCGCAGATTTTTGAGGTGGATTTTGGATGGAAGACGGAAAACGTCAGTGCCAACTTTTACATCCCCGACACGGATTACTTCACTTACTCATCTCAGGAGCTTCCAGAGGGTTTTGATATCTACCTCAAATTGGGAGATAACAGGTATGCCCTGGCCATAATGGTGACGCTCATCCTGACCGCTTCCGAAAATGTGCCCAGAGGTGAATATCAGCTTCATGTTCCGTTTACGGGCAGGGAGAACTCCCAGGTGATAGGCACCGGACTCGAGGTCGCAATAGCGTACGAAGCAAAGCCACGGTTCTATGTTATCGGTCCTCCTGTTCCCACTGTTACTCTACCACCTCCGATATGGGTTGCAATTGTTGCGGTGGGGGCCTTTGTCTGTCTCACGGCAGTCATGGCTTACAAGATGAGAAAGGCCGCCAAGACTGCAGCGGTAAGCAGAAACAGGCGGCGAACAAAGAAAAAATAGTTAGCACGATTTTTTTGCCGCTATGTAAGGGCAGCTCGGTTTAGGTCATGAATTCTGTGATTATTTCGCCGGCGAATAAGAGGAAATGTCATATACGATGTAGAGGTATTATTTAATTGGAGGTCTAAGTTTGTCCTCCTGCCATTCGGCTGCAGTTGCACTGTTTTTAGTCTTGTTTATTTTATCGTTTTTTCTACCCCATGCTGACGCTCAGGAGGCGTCGGGCGGCGTTATTGCCATAGTTTCTCAAATGGGAGCGATTATTGAGGAGTTCAGCGTCACCCCCAATGAGGCTCTTCCGGGAGAGGTTGTGGAATTTTACGTTCGCCTGAGGAATGTAGGGGATCTGCCAATTGACATATCTGGGGTTTCCCGTGTGGAGATATCTCTGGCAGGAAGCACTGTTAAAACCCTTTATTTTACTCCACCCGGAGAGTCCATCCCGCCGGAAGGAGAGGTGGAGCTAACGCTAATATGGACAGTTGAGAATATTACGGCTGAGAACTACCAGGCTACAGCTGTGATAATCTACGATGATCATTCTGTTTCAAGTTCCACTCCGTTTTCCGTGCTGGAGGAACAGCCCCCGCTTCCGCCTGAGGTGATCGTGGAATCTGAATTGGTGGAAAACGCAAAGTTTTTCCAGGCTGGACCGGAAAATCCTGCGGTCTTCAACTTCAGTGCCCTGGTTATTAGACGGATAACCGTAGTGGTGAGTGAGAGCATAGATGACTGCTCTGTTACGGTTTATCAGTTTGGGAGCGTTCCTCCCGGATCTCTTCCAGCGATCCCAGCCGTCCCCTATAAGTATTTTAGAGTCGATGTCAGCGGAATTTCGGAGGATGCTGTCAGCAGCGTGACACTGTTTTTTTCGGTGGAGAAGTCTTGGCTTTCGGTCAACTTCATAGACGAATCCTCAGTCAGGATGTATCGGTACATTGGGAACACTTGGAGGCCGCTCCCCACATCGAAGACTGGAGAAAATGTGTCGCACGTGTTCTACTCTGCAGAGTCCGATGGTCTTTCATATTTCGGGATAGGCGGGCTGGTGTTACCGGTTGAGGAGTATCTGAGCTGGGAACTCAGGCCGATTCTCGTCGAGATGGTTCAGGGGGAGACCAGATTCCTTGATGTCAAGATAAAGAACAATGGCAGTGTGCAGCTGTCTGGAATCACGGTCGCGTTATCTGGAACTGCGGAGAACATGGCGACGTTTGTGCCTGGAGCGTTCACTCTGGCCGCTCTCGAGGAGGTATCTCTGGCCGGAGTTTTCAGCGTTTCCGGGAATACTTCGCCCGGGGATTACTGGCTCAGGTTCAGGGCAAGCAGCGGAAACGCAGCAGCAGACGCAGTCGCGATTATACGGGTTAAACAGTGCTCGGACGCCAGCCCGGTTTTGACCAGAACTGTCGAGATAGACGGTGCGGATTACAGCACGAATGTTTTTCTGCACGTTGTGAACTCCAGACTTCCGCTGAGTTCGGTTGAGATAACGGAGGGAATACCGAAAACGATGGTAGCGAGCGCCGAGGAAGTTTCGTTCGACCCGGAACCAGAAATTTTGGAGAGCGATCCGGTGGTCAGGTGGGCACTGTCCGGCATACAATCCTACGAGAGGAGACGCGTATCGTACTCAGTTGGAAAAATCGAGGACGAGCTGGCTCCGCTTTTCTACTGGCAAGTGAAACAGCTCACCGCGATTTATGAAACAGGCGCCGCGGCGATTCAGGTGGTCCGGTTATACTCCAAGCAGATGTTTCTTGGGGGGACTGGCGAGATACACGTTTGTTTGAATAACATAACCGAGAACACGGTGCCGGTGCGCGTGAGGCTGGAACTTCCGCCAGGCTGGGATGTAAAGCCCGCTGAGATAATAATAGCTCTTGAGCCTGGGGTTGAGAGCACGATAATTTTTACGGTTGCCAATCCACAGTACGCGGAATACGGCGTTTATATGGGTGAACTCGTGCTCGTTTACGGAGGAGAGAGGCACGTCAAGAGCATAACTCTTATCGTTGGTCCTGAGGAAGGAAACACGGGATTGATTGTGATAGTGGCGGTTATCGTGGTCGTGGCAATCGTTATATTTCTCATCGCCCGGAAGATCAAGCGCAGACGCGAGATGATATCTCCAGATATATTCGAACTGATAAAGAGAAAGTGACATACAGCAGGATTAAAATGGTTTAATTCAATCTAATATTGGTCTGATGATAAGTATCGAAGGAGTGCTGGCGCCCGTCGCTGTCCTGTCGGCAGCCGTCATAGTCTATCATCTGCGGGGAAGGCGAATCGATGGAGGAGTATCACTGCTTGTTGTCGGTGCGATGTTCCTTCTTATAAGGCTCGGTTTCCAGCTTCTTGCAGAGTTCATTCAGGAAATTGGGGAGAGTTCTATTGCGGAGCAGATTGGGGCTGCTGGGATATACATAGGATGTCTGGTTGGCGGGACCTGCATTCTTATAGGGTCACTTTTGATTTCTCTCAAGCTTTTGCTGCAGAGATAGGCCAGAATCTGACAGCCTCCTAAAGGGGGTTGGGGGACTATGGTTTACCAAATGTTTTTAATCGCGGCGCACAATTTTAGCGGTGGGGAAGGAGGTCGATATCATGGAAGACCGCGCGAAGGTGATGCTTGAAGCGCTTCCTTTCATCCAGGAGTTCCACGGTAAGACAATAGTTGTGAAGGTTGGAGGGAGCGTTCTCAGTCAGGATCAGTCACTGGATTCCCTGTTAAGAGACATTGTGCTCCTCAACCTTTTCGGGATGAAGGTGGTGCTGGTGCACGGCGGAGGTCCGGAGATAAGCGAGGAAATGAAAAAGATGAACATAAAGCCGAAGTTTGTTGAGGGACTGCGGGTCACTGATGAGAAGACCATAGAGATCATCCACGAGCAGCTTGCCGGGAAGATAAACAAGCAGATAGTCCTCGGGATAAACCAGTACGGCGGCAAGGCCTTTGGTGTTTCAGGAATTGACGGAAACCTGATAAGGGCGAGAAAGATGATTTACAAAACCACCACCAGCAAAGGAAAGGAAGTTGAGGTGGACCTGGGCTTTGTTGGCGAGGTGGAACGGGTGGATCCAACGATACTGAACAATCTCATAAAAAGCGGGTGCATACCTGTGGTTGCTCCGATAGGGGTGAATGGCGAGGGACACAGTCTTAACATTAACGCGGACACCGCAGCAGCTGAGATAGCGATAGCAATGAAGGCAAAGAAGCTGATACTTCTCACAGACGTGACCGGGGTGCTCAGAGACCCGAACGACGAATCCAGCATAATCTCGTCACTGACGGTGGAGGAAACGCAGAAGCTTATTCAGGATGGTGTTATAAAGAAAGGGATGATACCAAAAGTCGAGGCCTGCATTAGGGCAATTCAGGGAGGCGTAGAAAAGACACACATACTCAAGGGAACTCAACCACATGTTCTTCTTCTGGAGATATTGACTAAGAGCGGCGTGGGAACGATGATCGAGCGGGGCCAGAACCCCACGAATTCAACGTGAGGTTGTGGTGTTGAGGACTGCGGACATCATCAAGGCGGCCGGGCAGTACCTTGCGAATACTTATTCCCGGCAGCCCATAGCTCCGCTCCGGGGCAGAGGAATGTTTGTTTGGGACTCTGATGGAAAAAAATATGCTGACTTTACCGGAGGTGTCGCGGTCTGCGTGCTTGGGCACTGTCACCCGGATCTTAGCAGAGCGATATCGGATCAGGCTAGAAGGTTAATGCACGTTTCAAATCTTTACTATATACAGCAGCAGGTCGAACTCGCAGAGCTTCTCTCGAAAATAGTACCGGACTCAATACGAAAGTTCTTTTTCTGCAATTCTGGGGCAGAGGCAATTGAGGGGTCCTTTAAACTAGCCGTGAAGTATACCAAAAGAAAACGCATAGTTGCGATGCAAGGGTCGTTCCACGGAAGAACCGCTGCGGCAGTTGGGGCTACTTGGACCCCACGCTACAGGGAGCCTTACAGCGCCATCATTCCAAACGTGTTCACCTTTGTGCCGTATAATGACCTAGAGGCAGCACGCAAGGCCGTTGATGATGACACAGTTGCAGTTGTTGTGGAGCCAGTTCAGGGCGAGGGCGGTGTGAACGTCCCTTCCGATGATTATCTGAAAGGGCTTGAAGAGATCTGCGAGGAGAAAGGGGCCCTGCTGATCTGCGATGAAATACAGACAGGAATGGGTAGAACGGGAAGGTGGTTTGCCTGTCAGCGCTGGAAGGTGAGACCGGATATAATTACAATTGCAAAGGGTCTGGGCGGGGGATTTCCAATAGGTTGCTTCGGATCGAGTGACGAAGTAATGGATTCTTTCTCGCCTGGTGATCACGCCTCCACCTTCGGGGGAAATCCTCTCGCCTGCGCTGCGGGTATAGCCACCGTAAAGACAATGAGGCGTCTTGACCTTCCACGCAGGTCCGACAGAATTGGAGGATATTTTAAAGAGAGGCTCATGGAGTTAAAGGACAGGTTTCAGTCCGTTGTTGACGTGAGAGGCCTCGGGCTGCTGCTTGGCATGGAGCTGGATAACGATAAAAAAGCTGAGAATGCCGTTAAAATGGCAGCCGGCATGGGTTTTCTCATAAATCGCACTGCAGGCAGGGTGCTCAGGTTCACGCCTCCTTTAATAGTTGAGAAAAAACATATAGATGGTCTGATATTCGCTCTTGAGAAAATACTGGATAAGGTGCAACCATGAGGCATCTGCTTTCGATACAGGACCTGAAAAAAAGAGAGATACTGGAAATATTGAAAAAGGCCGTGGCCCTGAAACGGGAACTCAGGGCCGGAAAGATGAGAAAGGACCTGATGGGGAAAACAGTAGGAATGATATTCTCCAAGCCCTCCACCCGCACAAGGGTCAGTTTTGAGGTCGCGACGACACAGCTCGGCGGTCATGCGATATACATGGGATGGAACGACCTGCAGCTGGGTAGAGGTGAGACAATAGCCGATACCGCACGCACCCTCTCAAGGTACGTGGACGTGATCGTGGCGAGGCTTTTCAAACATCAGGATATCGAGGAGCTTGCAAGGTTCTCCAGCGTACCCGTGATCAACGCCCTCACGGACCTCCATCACCCATGCCAGACTCTTGCAGACCTCATGACGATGCAGGAGCACAAGGGCAGGCTGAAGGGATTGAAGGTGGCGTGGGTCGGCGATGGCAATAATGTATGCAACTCGCTTTTGCTCGGATGTACAGCCGTTGGTGCAGACTTTGCGCTCGCATGTCCTAAAGGATACGAGCCACCCAGCGATGTGCTGTCTTTGGCTGAAAAAAATGTGAGGGAGAGCGGAAGCAGAGTTGAGCTGCTGAATGTTCCGGTTGAGGCGGTGACTGGAGCCGATGTTGTCTATACAGATGTTTTTGTCTCGATGGGCATGGAGGCGGAGAAAGAAAAGAGAATGCGGGACTTTAAGGGGTTCCAGGTAACGTCGGAGCTGATGAAGGCTGCCAAGGGTGATGCGATATTTATGCACTGTCTTCCCGCAAAGCGCGGGGAGGAGGTTTCTGCGGATGTGATAGACGGGCGCTGGTCCGTTGTTTGGGATCAGGCTGAGAACAGAATGCACGCTCAGAAAGCACTGCTTCTGAAGATTATTAAGAGCCGCTAGAGGTTCTTCAGCTTTTTGTAGACTTCCTCAACCTTTTTTCTCTCGGATCTAACCTTTCTTTTCTCGGAGTTTATTTCCATCATGAGCCGATCTATCCCTAGATTACCCGTGGCTCCCATATGTCTCTTAGACATTATGTTTTTCACCGGATCCTCCGCTTTAAGGCTCTCAAGCTCTCCAGCGACTTTTCTGTACGCATCTCTGAATGGCATTTTTCCCTCAACCGCTATCTTTAGAGCCATGTCCGCGGCAAAAATTTCAGGAGTGAATGAGCTGATCAGCACGTCCCTGTTCACCCTGAGCTTATTGAATATCATCCTCATTGTCTTTATACACTGCATGGTTGATTCCAGAGATTCCATGAGAGGCTTTTTAGTTTCCTGAAAATCTCTGTTGTACCCCGATGGCAGGTTTCTTATCGTCACAATAAGCTGAACAAGCCTGGCGATGTTTCCAGCCGACCGCGCCCTGACTATCTCGAGGGGGCAGGGGTTCAGCTTCTGCGGCATTATGCTCGAGCCGGGACAGTACTCCTTTGGAAGCGAGAAGTATCCCAGTTCGGGTATGCTGAAGAAAATCAGGTCATTTGCGAGCTTTGACAGGTCCTCGGAAATCTGCGTCATTGCAAAAACTATCATGGCTTCAATTTTCCCCCTGCTGTTGTTCGCATAGAGCACGTTGTTCTGGACTTTTTCAAATCCGAGAAGATCGCTCACCATCTGTCTGTCTATCGGAAGAGGAACTCCGTAGCTGGCAGCTGACCCCAGCGGGCACTGATTGTTCAGGGAGTACACGGTCTTTAGCAGTTTAATGTCATCCATCAGCGACTCCGCGAAAGCGGCAGCCCAGAGCCCCACCGACGAGGGCATAGCTCTCTGCGTGTGAGTTCTTCCGGGCATTGGAACCGATTTGTGCTTGGATGCAAATTTTGCCAGAGTCTCCGCCAGTTCCAGCAGCTCTTCAAATATTTTGATGAGTTCTCCGCGAGCGTACAGCCTGATGTCAAGCAGGGCCTGATCATTTCTTGATCTCCCCGTGTGAATTTTCTTCCCGATCTTGCCGAGCCTGTTCGTTAGATAGTTTTCAACCGCGGTGTGAACGTCCTCATCCACATTTTTCACGGTGAAAGTTCCATTTTTCGACTTTTTGAGTATCTCAATCAGGCACCTTTTTAGTTTGGAGAACTCCGTTGATGAGAGTATGCCTATTTTATGGAGCATGCGGGCATGTGCAATGTTTCCGTAAATATCTGATTCAATGAGCTTTCGATCTATCAGGTAGTCTTCACCAACAGTAAAACACTCTATATAAGGATCTAGCTTGTAGCCCTTCTCCCATAGCTTTGGCATCTTACTTCACTCGTTTTCTCATAGCGAGTACCTGATAAATAAGTCCTCCTATGTGAGCGGCTCCTTTAGACATGCGCTGGTCAAAACCTTTGGCCTTTATCGATCTTATCTCGGGCGCAAATAGTCCTGTATCGGACCTTCTTCTCAGTATCTCTATTGTTCCTTTATACAGCTTTACTCTGTATTCACCTTCAACGCTCTTTTGAGACTCGTTGATGAATGCGTCCAGTTCGTATCTCAGAGGATGATATGCCTGTCCGTGATATATCATGTATGCCCACTTTTGATCGACGATTTTCTTGAACATGATCTCATCCTTGGTCAGGCAGAACTGCTCCAGATCTCTGTGAAGTGTCAGTATCACGTGTGCAGCCGGGGCCTCGTATATCTCTCTAGATTTGAGGCTCATTATCCCGTCCTCAAACATATCTATTCTCCCGATGCCGTTCTCTCCGGCGATGTAATTCAGTCGGTAGACGATATCGAAGAGTGGTAGCTTCTCACCGTTGAGTTTCACCGGTATCCCCTCTTTGAATTCGATATCTATTACCGTGGGCTCGTTCTTTGCCTTCTCCGGAGGCTTTAGCCACATCCATATATCCTCTGGAAGCTCTTGGTCAAGGTCTATCGCTCCGCTTGCGATGGATCTGCACCACAGTGTCTTGTCGTCCCCACCGGTTATGGTCTCGGCAACTGGAACTCCCCATGCTTTGCAGATCTCTTCTTCATCTTTTCTGCTCAGATCGAAGTCTCTCACCGGGACCAGTATCTCAAGCCCGGGGGCGAATAGTGTGAACACGTTGTGCATTCTGAACTGGTCATTGCCCTTCCCGCTGCTTCCCTCTATGAGGGCGTCGCATCCCAGCTCGCGCGCTTTTTCAGCAACTACTCTGGCTATAAGCTGTCTTGTCATTGAGGTTGAAACAGGATAGCCTTCATAGTCTGAGTTAGCCCTTATCGCCGTTGCTATCCAGTGATTTGAAAATTCGTCCTTGGCATCAATTATGATCGGATTGACTCCAAGCATCTTCCCGTGCTTTCTTGCCATCTCTAGCTCCTGCTCACCCTGTCCGACATCAACGGTTATTGGAATGATCTCCTCTGCCTTGTACTTGCGTTTCAGGAGCTCTATGCTGAGGCTGGAGTCTAAACCTCCTGAAAAGGCGCACGCCACTTTTTTAACCTTCGGCACAGGCGTGTTCTCTATTTTTTTTATTATTTCTTCGATCCCCATGTGACTCCTACTCTTTAGGCACGACCGTATTTAAAACTTTACTCAGCGCATATATCTCTGGTGGTGAATTGTCGGATAAAGGTCCCTTGCCGAGATTTGGGGAGGTTCACGTGAGAAAGGCCATGGACCTACTTTTGAATGAGAGCAGAATGAGCAGAAAAGAGCTCTCCAAGAGGATGGGCATAGGTGAGGGAAGCGTGAGGACAATAATGAAAGAACTTAAGAATAGGGGGCTGGTCCGCTCAACCAGATCAGGACATTTCCTGACGGAGAGAGGAATAAAAATGGCGGGCGCACCTCGAGAGTCAGCGGTTGTTTCAGTCTCAGGAATCACCGTGGGAAGCGTTAATGTTGCAATACTCGTCAGGAAGGCTTCTCATCTTGTCAGGAGGGGCATAGAGCAGAGGGATGAGGCGATAAAGGTCGGTGCTAAGGGGGCCACCGTGCTCATATGTGAAGGCGGCAGGCTGGTGTTTCCAGACCGTTTCATGAAGGTTGGCAGTGATGCAGAGGAGGAGCTGTTTAGCAAGCTCAGCCCTGAAGATGGCGATGTGATTGTCATTGGGACGGCGGATGACCTGAGGCTTGCGGAGGAGGGCGCCCGTGCCGCGGCCAGAACCCTCCACAAATCACCATGAAATATACTTTATCAGAATGTTGTCACCGTCGTGGAGCTGACAGTCACTCATGCTTGCGCTTGGTGATTCGCCGTTTACCATGAATACGTATCCTTCGTTCGGTCCGAGTTCTTCTCCACCCACTGAAGTAATAATCGATGAGTCGAAGCTTTCCCAGTACTGAGTCCTTGTGTCGGTCACTTTCAGAAGAGCATCGAAGGCACTCATCCCGTCCCTGATTTTTACGGTTTTTTCAATGATTCCGCTGTTTTTTGTTTCAATCGTGACGTGCACTGAAATTTCCCTGGTTGTTGCGTAGGCGGTTGTTTTCCCACCCACAGCGTAGACTCCGGCCCCGAAACATATCACTCCGGTTATCATCAGAGCAGCGAGTATCTCAAGCATGGATTTTCTCATCTTTTCACCTCCCCTCCCCCTGAGTCTGGGAGCATGATCTGGCCACCGAAGCCCGTGCAGGCACGGGAATCCTGATAATAAGCTTTCCAGCCCAGACGATGGGAGGCACGAAAAACAGCGAGGTAAGATGGCGCAGCGTGAATTCCACCTGCCCAATGATGGACAGCCACAGCGGAGCCCCTGTGGTGAGGGTGTGCCCTACCACTCCGGTCCAGACATCGTATATGATAATGGCGATCGCGGTGGCAAGGGTGCTTTTCAGCAGAATTCTTGAAAACCTGTCAAAGTACGAGAGTTTCAGCTTCTTTGAAAAAAGCCAGATGAAGATGAAACCGGACCAGCAGAACACATGTATCGGAATAAATCCGTATGTCACGAACCACACCACGAAAACGCTTATCAGTGAAATTACCCCGAAATACCTGCTCGTTATTCTCACTGATTTTGGCCTTCTACAGCGTAGCGTGAAAGATCCCGTGACTACTAGGACGGGTATTATCCATTCGGTGTTTGGCAGGAATTCTATCCCGGCTAGAGACCTGTATACTGCAAACATCGCAATCAGGAACACACCAGCAAGTAGAAAGAGCCGGTATCTCTTCAGGAGAACTTCATCGGGATTTTCTCCGCCCCAGAGCTTCCACGCCACTCTGTTAAATCTTTGCAAAATCTCACGTTGGATATATTATCCAACGTATGATATAAAAGTTTGGAGTTACTTTGCAGCGTTCAGAATCAGACCTTCCTCTGCTTGATTCTTCTTATTTTTCTGCGCATCCTTTTTCTGACCCACTTCCAGCGCATCCTTCCCTTCTTCTTCCACTTTCGCGGTCTCTTGCCTATGTGAACTCCCCCTTCAGAACCCTCTAAGTAGATTTTCCGTCATGCTTATAACTTACGGGTATCGGGCGTTTCGCACCTGATAAGCACAATCTCCTCGAAGAAAAATTTCCTGCGGGCAACTATCTCCCCTCTGAGTCCGTTTTTTTCAATCAGCTCCAAAGTTTTTTCATTGCCGGTGAGCGAAGATTGAACGAAGAGAGACCTCCCCCGCTTTTTCAGATGTGCTGGCAGCCCTTCAATGAACCTGTCAACTACCCTCCTTCCGTCATCACCGCCGTCCCATGAGAGTTCCAAACGTCCCCCGCGCCTTTCCTCCAGTGTGCTCGGCAGGTAGGGCGGATTGAAGATTATCAGATCGAACCTCTCTTCCAGTACAGGGTCGAACAGATCTCCGAGCCTGAGGTCTACGTTTTTTTCAACCCCGTGCATCGCAGCGTTTTCTCTGGAGCACTGGATGGCAGCTTGGTTTATGTCGGTGGCCACCACCCTCGCGCCTCTTTTTGCCGCGATGATTGCCAGAAATCCGCATCCGGTCCCTATTTCCAGCACTTCCTCTCCGGGTGAAATTTCCATGTTTTCGGCAATCATGAATGAGTCATCTGCGGGCTCGTATACCTCGTGATTGAGCCTGAACCACATTCCACCGTAGAAAAATCCGGCAGTCATCATCTTACCTTAATGTTTAAATTCGGTCAAGTAGATTTGGTTCTGGAGGTAAAAAAATATGGCGGGCGGCAAAATATCCCTCTTAGGACCTGCAGCGTTTTACATTGGACTGATAATCGCACTGCTGACGATTTTTGTTGCACCTACTGGATGGCTATACGTTGCTTTGGCGGTTCTCGGCGTTATAGTTGGACTGATGAATATCACTTCGAAAGAAAGCGGTCCATTTCTCTTTGCAGCGATAGCTCTGATCGTGACATGCACCGGCATGTCCGGGCTTATAACAATGAACAATGTTGCAATTCCGGCCGAGCTTTTGAGGTTGGCTGCAAACATCACGGTCCTCGTAGGGGCTGGGGCCGTGATAATCGCACTGAAGGCGATATACGAGATGGCGAAGGGGAAGTAGGCCCCCTTTCATTTTTTTACAGGTTTTCCTTTTTCCATTATGATATGTCCGTCAGCTGTGACCTCTCCCTCACGCATATCCTTTATCATGTCAAGATGGCTCGAAGCCCTGTTTTTTCCGTGATAGGCGCCGGTGTTGTTCCCTATGGCAACGTGGACCGTTCCGAATATCTTTTCATCTATTATTATGCTGCCGCCGGTGTACTCAGCTCCGGGGTTAGTTCCTATCCCGAACTCCGCGATCCTGTCCTTATCTCCGGTATTTGCCCTGAGAAAATTGTTAAAGTTCTTCTCCCCCACAGTCGCACTGTACGATGTTATCCTGCCCCTGCTGAACCGTAGTTCAAGGCCGCGCACCCTCCCAAAACCAGGTATTGCTATATCTTCGAATGATATCCTCCCTTCAGCGCTTGTTTCAATTGGGGCAACAAAAACCTCGCCGGCAGGTATGTTGACTCCAACGTCGCCGCGCCTGAGGTCTTCGTTCGATATGACTCCGTCGTCAACGAGCAACGGTCGTCCTCTGATGCTGAACCTCAGGTCTGTATCATCGTCAGCCGTTATTCTTATCTCATCGGCACCCCTTAGCAGGGAGCGGTACACGTTGCAGAGATGCCGCACACCCCCATCAAACGTCTTCCTTATGCTGTTGAAGAATATGCTCCTGAACCTGCCCACCGGGCATCCGTAGGCTCTGGCGGCTCCCGGAACGGGCCATCCGAAGTATGCCCATCGAACCTTTCTGCGGTCCATTATCCAGTGAAGCTTTTCCCTGATAGGAGCCGTGAGCTTTATCTTCTTCTCCAGCCCTTTTGCCCAGTTCGGATTATCATCCTCTCCTATGAATATGCTTACGTCTGCTTTCCTTGCGATGGACTCCGCAAACGGGCTCATCATCTTCAGCGATTTTTCAGGCCGGAGGATGTATCTGAGCTTTTCCCTCTCGGATGTGAATCCCAGAAGAATGGTGTGGGCGCCGGTTCTCCAGCATTCCTCCTCAACCATCATTGAAAATCTCTCGCAGGTCGGGTCGGTTCTGTTGTGGAGGATCCTGACGGCTTCGAATGTGTTTCCATGACCGACGCGCATTGAGCCTCTCACAAAGGCTCTGGCAACTCTCCTCATCTCGGATCTAGAGAGTTCTGCCACTCTTCTCCACCCGTTTACCTTATGTATCCGAGTTCTTCTTCCGGGGCAGCCGCCTGTTTTGGTATCTGCATGGTTAACTTTGACAGATCCGAGTACTGTATCAGCTCACTCACGTCCAGTTCGAAGTTGAGCATTGAACTCAGCACGGTCAGCACCGCCTTGCTTGCGTTGATGTCTATGATCTCACCTTTGGTTGTTCCCAGCAGGCAGAAACCTTTCATGCCGTACATCGGGGCGAGTGCGGGTAGGAGTCCGTTCATCCCAACAATGGTCCCTCCGTCCAGTAGCCTCACACCAGAGCGCTCCAGCATTTTTTTGGTTTCTGGATCGGACGCAGCTCCAACCACTCTGGCGTATTGACCCTTAGCAGGGACGACATAAGCAGCCATGGCTCCGACAGTGTCCACTCCCATCTTTTTGGCGAAATCAAGCACCTCTCCGGTCACAACGTACTGGCCGAGTGGCGCATTTGCCTGGGCGTCAGATGTTATGAATATGATATCCCTTTCGGATCCCTTTGGCCTAGCATACGAGAAGTTTATCTTGAGGGTCCTCAGCACCCCGTTCTCCAAGACGGTCCACTCAGGCATGTACTCAGAATAAAGCTCTGCGAATACTTTGCCCCCGAGCTTGTATATCAGGTACTCAACTGAAACCTTCCCGATGTTGCCTATTCCCGGGAGTCCGGCCAGCATCACAGGATTTTTCAGCTTAGGTCTGCTGATTACCTTTATTTCGGTCATCTTTGATAGTAGTCCGGGTATATTTTAACTCTGTCGGAATCTCGTGCTTCGGTACCAGAACATAGCCGGTTTTAAACAGCAGCGCCAGTATCGCATGGTGGCGGCATGAACTGGATTGAGATAGGCAATGGGGAGGTGAAAGTCGCCCCAATCGCCTTTGAGAGCTTCGGAGTGAGGGGGATGGCAACGCTCATCAGGACAGATGATGTATCCGTGCTCGTTGATCCGGGATCAGCTCTTGGACCGAGGTATAATCTGATGCCTCACAGGAGAGAATATGTGGCTCTGGCAGGCTCCCGCGAGGAGATACTGGAAGCAGCTAGGCAGGCTGACGTGATAACCATAAGCCACTACCACTACGACCACTATGTTCCAGATTTTGAGGACTGGACTTGGGTATGGAGTTCTAAGAGAATTGCCGAGCGCGTCTACCGCGGAAAAATAGTTCTTGCGAAGGACATAGAGTCCGGAATTAACTTGAGCCAGAGGAAGAGGGGAGCACAGTTTCTCAGGTTCGCCTCGAGCATTGTTCGCGAGATAGAGTCCGCTGATGGGAAAAGGTTCGAGTTCGGAAGAGCTGTGTTGCGTTTTTCGGATCCGGTTTTTCATGGTCCTGGGGGATCACAGCTCGGGAGCGTCATAATGTTAAGCCTGAAATTCGGAGATACGGCTATTGTCCATGCTTCGGATGTACAGGGACCCATCGATGAAAAGCCGATGTCTTTCATCCTCGAGGAGAAGCCTGAAATGCTGATTATTGGCGGTCCTCCGCTTTATCTTAAAGGATACCGTATTGATGAAGCAGATCTTGAGTCTGCGAGGAGTAACATGGAGAGGATAGCCAGGCACGTGCCTTTAACGGTATTTGATCACCATCTGCTGAGGTCCTTGGACTACCAGGATTTCATGAAATCTGCAGAGGACGAGGCGCTCAGGCACGGTCATCGCGTCGTAACGGCAGCAGGTCTTCTTGGAAAGAAACCCTTGCTTTTGGAAGCAAGGAGAAGGGAGCTTTACGCTACGGAGCCGATGGAAGGACCGGAGGATTTGGAACGCTTGAGAAGAGATTTTTGACCTCACATGCGTTCCGGGGCTTCTATTCCAAGAAGATTTATCGCGTTTTTCAGGGTTATTGCAACACATTTAACGAGGTGCAATCTCGACAATCTTATTTCGTCAGTTTCAGCTGATATTACGGGAGCCACCTCGTAAAACTTGTTAAAGGAAATGGCGAGGTCGGAAGCGTAAAGGGCCAGGAGGTGAGGTGCTAGCATATCTCCAGCCATACGGACAACCTCTGGAAATCTGGCGATCAGCTTCACCAGTCTTTTCTCCTCGGGGAGACTCAGCCTGTAATTTTTTATAGCCCCAAACTTTCCGGCTTTCTTAAGGATGCTGCGTGCCCTGGCGTGGGAATACTGTACCGCAGGCCCGCTGTTTCTCTCAAAGTTGAGCGCGTCCTCCCATCTAAATGTTATCTTCTTTTCAGGCGATGTGCTCAGAAGTGAGAATCTTATCGCTCCGACCCCAACCATCTCTGCGATTTTTTTCTTGAAGGTTCGGTCTGATTCTGGGCTGTGCTTCTCCACCTCAGACATCGCCCTCGCCACGGCCTCCTCGATGACGTCGTCCACCGAAAATCCTACCCAGGTACCCTTTCTTCCGGAGAACTTTCCGGTGGGAAGCCAGACGTGCTCATATGCCAGATGCATTGATCTTTTTGACTCCTCATCGTGCCCGAGCACCTTCAGCGCCGCGGTCACGACCTGCTGGGGAAATCTCTGCTCAGCGCCTATCACGTTTATCACAATATCGCCCATCCCGAATTTACTGATCGTTCTGCCGTTCGGAGATGTCGTGAAAATGGTCCTGCCTGCTTTTCTAGAGTGAATTTTGAACCTGGGTTTTCTTCTCGTCTTCCCGAACTTCCAGAGCTGATATGCAATATCCCGTGCCGTGTAAACAGTTGTTCTGTCAGATCTGATCAGTATTTTATCCTCGATGCCGAGGTCGTTAAGCCTGATCAGCATCGCCCCCGCGTTATCTCCGGTTCCTTCGACAAGCCTGCCTGTTTTTTTCAGTTTTTCGATTACCTCTTCAATGACACCGGACCTCACAAGGTCGCTTTCCCATACCAGCAGATCATATCCTACGTTAAGTCTGCTGGCGGTCTTCAGGTTCGCGTCCACGCATCTCTCGGCTATTCTCCGCGCTTCACTGCTCCACCTGCCCTTTCCATTTTCGAGTTCCTCAAGAATTTCGTTAACCCTGTTATTCAGGTTCAGGTCAGCCTCCAGTTGCCGGTGCATTTCGGCGTATATCAGCCCCAGCAGGTGATCGAACTTTGCCCTTGGTTTTTTCTTAATGATCTTGTACGCCAGGACGGTCTCGGCCATCTGCCTGCCCATATCATCCACGTAGTTGTGGACCTCCACCCTGTGTCCTAGAGCTTTCATCACCCTCACTATCGTGTCTCCGATCACAGCGTTTCTTCCGTGCCCAATGTGCAGGGGCTTGGTCGGATTTATGCTGGTGTGCTCCACAACCACCTTTTTGCCTGTGGGCTCGCAACAGCCGTAGCGGACCCCCGCCTTTTCAACAGATTTTATAGTTATCTCAGCCAGTCTGGAAAAATTAAGAAAGAAATTCACGTATCCGCCAGCCGCCTTCACATCTGACACAAGTTCAGATTTTTCAACCTGTTTAGAAAGCCTGGCAGATATCTCCTGCGGGCTCATGCGCAGCGTCCTCGCAAGGTCAAAACAAACGGTGGAAGCGACGTCACCAAGATCAGGAGTTGGCGGTTCCTCCAGCGTTTCTCTCACCGGTCTCGGAGCTGACCATCCAAGTTTTTTCATGGCTGCCTCGATGCAGGAGGTTATATTATCCTTGACCTCAGACCAGGGATCGTTTACCATTGACTCACCCCTCGAATCATCCATACATTTATTTTTTCGGTTAAGCCGTTTTCGGAGAGATAAACCTAAACCCAGCGTCTTGAGCATTTATTTTTGATGAGCGGGGCTCTGACAAAACTTTTCTGAAACGTTAAGATTAAATACAGGTTCTAATAAGAAAAATTAGTTAAAAGTAATCTTGGAATGTCAGGAGGAGAAATAATGGTTGAACTACCTGTTGCGGCCATAGAGCGTGTTATCCGGAAGGGAGGCGCAAAGAGGGTCAGCGAAAGCGCGGCGATAGCGCTCGCAGAGGTGCTCGAGGAGAAAGGGGTTCAGATAGCTGTTGAGGCAGCGAAGCTTGCGGAACATGCCGGCAGAAGGACAGTCAGAGATGTTGATATAAGGCTGGCTGCGAAGAGAGTATAATTTAAGTAACGTCGCATATTTTTTTTGGGTGGCGTTCTGAGAGAAGGTGAACCCTCCGTAAGTGAGATGCCGAAGCTTTACGATGTCTTCGAGCCCCCAAAGATGAAATCTGTGCGGGCGGTCACCAAGATGCGCGAACAGCTGGACATAAGGGAGGTGTTTGCCAGGGTCCCCAAGGTTCAGAAGATCACAACGTCAAAGAAAACCGTGGCGAAGTTTCATCTGAGACGCAGCTGCTACCTGCTTCTGTTTCCCACCGGGTATGTTGAAATACACGCACCCGATGAGGGTAGCGTGAGGGAAGTCATGGTGTCATTCAGGGACGAGCTTTACAAGAGCGGGCTTTTATGAGCGACCTGATGGAGGGTGCGAGGAAGGTAATCGGCACCTGCATGGGTGTCAGAAAGGGAGAGAAGGTCCTGGTGGTTACCGACCCACCCAGAGCAGAGATCGGCAGGGCAATTCAGATGGCCGCACTGGAGAGTGGTGCAAGGTGCCTCATGATATGCATGGGAGTCACGAGGAGGCACGGTGATGAGCCACCGGGTGTTGTGTCCTACGCCATGAGAAAATACGACGTCGTGATAGCGCCTACCACTTTCTCTCTCACCCACACACGTGCAAGGAGGGAAGCGACGAAATCCGGAGCCAGAATCGCCACAATGCCAATGATCACCGAGGACATGATGAAGCGCGGAGCGATGCTGGCGGACTACAGAAAGGTGAGCAGGCTGACAAAAAGACTTGCTGCAAAGCTTGAGGGCGGAGAAGAGATCGAGGTTACCACCGATGCGGGAACCGATCTGCTATTCAGCATCAGGGGTCGCAGGGCATACATCGACACCGGAATTTATCACAATCCAGGGGAGTTTGGCAACCTGCCGGCGGGGGAAGTGGCATTTGCCCCGGTTGAGGGGACCGGCTGGGGACGTGTTGTGATAGATGGCTCAATGGCCGGAGGAAATCTGGGGAAGGTTGAAATTGAGATAAGAGGAGGCCGCGCGACCGGGTTTTCCGGAAAACCCGCCGAGAAAATAGTTAAGATGCTAAGAAGCGCTGGTCCCAGCTCAACCAACCTTGCAGAGTTCGGTATCGGAACAAATCCAAGTGCTCGCCTGATTGGGAACGTTCTTGAGGACGAGAAGGTTCTGGGCACCTGTCATGTGGCGCTTGGAGATAACTCCTCTTTTGGTGGCAGAGTTAAGGCCGGCATCCATATAGATGGGATTTTCAGAAAGCCAACGGTTAAAGTGGATGGAAAAGTGTTGATGAAAAGGGGACGGTTTGTGGGCGTCACTCCACCGTGACAGATTTCGCCAGCGATCTGGGACGATCCGGGTCCTGACCGCGTTTCACTGTCATATGGTATGCGAGCAACTGCAGCGGTATGATGTAGAGGAACGGGCTGAATAGCTCTTCAGTTGGCGGTATGAGTATTGACTCGTCTATATGCTCCTTTATATCGTCATCCCCTCCGGATATCGCTATAACCGTAGCCCCGCGGGCCTTCACCTCTTCAATATTGTTAATCATCCTGGTTCGATTTTCTCCAGGTGGAACCACGGCGATGACTGGGGTGCCCCTGTCTATTAGCGCGAGAGTGCCGTGTTTCAGCTCGCCCGCAGGCATGGCTTCCGAATGTATATATGTTATCTCCTTGAGCTTGAGAGCGCCCTCCATAACGATGGGATAACCGATTCCTCTTCCAATGAGATATATATGGTCAGCTCCGCAGTGTTTTTCCGCCATTCTCCTGACTCTGTTCTCGCAGGAGTTGATGGTCTTCCCGACAAGATTGGGTACCTTCTTGAGCCCCGCCGTGAGAGCGTCGGCTTCCTTTCTGAGTCCCTTGAGGCGAGCAGCCTCTGCTGAGAGATGAAGCAAAAATGCTGTCTGAGCCGAAAACGTCTTTGTGGCAACCACGCTGACTTCAGGACCGGCGTGGGTGTAGCATACGGCATCGCTCTCGCGTGTTATTGAGCTGCCCACCACGTTGGTAAGGCATGCGATACGTGCTCCGTTTTCCTTGGCGAATCTCACGGCGCTCAGAGTGTCCGCGGTTTCCCCGGACTGTGTTATCGCCAGAAGGAGGTCTCCTCTTCCGGGTCTGCAGCTTTCCTTAAATTCAGATGATATCACCGCTTCAACCGGAACGTCAGCCAGCTTTGCCAGCGCATATTTTCCAACAAGCGCGGCGTGATATGAAGTACCGCATGCAACGAAATAGGTCCTTCTCGACCTCAGCATCATGCCGGCCAGTTTTTTCGCGCCGGATGGATCCCTCAGGGTTTCTCTTATCGCCGTAGGCTGCTCGTAGATCTCCTTTACTGTAAAGTGCGGAAATCCATGTTTTTCGGCCATCTCAGCGGTCCAGCTGACGGTCATCGGGTATCTTTTAACAGCTCTGCCACTTTTCATATCAAAAATTCTGTAGCCCTCTGCAGTGAGGACCGCCATCTCTCCGTCCTCGAGAGGTATGAACTTGCGCGCGTGATCAAGCAGGGCCGGAATGTCGGATGCGATGAACATCTCCCCCTTACCCGCTCCAACAACGAGCGGACTCTCTTTTCTGACACCTATCAGCTTTTCCGGAGTTTCTGCGCATATGATCCCGAGCGCGTAACTCCCGCGGAGCCTCTCGCACGTTCTTCTCACACTTTCCTCAAGCGTGAGCCCTTTTGCCATAAAATGAGATATGAGGTTGGGGATCACTTCTGTGTCAGTCTGGGACCTGAAATTGTAGCCGTGCTTCGTCAGATATTTTTTGAGCTCAATATAGTTCTCGATAATCCCGTTGTGGACGACAGCGATTTTCCCCGCGTTATCCGTGTGTGGATGGGCATTTTCCATTGATGGTGCACCGTGAGTCGCCCAGCGCGAGTGCGAGATTCCAAGATTTCCTTCCATATCTTCAAAATTGAGCTTTGCATGAATTTCGTCAATTCTCCCCCTGTCCTTCTTCACCTGTATCTTTCCTGATAGAGTGGCCATTCCTGCGGAATCGTATCCTCTGTACTCAAGTCTTTTCAGAGATTTGAGCAGCACCGGGGCGGCTCTCCTTCCCCCGATGTATCCGACGATGCCGCACATCGCATCATCCCAGAAAACGTTTCGTGCGGTCCTCTTAACTTTACCGCAAAGGATAATTAAAACGAGCCCGATGGTTTTGTGGGCAGTTGCATGAAAAAGCTGGTGGTCGGAATAGATCTTGGCGGAACGAACATCCGGGGTACGCTTTCCGATGATGACGGGAACTTTATGGCGAGTTTCAGGGAGAGCGCGGACTTTAGCAGCAGAGAGGGCATGGTTAATCAGATAATAGGCGGGATTCTCTCACTCTGCAAATCAGCCCGAGTGTCGCTTTCTAGTGTCGCCGGCGTTGGTATAGCGTCAACCGGTCCTCTCAACATAAAGACCGGAAAGCTGGTCCGACCGACCAACATACCCTTTTCTGAGGTTAATCTGGTCCGTCCCATCAGGACAAGGCTTGGTGTTCAGGTAACTCTTCTAAATGACTGTACCGCAGCGGTTCTTGGAGAGAGGGAATTCGGCGCAGGAAAGAGGTACGATAACCTGGTCTACATAACCATAGGCACAGGTATAGGTGGCGGGGCCATCGTTGATGGTCACCTCCTTCTTGGTAAAGACGGAAATGCGGTAGAGATAGGCCACGTCGTCGTTGATCCTGATGGTAGAATGAAGTGCGGGTGTGGGAAGGCGGGGCACTGGGAGGCATACTGCTCGGGAAAGAACATACCGAAGTATGTCAGGGCGAGAGTAGACGAGAACCCGCAGATTCCAAAAGGAAGCCATCTCAAAAGATCGATGGAACGTGGAAGTTTTGAGGCACCTGCTTTCTTTGAAGCCGTCAGGGCTGGAGACCCGCATGCAAAATCGATACTGGATGAAATAAGCAGGTTCAACGCGATTGGCGTGGCGGACGTGATTAATGCGTACGATCCCTCCCTGATAACGATGGGAGGAAGCGTTGTTCTCAGGGATGAGGACCTTGTGATAGACCCAATAGTTAAGACAGTCAGGGACTACACCAGGAACAGAATTCCCAGAATAAAGGTGAGTCCGTTGGGTGACGACATAGGACTTTACGGTGCAGTGGCAAGCGTTCTACATCGGGATGAAATATTGGGAGGATAGACGATGGAGAGATTTTACACTTGCGCGGTCTTTGCAGTGGGACTTTTTATGTCGACCGCCGCGCTTTCAGTCACGATAACATCACAAGGAGCAGATGCGGTGGTTCTGGTCTGCGGTGCACTGGGCTTTGTCGCGCTGATATACTCGATGATGCATGAGGTCCGTATATCTGCGCGCCTCAAAGCGGCGCTCGCCCTGCTTTCACTGGCAATACCTATAATCTCGACTTGCATGGTGGCCCAGACAAATCCTCCGAGAGCGATGCTCGTGTCTCTACCGATAAGCCTTTCAATTTCTCTATTTTCACTGGCCCTGTTTTTGGACCGCCAGTAGCTTCAGAGTCTTTTCAATTTCCTTTTCAAGAATTTCTTTTACCAGTCTCCCATCAGCCCTTCCGCGCACCTTTTCCATGATTATGCCCATCAGAGGTTTCATTGCTCCGGAACCCCTTTCTTTTATGAGGTCAGTTTTGCTTTCAACCGTCTCAGATATTATCCTCTCAAGTTCTTCCCTCGCGATTAAAGCAATGTTAAGTTTTCTGACAGCATCTTCGGCGGATAGCCCCTCTGCCATCAGCCTGAGAATATCCGGTAGCGCCTCTCTGGCAATATCCCCGTTTTTGACCATTTTCAGAGCGTCCCTCAACCCTGATTCATGAATTTTGGAAGTGTTCACCCCTTCCCTTCTAAGGCTGACCATGGTCTCCTCGAGAGTAACCGCAACGAGGGTCGGATCTGCCTCAGTCTCCCTCACGAGTTTTTCGAATGTTTCAAAGTTCTCAGATATGTAAATCCGTCCTGCCAGTTCCCGGCTCATGTGGTATTCTCTAATCATCCGTTCAAGTCTTTTCTCCGGTTTTTCAGGGAGCAATCTTGAGAGTTTCCGTAACCTTGATGAACTTATCGGTAAGGGAGGTACATCCGTCTCAGGATACATCCTCCCGGCGCCTGGCAGTGGCCGCGTGAATTCCGTGTTTCCGTCAGGCAGGGCCCTGCGCGTTTCCTCCGGCACTCCGTGCATGGCTATTTCCGCCCGCTCAACGACGGCTCTCAGCGCCGCCCTGGCTCTTTCCTCTTCTGCGACAACAAAAACGACGGCATCCTGATCTCCTGAGGAAAGTGCCCTTTTCAGGTCTTCTATCTCTTCCGGAGTTATTCCGTAAGCCGGCATTTCATCGGTGTGGAATATCCCGCCCACCTTTCCGTATGTTCTCGCCCTGTCGGATAGTTCGGTTCCGAACCTTCTCCCCGGCTGTGTTTCTACCCCAAGAAGACCTCCAAATCCGCGCAGAAGCACCGCTAGCACCTTACCGCCTTTTTCCAGTCCCTTCTGTATTACTCGGGAGCGTGACTTTAGGAAGATGTGTGTGACGTCCCTTATGTCCGATCCTGCCGATTTTATCCCCCGCTTCTCCAGCTCCTCTTTTATCCGGATGAGCGCCATCTGTCTACTGACCTCTCTTTTTATCACCTCGGGTATCAGCGAGAGCTCCTGCACTCCCTTTATCTCCTGCCTGGCCCCGCCCGATATTGAGATATTGATGTCCTGTCTTATCGTTCCTATCCCTCTTCGTACCTTCCCTGTGGCGCGGAGTACCGAACCTATGTACAGGGCTGCCTTGGCGGCGGTTTCAGGGTCGGAGAAGTCTGGCCCGGTAGCTATCTCGATCAGCGGTATTCCCAGCCTGTCCAGCATATAGTCAACGGACTCTTCACTTTCCCCGATTTTTCGCGCTGCGTCCTCCTCCAGACATATCGTAGGTATGCTGAAGCGTTTTCCGTCAACTTCCGCGTGACCGTTGGTCGCAATGAGGAGCGTGCGCTGGAATCCGGATGGATTGCTGCCGTCAATCACTATCTTCCGCATAGTGTGGATTTCGTCAACGGGCTTTGCGATAAGCATGAGCGAAACCAACAGCGCGGTGTCAAGCGCTTCTTCGTTCACATCGTGTGGTGGTTCGCAGTCGAGCTCCACCAGACATGAGTTTTCTGACACGTGATATCTGAATTTCTTCCCCTTCAGGGATTCAGATAGCGCGGCCCGGTCAACCTCGCCCATTTCGCTCTGCGCTGGGCGGAGTTTTCTTGTCACCACTCTCTTCACTCCTGTTTCCGAGAGCTCTGATGGGCATCTGCAGAACAGTTTCCTGCCGCTCAGCTCTTGGTGTATCTCGAGCCCGGCTCTGAGCCCCAATTTTTCATAGTTCAGCCCCATGCCAGCACCATTCCAAATGCGTTTCCGGTCTAAATTAACCTAATCTCGTTTGAAGCTTGGTTCTGTTGAATCAGCATATTTTTATCCGTATGTTGATACTCTCCCTCGGGATGCGATGGATATCCTCAAAATTTCGCTGATACCTGTACTGCTTTTTGCAGGGATAGGGCTCAAGCTGGCTTGGAAGAGAGGGCCCTGGAGATATCTGGAGAATTTCATAGTTTACGTGACATACCCGATCCTGATGTTCACAGAGATGGTCAGAATGAACTTTGGCGCAATCTCGATAGCTGAGACCATCGCGATTTCCCTTTTATACATGTGCACCTGCTTCGTGGTCAGTTACGCCCTGTCGCGCCGGATGTCAAGGGTCGAGATGGGCACCGTTGTCATAAATTCCACATTTTTTAACTCGATGTTCCTGCCTTTTCCCCTAATTTACGCATTTTACGGCGACCTCTCCCTCGCGCTGGTTTTCAGCCTTCCTTACATGATCGTTCACAACACAGCCGGAGTTTTTCTTGCCTCGAGATGGGGAAAAAGAGAGGGGGTGCGCTGGACCATATATGAGTCCGTGAAGTTTCCCCCGCTTATCGCTTTCGCCGCAGGGCTTCTGGCGAGGCCCCTGCTTGGCGGCATCGCTTCGTCTGGAGAATTCTTGCTGATTTCCGGCTTTGGGTCACTGACCGTCTATCTCAGCCTGGTGTTTGCAGGCCTCATGATACCCCTCTCCAGGGACAGCCTTACCCTGAGAAGAAGGGTGCCTGCTCTCATAACGTTCATCCGCTTCTTGATATCGCCCCTGATTGCAGCGGTTTTAATAGTCGTGCTTGGAATTTCCGGGAACATGCGCAACACGTTTATTATAATGTCGATAATGCCCACAGCCTTCACCAACGTCATAATAAGCTCGAGATTCGGCCTTGATGTCAGTTCCACAGCACAGAGCGTCTTCATCCCTACTTTTGTGAGCATCGGTGCAACATTCGCTCTGAAGTTTTTTGGGATCGTGTAGACTCAGCTTCCTTCAAGGAGTCTTGGCTCGTAAGATTCGGGAACGCTTCTTTGGGTTTTCTCTCCCGCGATGTTCTTCTGCATCATTTCGATTATCCTGCTGATTTTCCGTGTTTGTCCAAGCACCCACATGAGCTTGACCCAGGCGGTTTCCGGCAGCATATCATCACCCGGTATCACCCCCATGTCGAGCAGGTCCCGCCCCGTCGAGTAAACTTTCATGTTGACTCTGCCCCAGAGGCACTGCGAGGTCATGACAACCGGCACACCTGATGCCGCTGCTCTTCTGATTCCGCGGAACATGCTCTCCGGAACATGCCCGAGTCCAGTCCCTTCAATCACGAATCCCCTGCAACCGGCCTTTATCATCCTCTCCATGAGATCGGACGGAAATCCCGGTGTGGCTTTGAGCAGCACGACTCTCTTCTCAAATTTCCCCATGAATCTGATGTTTCCGCTTTTTGAGGCATGGTTGTAATCGTCTCTCATCATCTCGATTTTTCCCGCGCTTACGGATCCCAGCGGAAGGTCGTTCACAGACAGAAAAGCGTCCCTGCGGCTGGTGTGGCATTTTCTGACTTTGGTGCCCCTGTGAATCAGGCAGCGGTCGTCATCCATCGAGCCGTGCATAACGACGGTCACCTCCGCTATATCTGAGTTTGCCGCCACGTTGACCGCGGAGATAAGATTAAGGGATGCGTCGCTGCTCGGCCTGTCCGAGGAGCGCTGGGAGCCCACCATAACAACAGGCCTGTACAGGTTTCCGAGCATGAAGCTGAGCGCAGCGGCTGTGTACCCCATGGTGTCCGTTCCGTGAGCCACAACCACTCCGGATGCCCCTCTTCTGATCTCCCGTGCAACCGCCCTGCCTATCTTCACCCAGAGGTCTGGCGTCATGTGCTCGCTGAATACGTTGCACACCTCCAGCGCCCTTATCTCTGCGATGTCTGCGAGCTCTGGGACAGCGGTGTAAATCTCCTGCGGAGTGAAGGCGGGATAAACCGCACCGGTCCTGTAGTCAACCCTGCTCGCTATTGTTCCTCCGGTTCCGATGATGGTAACAGGATTGCCCTTTTTTTCGATCCCATGAAGGACTGGCATCGTGAGTGAGGGAGGTTTTCCCTTTTCAATCACGCCCATTTTGGTCCTTTTGTCCGCCCTTACTCCGATGTTGTAGCCGTTGCGCAATTTGATCACTATGTGCTCCGACTCAGCAAGGCCGCTGCGCGGCATCAGCACGCCTTCATACCTCTGCCCCCCGGTCTCGATGAATATCAGGTCGCCGACATCAGCGGAGGCTCTTTTGATGAGCCTGAGCGCAGCACCCCTGTAGCCCGACATGCTCCCATATAAAATCGTGCCCATGACTTAAATCGGTGCGTCGCATCATGCGACCTTGGAATTTTTGAGAAGTTTACCGTGTTCGTCCATTTCTCCATACCTTATCTTTATTGAGGATATTGGCGTCCTGTCCTGTGCGAGTACATAGGGGATTTCCACTATTTCCAGAGGGGGCATCCCTTTTTCTGACCTAATTCTGTTTATCTCCTCCGCTGTTTTCCTCGTGCCGGGACTGACCACTATTGCGTCTATGCTGCCCCTGCTAGCGGCAGGACCATATGGGTCGTTAAGTGTCACTATCTCAGTTCTCTCGAGCCATCCATTTTTAGAGATGAAGTTGAGGACTTCGAACATCCTCACAGCCAGCGGTCTCACTCCGGCGGAATCCTTTCTCAGAAGCTCCTGCATCTCGTCGGAGCAAAGCCCCAGTAACACCCTCTCTCCGATCTCATAGGCTTTGGATATCAGCTCCCTGTGTCCGTCATGAAAGTAGTCAAACGTGCCACCGACGGCAACGCACCTGTATTTCAACAGCTCATCCTCCGATAGAAGAGACAAAGTCCTTCCATTCTCTTTTGAGGCGCATGTGAGTGAATGGTCTTGCGTTCTGCCCGATGTAATCCGAAACAACGTGCCCTTTTCCTATGAGATAATATTTTGTTGTCGTGAGCCCCTCGAGTCCGACAGGTCCCCTCGCATGTATCTTGCCCGTGCTTATGCCGACTTCAGCACCGAGTCCATACCTGTATCCATCGCTGAATCTGGTTGAGGCGTTCAGCATAACCGAGGATGAGTCGACGCTGTTCATAAATTTAATGGCATTTTTCATGTTTTTTGTTATTATACCGTCAGTGTGTTTGGAACCGTAAGTGTTTATGTGATCTATGGCCTGCCCCATGTCGTCGACTACTCTGATTGTCACTATCAGGTCCAGATATTCAGTTCTCCAGTCCTTTTCGCTGGCTTTCTTGACGTTTTTCAATATCTCTCTTGTCTTATCGCATCCCCTTATCTCGACGCCGGCCTCTCTGTACCTGTTTGCAAGAGCCGGAAGAAATTCCCCTGCTATTTTTCTGTGAACTAGTATCTTCTCGACCGCATTGCACACCGCCGGGTACTGCACTTTGGCGTCATAGCATACCCGGAGCGCGGTGTCCAGATCCGCGTCCTCGTCAACATACAGGTGGCATATCCCTTCGGCATGCCCCAGAACGGGTATTCGCGTGTTCTCCTGTATGTATTTCACAAATTCTCTGCTTCCCCTCGGGATTATCAGGTCGATCATATCGCTGAGCTTTAGCATATCCCTTATCTCCTTTCTCTCCTCCATGATCTGTATCCACCCCTCCGGAACTCCCTCAGATTCCGTGGCCTCCTTTATCACGCTGAAAAGTGTTCTGTTTGTGTGCCTCGCCTCCCTTCCGCCCTTGAGTATAACCGCGTTCGCTGACCTCAGGCAGAGTGCCGAGAGCTGCGGGAGAACATCAGGCCTGGCCTCGAATATGGCGCCGATGACTCCTATCGGACATGAGATCTTGTAGAGCTCCAAGCCGCTGTCCAGCTCGACGGCGTAGAGCGTCCTTCCTATCGGGTCTTCAAGTTTTGCCACGCTTTCGACCATCCTGACTATGTCCTTAATCTTGGACTCGTCAAGCTTGAGCCTCTGAAGCATCGGTTTTGATATCTTCCCCTTTCTGAGGAGAAGTTCAGCGTGCTCTATATCCTTCTGGTTTGACTCGAGTATCTGGTTGTACCGTTTGGATATCATCTCCGCTGCAACTTGGAGCGCCCTCCGTCTGACCTCGTCTGAAGTTTCTGCCAGCGCAAGAGCAGCCTTTCTCGCCGCGGCAACCTTTTCCGGGATCTTCATGGTCTTTTCACCGGCAGGAATATTGTCCCTATCTCCGCTCCGGAAACTATCTTTTCCAGAACGTTTTTCTCAGCTGAGTTTGCAACCACGACAGGTATGCCAGCCCTTGTGGCGATCCTCGCCGCGCGTATTTTGGTCCTGATTCCTCCTGTGCCGCTGTACTCCTCCTCCGCGAGGGATTCAAGTGACTTTGTTACCCTCTCCACGGTCTTTATTACACTTTTTTTGCCGCCGCGTTTCATGTAGACGCCGTCAACGTCAGAAAGAATTATGAGCAGATCTGCCCTGGAGCCCACAGCGACGTATGCGGACAGCGTATCATTGTCTCCGAGCCTTATCTCCTCAATTTCGACCGTGTCATTTTCGTTTATTACCGGCACCGCTCCCCACTTGAGAAGCGTCTGCATGGTGTTCCTGAAGTTCTGATACCTCTTTTTGTCCAGGAAGTCCTCCCCTGTGAGCAGCATCTGCGCCACGATCTGTCCGTATTCGTTAAAGTACCTTGAGTAAACCTGCATCAGAATTCCCTGCCCCACGGCGGCAGCCGCCTGAAGTTTTGACATTTCCTTCGGCCGTTTCTTCATATTGAGGCGGCTGATGCCTGCACCTATGGCCCCGGATGAGACCAGGATGACCTCTCTGCCCGACTCCCTCAGTTTCATTATTCCGCTCACGAGCCTGCCGACCTTAACAGGATCTAGCCCTGAATTTCTGCCGGTCAGGCTACTGGTTCCCACCTTCACCACTATTCTTCTTGCCTCTGCTAGCTTTTTCCTGAAATCATGTCCCTCCATGGATACTCATTAAATCTTTCTCTCATGGATAAAAACAATGTCATTTGACCGCAACGCACATATCGTCCTCCGTGCCCTGGATCTCCTCCGCTTTCAGAACTCGCATCCCGGATCTCTCAGCCAGTTCCCTCAGATACTTATATCCGTATTTTTTTCTTAGGGAGGTCACCACGGCCCTTCCTCCCCTCTTGAGCACCCTCGCGATCTCCTTCATGGTCATCTCCGGGTCAGCGACATTCTGCATCAGGGTCACGCTTACCACAAGATCAAAGACATCGTCGGAAAAGGGCAGGTGCTCCGCATCACCGCGCACCAGAAGCCGATGTTTTATTTTACCCGCTATTTTAAGCATGCCCTCTGAAATATCCTGCCCCACGAGAATCTCTGCCCTTTTGCTCAGCTCCTCAAAGAAAAGTCCGCTTCCGCATCCGAGGTCAAGGGCAACGCCGCATCTTCCCGGCATGAATTTTTTTATGGCGGAGTACTTCTTCCGCTGGATTGCTGAGTATCTTCTGTTGTATATATGTGCTGTTTCGTCATATCTCCTCATGACTTCCAGTTTTCTCTCCATCAAACAGGATTATTATGACATCACGCTAAATCAGTGTTGGTGGCCCTGTGAGGAGAAGGTTATCACTGGTAAGGAGGGAGATGCAGCGAAGGGGATTTGACGCTTATATCACGGTTCAGAGCGTAAGATACCTGTCTGGTACCGACGCCGGCAAGGCAGTCATAGTTGCGCTTGATGAGGATCCGGTCATGATATGCAGCAGGCTTGAGCTGGGCAGGGCGAAGACGGAAAGCGCGATAAAAAATGTCATCGCGTTCTCATCGTGGAAGACGCCCCTGATGCGGGGAGAGAGAGTCCTGTTCTGCGAGCCGTGGAAGATCATCGTGGAATGCCTGAGGGAGGCCGGCGCGCGGGTGATAGGATTCGATGTGCTTTCACGGGAAACCGTCAGGAAGATGAGAGTAGCTCATGATGCGTCTTACAGAAGCGCGCCCGATCTTGTGCTTGAGGTCAGAAAGGTAAAGTTTCCGGATGAGCTGGCTCTCCTAAGGCGCTCCGCAATGATAGCGTCAAAAGGGATGAGATGCGCGGCAGAGTGCATCTCTCAAGGGATATCCGAGATAGAGCTTGCGGCCGAGGTGGAGAGGGAGATGAGGCGCGCCGGATCCGACGGGACACCGTTCGGCACCGTAGTGGCTTCAGGTCCGAACTCATGGATGCCCCACGCTGGCGCGGGTGACCGAAGGATCAGGAAGGGTGATCTCGTTGTCGTTGACCTGGGAGCCACGTACAGGGGTTATGCTTCCGACATGACCAGGACTTTTTCAGTAGGAGCTTCGGGAAAGGCGGAGAAGCTTGTGCAGGCCGTTAAAAAGGCGCAAACGGCTGCTTTAAAACTGGTCAGAGACGGAAAAATGGCCAGAGATGTGGACGGTGAGGCAAGGAGGGTGATAGGCCAGGCAGGTTATTCGCGCTTTTGCCTTCACGGGAGCGGGCACGGAGTCGGCCTTGACATACACGAACTCCCGAGCCTCTCTCCGGTTTCAAAGGATGTCCTTAAAAGAAACATGGTCCTGACCGTGGAGCCAGGCGTTTATGTTCCTGGGCTCGGGGGAGCAAGGTGGGAAGACACTGTCAGAGTGATGAAGAGCGGGTACTCGCAGCTCACCGTTTTCAGATGACCAGCAGTATCCTGCCCGTCCATATCCAAAATACCGCAAGAAGGCACAGCACCGCTATCAGCACCAGTCCCGCGCCCCATTTGGCAGCCTGTGCCCTGATGCATATGTATCCAAAAGCGCCGGTTGCGACCAGAAGACCAAGCAGGACAACGGTGAGTACTACCTGCCCCACTGTTCTTGCAATGTCCCCGAAATATCCTCCGAGCGCAATTATGGGCAATATGACGACAAACACGCATATTGCTCCGAGTATCAACCATCCTCTCATGTTCACCCCACCTACTTAACCGCAGCCTCATTTAAGATTAACTAAAAATTAAAAATTGAAGGCCGCTCCTTTTGCGTTTCAGCGGCCACTAATCACCCGAGATAGATCCGCATATTCAAGGACCTGATCTGGATGTCCTGTGCTTCTGCCAGCAGGTCTGGCAGTACACGGGTCTTCCCTCGGTCGGCTTGAACGGGACCTCACACTCTGCACCGCAATCCGAACAGACGGCTTTGTGCATTTCGCGTGGTCCAAACCTTCTCGGCCTACCGAATCTTCCATACGCCATTTTCTAACTCTCCTTTTCTTTTTCACACAACTCGAGGAACAGTTCCCTGTTTCTCAGGCTTTTCAAAAAGCCAGTTGTGCTCTTTCCTTATTCGGAATATGATGCTTATAAAGTGATGGGTGGATGGCCTCCATCCCTCTGAAATATATATCTAGAAAAAGTTCAGGTTAATGCGGAGAGCTTGAGGCACGCTCAAATGAGGATCGGGGCCGCCTTGGCGATTTTTATAGTTGTTGTGGTTATAGTCGGAGTTGCCGCAGCCGCGATTTTTCTGTCGGGCTCCTGAGGCGAACGCGGCGGCGGAACACAGCAGGACGGGGGAGCATTGACCGCGGCCTGCCTATACCTTAAAACTGAAGAGGTAATCGACGAGGAACGCACGAATCTCGAGGCCTTCAGCGTGATCGTTCCCCTTGGGTGGGAGCTCAGCGGTGGAATAACCTGGCGCGCGGACAGACCGCTTCTGCCTGCATCATTGGACTTCAGGATTAGCGGGCCGGAGGGTCTGAGGTTGGAAGTATTTCCAGACGAGGCGTATTTTTGGGTGGAAGGCATCGGTCTTTTAATACCATACGATTATGGTCCGGAACTGCGGGCAATGTACGCAGCGCAGTATCAGGGATACGGAATGTCTCAGCCAATGAACCCGACAGATTACATATCAGAAATAGTGATTCCGAGGTATCGTCCAGGCATCATCGGGCTCAGGGTTGTCAGCGAAATGCAGCTGAGTGACAGCGACCTCATCAGACAGATCGAAAACTTGATGTCCCAGCGTCCCGAGGTGGCGTTTTTGGAGGAGGTTGCAGTCGATGCTGCCGGGTTGAGGGTGTCCTACCTAGAAAACGGTGAGAATGTGGAGGAGGAGATATGGACAGTTATTCTGGTTGATACATTTAGAACGACGCCGGAGATGGAGCAGAGCATGGGTGTGAGAATGACCAGCACTTTCTGGTACGCGTGCGGCATATGGTCTCTCCGGGCAGAGGGAGAGATCACTCGAGAAAATGCGAGGGTGCTGATGAGCGTTCTAAATTCCTTCAGGTGGAATCAGGAATGGCTTGATAATTACTCCAGTCTTTTGGTGAACATCTGGCAGCGGTTCCTCGAGGGGATAATGGAGAGGCATCAGGCCGTTGTGCAAATGCAGAATGAGGTCGCCAGGATAATAGATACAACTTTTTCAAACCAGGAAGCGACAATGGAAAAAATATCAATGGAGTGGAGTGAGGTGATTCGAGGGGTGGAAGCATATGACCCAACCCCGGGGATTGTGGAATTCGGCACGGGTGACCACCCGTCGGTGGAACTGCCAAACGGTTACGATTATGCGTGGACAAACGGGCAGGGCGATTACATACTGACGAACAGCTCGCTTTTCAATCCCAACGTGGATCTGGAAACGAACTACAACTGGACGCAGATGTCCAAACGGCAGTAGATCTCAGATGAAAATATCTAAAATGGTGGACCCAGCGGGACTCGAACCCGCGGCCTCTGGCTTTTCCGGAAAACATGCGAAGCCAGCGCTCTACCACTGAGCTATGGGCCCACCAATCTTATGAGGGTAGAGGAGCGCTATTATCTCTTTTGCTCCACGCACTTTTTCAGGAAGTATTCGTGCAGTCTGGTGTCCGCTGTCAACTCCGGATGAAAGGCAACCGCTATCATGTTCTTCTGCTCGGCCCCAACTATTTTTCCCCGGAACTCCGCGATTACCCTGGCATCTCCCCATATTTTTCTGATCACGGGTGCGCGTATGAAAACACACGGAAAGGGTTCATCGCCCAGTATCGGTATCTCGATATCTGCTTCAAACGATTCCCTCTGCCTTCCGAAAGCGTTCCTGATGACCTCAATGTCCATAAGGCCCAGGAGCGGCTGACCGGTCCTCTCCACGCTTTCATCACCTTTTTTGGATAGAAGTATCATTCCGGCGCACGTCCCCATGATCGGAAAACCAGAAGCTCCAAGCTCCTGCAGTACATTGAAGGTCCCGGTTTTCAACATCAGTTTCCCTATTGTCGTGCTTTCCCCTCCAGGAATTATAGCGCCGTCAGCCCCGTCGAAGTCGTGCGGATCTTCTGCCCAGATGACTTCGCCTTTCATTCCAAGTTTTTTCATGGCTTCCCGCGCGGCAGTGATATGCTCCGAAACAGCCCCCTGGATTCCTATCACGCATATCTTCAGCATTTCACCACTTCATCTGAACACGTCCGATTTATGAGACTTTTGCTTATGCACCATTTTTTTATGGTGTGGTGGATAAATAACACGGGATTAACCTGTGGGGTCCGGCTAGCTTTGAGATAAGGTCACTGGGTCCGGTGCGGGTGGCTGAGTTCGACTGTTTTGGGTGCGAAGGTCCTAGCTCGCTTGATAATCCGGGATGCAGGGCATGCGTTCTAAGCCGGCTCGCGGGTGAGGGAGATTTTGACCGGGTAACCATCGGAAGGGAAATCACGAGAACCTATACTTCGATCGAGCTATCGAGGCTCGCCACCGCGATGGCAGCCGCAAAACGTGCCGTAGTGGATGCCCTGTTGCATGTTGAGGGCAGGAAGAGCCTGGATCTGGATGAAAAGGAGCTGGAGGCGGTGGAGGGACTGTTCAGAGCGATAATGGAGAATCCGAGCGGGGCGGACGAGAAGACGATCAGGGATGTGAAGCGCTCTTTCACAAAGGTGTACGGAAAACGCGGTGAGGGGATCTTCAAGGAAGCGATGGAGACCGTTGAAGGACATCTGGGAGAGATAAAGGGACTGAAGAGGGTGTCGGAGGACGGTTATGACAGATTCTTCGAGGTCAGAGCGAAGCCTTTCTTCGTAGATGGACTCTGGCACCCGCCACCGCGCAACGCAACGGTTATCGACAGCTACAAATTGCCAGGTGGAAGGGGAAGCGTGGAGATATACGAGAGGGAGGATAATCCGGTTCCATTCTACAGCGTTAACCTTCCGGAATTTGGGATTCCGCAGGAGCAGCTCTCCCTCCTGTACAGGGCGTTCCGCGTTGAGGTGGACGAGGCACCAGGACACGCCAGATTCGCCCGTTCCGGTGCGATACGCTCTTTTGCGGAGGAGTGGTACGCCGCGCTCATGCAGATGCTCGAGGGAGGTGATAAAAGGGTTTCAACGGAAGAGGTGAGAGATCTTGCACGCACGATGGCAAACTGGCTCACCTACAGGGCACTTGAGCCTCTTTCCCATGACGACAGGATCACGGACATATATGTGCACGCGCCTCCGGAGATGCAGCCGGTTGTGGTTGATCACGAGCGCTGGGGTAAGCTGGAGACAGGGATATACCTCACCACGCCCTCACTGCTAGGGCTCGGGGAGACTCTGGCTTCCAGGCTCGGGACCGCTTTTGACGAAATACATCCGCAGCTTGACGCTGAGATCCCGGAGCTCGGGATGAGGCTTTTCCTCAGCCGTCACCCGGCGATATGGCCCAGGAGCGTTGAGATGGCGATCAGGAGAAGGCGATCCACTCCATGGACCCAGCCTCTCTTCCTCGACCGCGGCACGCTGACGCCTCTCGCCAGCTCCATGCTTGGTAATCTGCTGAGGCTCGGCTCCAGCGCGTTCGTAATTGGCGAGATGGGAACGGCAAAGACCTCACAGCTCGAAACCTACATCCCGGAGATTGGTTCCGATAACAGAATTGTGGCATTTCAGGACACCGAGGAGCTTCACGTTGATGAGTTCGTAAGATCGGGGTACAAGCTTGCGAATGTGAGGGTCTCGGATCCGGAGCACCTTGAGCGGCAGGTGAACGCGTTCCTGAGAGGAGGGGCGAGCTACTGGCTGATCACCGAGGTCAGGGCGGCAGAGGCCGTGAGAGCCGCGCTCGGCGCCGCAGCCAGGCAGGGCTCGCAACCCGTGGTCGCGAGCTTTCACTCGAGAAGCAAGCGCGAGAT
This sequence comes from Hadarchaeales archaeon (SeqCode), assembly GCA_038851075.1. Lineage (GTDB taxonomy): Archaea > Hadarchaeota > Hadarchaeia > Hadarchaeales > Hadarchaeaceae > JAWCKV01. The sequence goes on along the minus strand of JAWCLG010000001.1, from coordinate 66,298 downwards.
GTTTGACCTTATAGTTCATATAATGGGTCTGCATCAGGCGGCTTTCAAGTACGTAGACTTAATCGTGAGCACCGCAAGGTTCACCTCCCGCTCAGGAACCGTCAGAAGGATAGTTGAGGTATCTGAGGTGCTTAAGGACTGGAGCGACAGGCCTGAGTACGTCGAAATGTTCTCCGACAACAGGAAGGAGGACGTTCTGGAGCCCAGGAACCTGTTCAAGGGAAACAGGAGGACGATTGAGCACGCAAATTCACAGGATCTCTCAAAGTTCAGTCTTGAGGATGCTGTTAGAAATCTGGAGTTTCTACCGCCTGAAAACGGAGGCAGCCACCTCATTCCGGATCTCTGCAGGAGGCTCGCCTTGGATGAGGGAGAATTTTTAGAGGGCGTACTCACCGAGGCGAAGATGAAGTCCGACATTCTAATGCTTGCCAGAAAATCCGAGAATCCCGGGTTCTTGGAGCTTCCGTTCGTGAGCAGGGCCTACAACGCATACTTCTCCTCGGTGAAGCGCAACGCACCGGATTATCGTAAGGTCATGGAGGAGTGGCGAAATTGGCTGAAAAAAGCCTGAAGCCTATTCCAGAGGCTTTTCCGGTTCCAGCCGATGTGCGCTCTTTGGTGGAGCGCCTTGTGAAAAAGAAACGGGCGCGCTATGAGAGGTTCTGTGATGCCGGGGGAAGGATTTTCGGATGGCTCGTGAAGGGGTCCAAAATCAGCGAGAGGTCAAGGAGGGAGCTTAGAGAGGCGGGTCTAGATCTCACGCCCGAGCAGTGGCTTGGCGGCAGCGTGCTCGCGCTGGCGGTCCCGATCCTGCTTTTCATCGGACTCTGGATCGCCATTTGGTTTACCGGCTCGGATCCCTTCACCGCATTTTATCTCCCGCTTTCAGGAATACTGCTGGGCGCCTTCGCTTTCATGGCTGTTCAGGTGTATCCCTCATCGGTTGCTGCATCCAGAAGGGCGGATGCTCAGGGCAAAGCGGTGCTTACGGTAATGCTCCTAAGTTTTTCACTCTACCACCGTCCTGATTTGAGGAGCGCGGTGGTTCAGGCTGCGGATTCAACTGAGGGCAGACTCGCCGAGGACCTCCAGAGGGGACTGCTGGACCTTGATGAGAGAAGGAAGTACGACACGGTCAGACACCTCCTCACGGTCATAGCCAATGAGTGGGGGGAGATCGATGAGAGCACGAGACAGGCGATTTTCGACCTTCTGAGGTCGACCGGCACAAAGGATGAGTCGGCCCGCCTGGCGGATATTTCGAGGGCACCTTCAAGAGTGCTGGAGGGTGCGGAGGAACAGCTGACAAGAAAGCTCGGGGGCCTGATAATGCCAACGCTCGCCTTCCTGACTTTCAGCTCCCTTGCCATAATTGGGGTCATCGGGCTATCTCCGGTTTTTGGGATGATAGGAACATCGGTACTTGACATAAAGTTCTTCGTTCTCATGTGTTCGTTGCTGGTACTTGCATTCTGGGCATTCACGGCCTACATGTCAAAGGGGAGGCCGGCCACGATACACGCTCCTGAGCCGCCGGAGGACGATCCCCGGCTGCCTCCTCCCGGAAAGTGCTTTATCTTCTCCAGAAAGGTCCCGGTGATAGTCCCCACCGCGATCGTCTTTCTTGCGCTTTCAATCCCGGGCATACTGCACTTTATGGGATGGAGTGAGGGAATTATAGGATTGGTAGCGGGCAGCCTCAACACGATGTGGTTTGTATGGGCTCTTGCGGCTGCCCTGGCAACATACGGATACCTTTACTCCTCCACGCGAAGGAAGGTGCGTGATGAGGAGAGAAGGATGATGGAGGACTGGAGCAACGCGCTTAACACAATGGGCTCCAGAATGCTGGACGGAAAGCCGGTCTCAAGCGCAATGGCCGAAGCAGGGGCGCTGATGGAAGGTTCCCCGCTGTCAGCCCAGTTAAAGTCAGCGAGCGCTAAGATGGAGAGGTACGGGATGGGGCTGAAGGAGTCCATATTCGGAAGAGGGAACAAAAAGAGAGGCAACTGGCTGATTGAGAGCTTCATCTCGACGATATCCAGGATCAGGAGCGACAGCGAGCTGGCGGCAGGGCGCGCCTGCATGACCGCCGCTGAGTTCTTGAGAACGCTTCACAGGGTTGAGAGAAACTTCAGAGAGAGGATCGGCGAGGCGCTGGGCAATCTGTGGTTGGTTGCGGTGGTACTGATTCCAGTGGTATGCGCAATGTCTGTGTGGGTTATGGACTTCATGGCGGGGCTCAGCATGAGGGTGGCGGCCCAGGCTTCAGCAGCCGGTGTGACGGGCATGCCTTTCCTTTTTGGGGTAATGGCACAGGGGGATCTGGCGATACTGCGTTTTCTCATGGGTGCTACCGCGGTATTACTCGGGATGATAGTGGCGTCTTATATTGCGAGGATCCGCGCAGGTCCGGATAGGGTTGAAATGTGGTCAGCCGTGTTAAAATCATCCCTGTCTTCGGCCGCAATTTTCACAATCACGAGCTTTCTGCTGACGTTGATAACAGTTGGGATCAGGTAGCGCCTTGAACGACTGATTTAAAAGGTTCGCAGGGTTAAGGTTTTTTGAGGGGAAGAAAAGATGTTCGGACCGATTGCGGAGGAACGCGGTGTGGAGCCGCTGGCGATGAAGCTGTTTGCAGGCATAATACTTCTTGTGATCGGGCTCAGCATAGCGTACGGTGTTTACACTTGGGCGGGCAGGGGAATACAGCAGCTGACCTCATTCAGCGTAACTGTTTCCCCCAGCTCTGTGAGCCTGAATATACCTCAGAGCGGGTCAGAGTCCACCAACCTTTCAGTGACTGTGGAAAAAATCGGTGACTACAGCAAAACGGTCACCCTTTCCGTTACTGGGGAGCCCACCGGGGTGAGGGTCAGCTTCTCTCCGGGAAGCGGACAGCCGAGATTCGGGTCAACAATGACCATCACCGTGGACAATACGGCAACCCCGGGAGCCGTCACGCTCACGATAAGGGGGAGAGGCGCCGACGACATCGAGCAGACGGCCACGCTCGAACTCACGCTGGTGTAATCTCCCATGCCTTCCCTGCGCACTTTGGGAGTTCTCGTTCTAACGATAATGGCGCTTGTGATCGGTTTTTTCTGTTATCTTGTGTTTCGCCATGCGTCGGATGAAAGCGCTGCCAGAGCGGCAGCGATAGAAGTGGCGCACGCCTGCGAGGTCGCTGTTCAGGTTGGGGGGCATCAGGTTGCCGATGTTTACATTCCGGGGAACTTTAAGATGACCTTCAGCGATAACATGATTTCGGTAGATGGATATTCTGTTCCGGAGGGGGGTCTGTTGATGAGGTTCGCTGACGGCATACCTCCGGTCGACCCCGGAAGGCGCACTATAACGGTGTGGACCGAGAACGGCAGGCTGGTGGTCGAATGGACCTGATAAGGATATTCAAGGCAGTTATGACGGCATTCATGATCATCGTATTCCTCTTTCTCATGTTTTCAGCCTACCAGCACTACAAATACACGCTCTCCACAGCGGCTCTTGTGGATGCCACGGGTACCGTGGCGAACGATCTTGTTCTCAACAGGCTGGCGCTCAGACAGGGAAATACCGAGGTAAGCTATGTTCTTGATCTGGGCAGGGTAAATCAGCTGAGCTTCATGGAGACGATGGGAGGGGAGAACTTTGAATACGGGCTGCGGTTCTATTCAGGGAGTTCCAGCTGGAGCTTCGGACCGGAACCTGCGGAGGGGCGGGAGAGGTGCGCGCTGTTGCTGCCGGTGATCATCTTCGATAACTTTCGATATGTCCCCGGCAAGATGGAGGTGGTCGTGTGGAGGGCATGAGCCGTTCTGAGAGGGGAATAAGCGATATACTCAGCATAGCAGTGATGTTCATAATCGCGATACTGGCGGGGGTGCTCCTTCACTCGTACGGCATCGACGCGATATCATCCGCGAATGGGAGACAGATCCAGATGAAGGTGGAGTACGCTTACAAGGTTCTCGAGCTTTCCAATGTTGAGAATTCCTCTCTGACCTACCTTGAGGCGATATCGGAGAACTTGGTGATGGAGAACTTTGGATCGGATGCCTCACTTCCGGGAGAGTACATAATTGATAGAACGGAAAACGTTCTCGGGTACATATGCCCTCAGGGATATGGTCTTGAACTCGAGCTTCGATACGGGGACAACAGGTGGGTCCAGACTTTTCCGCCTGATGCGCACGCCGACACAGTGGCGTTTCGCGAGTTCTCCGGCAAGGTAACGCTAATAATCGCGGGGAAGGGTGAGAACAGGGTGGCCCAAGTTAATGCCAAGCTGAAGATGTTCGAGGTGAGCGGTTGAAGAAAATGGTTCGCGGTTCGGCTCCGGTTCTCGGGTTTTTCTCCGTTTTCGTCATCATCACATCTCTCGCCGCGGTTTACATCTTTGAAGAGGGCTACAGGGAACAGCTTGACGCGATGGAGAGGAGGATTGCCCTTGAGACCACGCGGGCAATGTCAGAGACCTTGGAGAGAGAGCTCAACCAGGCGCTGAGGACATCGGTGGAGGCTTCCATGTATGAGGTTGGCAGGGCTGGCGGGGATCGCGAGAGGGTGCTCGTCACTCTGAGGGAGTACTTCAACCAGAGAATAGGGGCAGGCTGGAGCTATCCCAACTTCGATATCGTGGTCCCGCTGAGCGATGAGAACTCGTTGAAGCTTGTCTGGCTACCCGACGGCAGCCTCATGGCCGCAGGATACCTTGACGCGGTGGTGACGCACATCTCGGGAACGAGAGGATTCGGCGTTGAGCTTTCCGCGGGCGTGGTACCCAGGTATGGAAGAATGTATTATCTAGCAAATAAGGCGTATGAAGAGGCGCTGAGCTACGGTGACCTTGAAGATCTTGAGAGGAGATACAACACGGAATACTCATGCGAGCTCCTGACTTTTTATATAGAGCGCGTGGGCGGGAGGGTCAGAGTCACGGTTAAGGATGATTTTGCAGGGAGGGCGCTGGCTTGAAGTCCACGTCATCTTTTTTAACAGGTAGCCGTTAGATTTAGTGGAGCGATGAAAATGACTTCTGCAGATGAGATACTCCAGATAGTGAAGAAGGAGAATGTGAAGTTCATTCAGATGCAGTTCATGGATATCCTTGGAACGGTGAAGAATGTAACCATACCGGATAATAAGCTTGAAAAGGCGCTCGAGGAGGGGATATTCTTTGACGGGTCTTCGGTGCTCGGCTATGCCACAATAGAGGAATCAGATATGAGGCTGAAGCCGGACCCTAACACCTTTGTCGTCATACCATGGACTGATGACTCTACAAAAACCGCGAGAATGGTATGTAACGTTTACGATCATGAGGGAAACAGGTTTGCAGGAGATCCGAGGTTTGCCCTCGAGAGGCTGATGAAGGTGGCCAGAGATAAGGGATGGGTCTTCAACACGGCACCCGAGTACGAGTTTTTCCTCTTCATGGTGGACGAGAACGGAAACCCTACCACGAAGCCATCGGACCACGGGGGATACTTCGACCTGATGAGAGACAGGGGAGACGGTGTCAGAAAAGAGATAGTCACCTATCTGAACGCGATGGGTTTTGAGGTGGAGGCTTCCCACCACGAGGTCGCGCCGGGCCAGCACGAGATAGACCTGAGATACTCAGACGCGGTGGTTTCTGCGGACAGGGTCGCCATGATGAAGTACGTAACTAAGACCGTGGCGTACAAGCATGGCCTGTACGCGACTTTCATGCCGAAGCCGATATATGGAATAAATGGTTCCGGCATGCATGTACACATGTCACTGATGACCTCAGCGGATAAGAGCGTGTTTTACGATCCAAAGGGTCAGTACAGGCTGAGCAAGACGTGTTTGCACTTCATAGGAGGACTTTTGAAGTACGCAAAGGAGATATGCGCGGTACTCGCTTCATCGGTTAACTCGTATAAGAGACTGGTGCCAGGATACGAGGCGCCGGTGTACATATCATGGGCAAACAGGAACAGGAGTGCTTACATAAGGGTCCCGGCCGGCAGGGGGCAGAGGACCAGGATAGAGCTCAGGAGCCCAGACCCTGCAGGAAACCCGTACCTCCAGTTCACGCTCATGCTCGCGGCGGGACTGAGGGGAATTGATGAAGGGATAGAGCCGCCCGAGCCGGTAGAGAGGGACATCTATAAAATGGGCCATGAGGCGCGGGAGGAGGCGGGAATAGAGATGCTTCCAGGGAGCCTCGGGCAGGCGCTGGAGTACATGAGGAAGAGCTCTCTTGTTAAGGAGGCGCTCGGAGAGCACCTGTTCACTCACTTTCTGTACATAAAGGGCAGGGAATGGGATGAGTACCGTACACATGTTCACAACTGGGAGGTGGAGAAGCTTCTCCCGGCCCTGTAGCCCGGCTGAGTGGGCTTAGATGCTGCCCGTAATTCTAGCCATTCTGTCAGGGGTGTTTTTTGGGTCCTGGTCGCTGACGCTGAAGAAGTACAGAGGACCCGGTCTGACCTCCTTTTTTACGGTTTTCTTTGCCACGACTTTCCTCACAGTTGCGGCCGGATGTTTTATCGCTGGAGGAAACACGATGGCGAGCCTGGGCAGAGCGGATCTGCAAAGCCTGATATGGGGGCTGGGTGGAGGGCTGGGATGGGGGTTGGCCACTCTCAGCTTCGGATATGCTCTGACCCTAGTGGGATTGGCGCTCGGATATGCGATAATACTGGGGCTGGGAATGCTGGTTGGAACTTCTGTTTCAATGGTTTTTTTCTCCGGAGGTATGTCGGATGAGCCGCTCCTGTATGGAATCTGCGGAATGCTGGTCGCCTTGTTCGGGACCCTTATCAGTTCCTACTCTGGAAGCCTCAAGTCTGGTGATGCCCCAGAGAAGAGAAACTTTAGAAAAGGAATTCCGGTGTGCATCGCGTCAGGATTTCTCTCCAGTCTGTTTGCGCTGGGCTATGGAGGATCACGTCCGGCGGTTGGAACATGGGCTTCGATCCTTCTGCTGACCGGAGGTTTCTGGATGGCCCAGCTTATCTCTCTCTGCGCGTTCATACGTGGAAATCGGCGGGTGAATTCAGGGGGTTGGCGCAGCCTGATTTTGCCGCTGATCGGTGGAGTGATATTTTCGTTTGGGGTTCTCTCCCACTACGCATCAGCAGATGTAGTGGGGGTTGCGCTGTCATATCCGATGATGATGGGCATCCAGATATTCACAGGTAACGCGTGGTCCATGGTTCTGGGCGAGTGGAGGTCGGCTCCGAGGAAAGCGCTGGCAGTGCAGCTTATGGCGCTTTCCCTATTGGCCTTCGCGTCATTTCTCGTTGGCAGAGCCATGGGCGGGTCTTAGCTTTTTCCATGACGATCTTACCGGCAAGCGTGTTTATTCTTAGGGCCATCTCGTTCCTCAGGCTTTCAATTTCCTCCTTTATCTCATCTAAACCCTGTTTGAGTTCAGACTTGCGTGTCACGTTTTCTGGGATTTCAGCAAGTATTCTATCAATGAGCAGTTGCACCGTCTCTCCGTTCAGCCCGGCGCAGGTAAGCACCTCATATATCTGACCTTGGCCGTATCCAAGCATAAGCATGGATCTTATGATATCCGATGCCGCCAGTCCTCCCTTCATATCGACCCCGCTATTTTTGGAGGACCAGGGATAAAAGGGGATTATCTAAGCAGTCTGAAGATGACCGGGGTCAGCAGGGCGGTGAGAAGCACCATCACCACCATCACGGAGTATAACTCAAGGCTTATTATTCCAGTGACCCTTCCGAACTGGAGCATTGCCAGTTCGAGGCTTCCTCTCGCGCACATTGCAACACCGACTTTCAGCGATTCGCTTCCACGTAATCCGACAATTAAAGCCCCCATCCCTGCACCCGCAATCTTTCCTCCAAAAGCCACAGCGGTGAATGCCAGGAGCATCAGGAGGTTTATTCCGCCGAGCTGTGGGAAGAGAAGTCCGACGTAGGCAAAGAAGAACGGGGTCAGCACCCCCTGCATGACGGTCCCCATGTCGTCGAGCAAGGCGTTCAGCCTTATTCTGCCCAGAAGGAGGGCGTCAGGCTTTTCCCTGAGCCTGCCTATGAACAGCCCGGCCATGTAAGCGCCTATGATCTCATGCATCCCAACGTATCTCGCAACAACAGCGAAAAGCAGCGCAAGGACCATCGCAAAAGTTACAGGTATCCCTCTCCCCTTGTGTTTCCAGAGGCGCTTCATCACATCCAGCCGGATAATTACGAGCTTGGAGAGGTAGATGGTCAGGATGAAGAACGCGATTATACCTACGGTGGTAATCGCTATTGCAGCCGGGTCGGTAGGCAGTCCAAGCGCCTGTTTTATAGTTGAGGTTGACACAAGTCCCAGAATGTAAACGGCGATGATGTCGTCTATCAGGGCGGCCGCGGTCACCAGATGGGAAATTGAGCTTTTAGATGTGAATCTGACCACAACTTCTGTGGCCGTATTGCTGAGCACCGCTCCAATGAATATCGCCGGAAATATATCTCCGGTCCAGAGGTACCCTGCCAGCGCTCCGAGTCCTAGGGATACACATACTCCAAACAGGGAGATTATAGCGGACTTTAGCCTTATGGTCTTCAGAAGCTCGAACCTGGAATTCATCCCGGACACCAGCATCAATATTAGCAGTCCGAGCATTGCTACCGTTTCAATGTATGCGCTCTGCGAGAACAGTCCTAGGACAGCTGGTCCCAGAAGCACTCCCGCGAGCACCTCTCCTATCATCGCTGAGAACCCGAAGTGGTGAAATATCTCGCCGAACACCTTGGCGACCAGCAGCAGCACCAGCAGTTCGACCAGGAGCTCCAGAACATCACCTCTCCCAGATCACTTTGCCCCCAATCTCTATTCTCACTATCCTGTGGTACGGGATCTCGACCTCTCCGGAACTCGACCTGACCCGCATGAAGCTTCTGCCCAGTTCAACGATTTCATCCTCGGTGAATGTTTTTCTGTCTCCCGGAGCCCCTCTGTGAATTATCGTGATCTTCACATCCTTCATCTCGTTGCACCACTTCAGCCTGTTCAGTGTTTCTCTGGGACCCACCATCTCACTTCCGTTGGAAGACATAAAGATAGATCTGATGTTTTTTATCTACCTTCGCGGGCTCCCACTCATCGAACCTCCACTTGTGAGAAACCACCTTCGTCCCGGCCCTTATCTCCCTGATCAGCTTTTTCATCAGTTTCCTGTTCCCCCAGGGTGAGAGATACACAGCCACAACGTCAGCATCCGCGAGATTGACATCGTAAAAGTTCTTTCTGAGAAGGGTCACGCCGCTGTCTGGACCAGAAATGGACCTCCTCAGGCGCGCCAGCAGATGGAGTATTGGATTTATCTCCACACCGACCGAAAGCGCGCCGAACTCCCTTGCAGCGGTCAGCGCTATTCTCCCGTCGCCTGACCCCAGGTCGTACACCTTTTCGTTCTTCTTTACCTCGGCCAGCTCGAGCATTTTTCTGACAGTCCTCATCGGAGTGGGGGACCATGGTGCCCCCCAGTAAAATGTGATAAGAAGGGAGGCCAGAAATAGAAGGATCACCATCATTATTGCGATCAGCACGATTATCATTCTATTTACCCCGTTCCGGGAAGTACTCTCTGAGAATACGTTTTACCGTCTCCCGTCCACCGGTCTTCAGGGCCGGGCCGTGCCCGGGGAACAGCTCATCGAATTCAATCGAGGCGATCCTGCCGAGCGACTCTTTCATCTTTTCGTGGTCGCTGGACGGAAGATCGGTCCTGCCTATTCCATCGGCGAACACCGTGTCGCCGGAAAAAAGTACGCCTGCTTCAGGACAGTGTAGGCATATGCTGCCTTCGGTGTGTCCAGGAGTGTGGATCACCTCAAGGCTGTTTTTTCCAAGATTTATTTCATCACGCTCATTCAACTCATGCGACACGTCAACCGCTTTCATGGTCTCACCGAAAAATTCAGCTGAAAGCGTCATGTGAGAATCCCCTTTTCGAAGGAATTCTGCTTCAGCCCGGTAAATCGCGATATCGCACCCGAATTTCCTTCTGATTTCGTGATCTCCTCCAGCGTGGTCATAGTGACAGTGCGTATTGATGAGTATGTCTATTTTACGAACACCGATCCTGCCAAGCTCGCCCAGCGTTGTTTCAACGTTGCTCCCGGTCCCGGCGTCTATCAGCGCGATTTTCTGATCAACGATGAGGTAAATGTTGGAGTCGAAGCCGCGGCCGCCCAGCCTGTGAACTTTCAAGCGGGAGGGCAGAGGAGATCCCCTCATATGGACATTGATTGTACGAGCCTGTAGACGCTCATGTCGATTTCCTTTCTGTGAGTCAGAGGGTAGTTGAGCGGGCGCGTGATCACCTTTCCGTTGGTGAAACCCAGCATCCTGGCCCCTTTAGTACCCCTGATGGTCCTTACCGCCTGATGACCGAAAAGTGTGGCAAGCCTTATGCTGGCTGCGGTCGGAGATCCACCCCTCTGTATGTACCCGAGTTTTGATACTCTGACCTCGTATCCGGTAAGATCCGATATATGTTCGGATATCGCATCTGGGCTTCCTGCTCCCTCCGCCATTACAATTATTATGCTTTTCTTGCCTGCTTTTCTCCACTCCTTTAGTCTCGAAACTATCTCATCAACGCTGTACTCCACCTCCGGTATCAGTACCATCTCAGAACCGCACGCCAGAGCCACCTCAAGCGCCAGAAACCCCCTTGTTCTCCCCATGACCTCAACAAGGAAAACCCGTTCGTGAGAGAAGGCGGTGTCCCGTATCTTGTTAACCGCATCCACTGCGGTGTTCACCGCCGTGTCGAATCCTATCGTCACGTCGGTTCCGGCTATGTCGTTATCTATGCTTGCGGGGATTCCGACGACCGGTATGTTGGAGTTGCTGTAGAGACTCCATCCTCCTCTGAACGATCCCTCGCCTCCGATGATGATCAGCCCGTCCACTCCCCATCTTTTCAGGTTTCTGTTGGCCTTTTTTATTCCTTCATCCGCTTTTATTTCCTCGCACCTGCTCGTTCTCAGTATTGTGCCTCCGCGGTTGATTATTCCGCTCACGGATCTCGAATCCATTTTCCTCATCTTCCCCCGTATCATTCCCTCGAATCCTTCCTCGACACCGATGACTTCAAGTCCGGCAGCTATCGCCGTCCTGACCACGGTCCTGATGCAGGCGTTCATTCCGGGAGCGTCTCCGCCGGTTGTGGCCACAGCTATCCTCTTCATATTCCCCCTCTTTACGATTTCACGTGCCTATTATACTCTATCGGTTTAACGGCCGACGGATCAGCTTATCACGTTTTTCATCCCGCACTCCTCCGCTATCCTGAGCGCGGTTTTCATCTCGTCCCATGTTACAGTCCTCTTCAGTTCCTCGTATTCCCCAGCCCTGTAGCATGGCCTGTACTGCGCCATCACGTTGATTCTGACGTTCTTTCCAAGGTTTTTTGATATCCACTGCAGCACCGGACGGGTGCAGCATTCGATGTGTCCTGGCATGACCAGATGGCGGATTATCAGTTCTGAGTCCTCTAGCGCAAGCAGGTGGTTGCGTTTCACAGCACTGAGATATCCAGAAACACCTGATAGGCGAGAGGCGCATAGATCCGAGCCGTACTTGAAGTCAGATAGGTAGATATCCTGCGTGCCGCCAAGCAGGCGCATGCTCTCCTCGGTCATGTAGAAGTTGGAGTTCCACACCGAGGGGATGTTGACCTCGCACATCTTCAGAGCCTCCAGTATCGCATGCAGGTTGGGAGTGGGGGAGCCGCCGACCCAGTTGACGTTTCTGGCCCCATCCCTCCTGGCTTTACTGACCATTTTCGCCATAATTCTTGGTGAAGCCTCGACGCCGGCGCGTGGGTCCTGGGATATGTCGTAGTTCTGGCAGAAGGCGCATCTGAAAGTGCATCCGGCGAAGAACAACGTGTAGCTGGGCACCAGCTCGGGCTCCTCTCCGTAATGCATGAACTCAGAGGCTATCCTGGGGTTCGCCCCGACCCCGCAGAACCCCGTTTTTCCTGATGTGCGGTCGACCCCGCATCTCCTCTCGCAGAAATGGCATGATTTCAGCATTCTTTTCGCGAGTTCTATCTTCAGGTCCAGAAGCGAGACTTCCGGGCAGGGAAGTTCATCTGTTTTTTCAGAAGCGTACCTTTGTCCGATGTATGACACAAGAGTTCGCATTCCTTCTTCGTGCATCTTCCAGAGGACATCGGTCCCGGTCGAGAGGTCTGCTTTGACCTCTATGCTCCGGCACAGAACGAATCTGGCCGGTGCCCTGTCCTCCATTACATCGAAGTACCTTTTGAGTGAAGACCTCGCAGTTCTGTCGTTCAGGACCTCAAGCGCATCCGGCCTGTATGCTCTCCACATCCAAGTACATTTTTTAAGAGGCAAAATAAATGATTGCGTGGATTGCATGGTAGCGGTCGTATCAGGGTCTGCATCGCCCCTTCTATCTGCAAGGCTATCGAAAAAGCTGTGCTGCAGGATAATCAGGCCAGAGGTTAAACGTTTTCCGGATGGAGAGCTCTACGTCAGGATTGTGGAGCGGGTGGACGGAGAGAAAGCCGTGGTCGTTCAGTCAACGGCAGCCCCTCAGGACGAAAATCTGATGGAGCTTCTCTTCATCACGGATCTTCTCAGAGACATGGGGGCTAAGGAGATTATCGCCGTCGTGCCGTATCTCGCGTACGCCAGGCAGGACAGGCGCTTCAGGCCTGGAGAAGCGCTCAGCGTGAAGACGGTGTGCAGGCTCATCGAGGGCGCCGGGGCGGACGGATTCATAACTGTTGATATTCATCACAGGGAAACCCTCTCGCACTTTTCGATAAGGGCGATTGACCTAACTGCCGCGCGTGCCATCGGGGAGCACCTAAAAAGGATGAGGCTGAAGAGACCGATAGTTCTCGGGGCCGACAGGGGTGCGGAAGAAAGGGCGAGGATCGCCGCGCTTGAGATGGGGGCGGATTACAGCCATGTTGAGAAGAGAAGAATATCTCCGGAAAAGGTAGAGGTCTCTCCGGTGAGCTTTGATGTGAGGGGAAGGGACATAATACTGCTCGACGACATAATAAGCACCGGTGGCACCATCGCCGAGTCCTCGAAGAGCCTGAGGAGGATGGGCGCCAGAGCGGTCTACGCAGCATGCACGCATCCGGTCCTGAGCGGCAATGCGCTGGTCAGGATGAAGAGGGCCGGAGTGAAAGATGTAATATCAACGGATACCATAGAGCGGGAAGTGAGCAGGGTTTCAGTATCCGGGCTCATCGCGGAAGCCTTAGGGTGAGCGCTTCATGGCAGTCCTGATGTTCCTGCTCTCGGGTGAGCATCCAACCCTGCCGTCAGCTGAGGCGCAGGCAGCGATGCAGGCGGAGCACAAGGCTTTCAAGGTGGTGGAGCAGTTCGAACAGGTTCTTCTCGCGGAAACCGGCGTGAATCCGGAAGTTCTCGCCTCAAGGCTTTCGATGACGAGGGGCATATATCAGCACCTCTGCACTGTCAGCGCCGGCGACGATATACTCGGCGCTGTTGGAAGTTCTGATCTCCTCGACATAATTCCTCACGGGAGAACGTTTGCGGTGAGGATTACGAGGATCAAAAACAGCGCACCCCATATAGACCCGATCGTACTCTCCAGAGAGATAGCGGACATGATCGCCAGCGAGATTGAGTTCACGGTCGACCTCACGCATCCGCAGGTGGAGCTGCTGGGGGTGCTGACCGGGGAGGTCTGCGTTTTCGGAACAAGCCTGGCGTCGGTCGACAGAAAACAGTTCCTGAGGAGAAGACCGAGTGCACGCCCGGCGTTTCATCCGAGTACCCTCCCCCCTATACTTTCACGCTGCATGGTAAACCTGGCGAGAACCCCGAGAAGGGGGACTTTTATGGATCCCTTTTGCGGTGTTGGCGGGATACTCATAGAGGCCGGGCTGATCGGGGCCACACTGATAGGCGTTGACGCTGAGAAGGAAATGATTGAAGGGAGCAGAAAAAACCTTGAGGCATTTGGAATAACGAACTTTCAGCTGATGGTCGGGGATGCGCGGAAGCTGCCTCCGGTTAAGGCTGACGCTGTGGCCACCGACCCGCCCTATGGAAGACAGGCTTCAACGATGGGGTCCGAACTGGTCAAACTGTACAGAGAGGCTATTCCGTCAATTGCGGAGATACTCAAGGAAAAGGGGTATCTGTGCATCACATCTCCGGACGGTGTGGAGCTTGAGGACATCGCCGCAGGAGTCGGATTCAGGCTGATAGAATCTCATGAACAAAGGGTTCACAGAAGCCTCACCAGAAAGGTACAGGTTTTCAGGAGGAAGAAGGGTTGAAGATTATCCTTCTCGGCACCAGCGGCAGTATCCCAACCGCTACGAGGTCGCTTCCGGCTGTGGCAGTGAGGAGGGAAAAAGAGCTTCTTCTGTTCGACTGCGGTGAGGGGACTCAGGTGCAGATGACGAGAGCAGGACTGAGCCCTTTAAAGATAAGTTCGATCTTCATAACGCATCTGCACGGAGACCACTTTCTGGGCCTTGCCGGGTTGATCCAGACAATGGCTCTTCTCGGAAGAAGCACGCCGCTCAGAATATACTGTCCGCTGGAGGACAGGGAGAGACTGTGGGAATATATCAAGATTCCGAGGTACAGCCTGACTTTTGATGTCTCTGTGGGCGGTCTGCGGGATGGAGGAGAGATCGAAATGAGAGGATACAGGATACTCGCCCGCAGAGCGCTGCATCCGGTTCCATCGCTGGCGTATGCTCTTGTTGAGGATAAGAGACCAGGAAGGTTTTATCCGGATAAAGCGGAGTCGCTCGGCGTGAGGCCCGGCCCTGATTTTTCGAAGCTCCAGGCGGGCGAGATCGTTAGGGTGGGAAACAGGGTGGTAAGACCAGAGGATGTGATGGGTCCCCCCAGGTCTGGAAGGAAGATAGTCTACACCGGAGATACAAGGCCGTGTGATGAAATAGTCAAGCTAGCGTCCGGAGCGAACGTGCTGATTCACGACTCCACTTTTTCCGATGACTTGAGGGATAAGGCGGCTGAGAACTCGCACTCCACTTCAAGAGAGGCCGCTGAAACTGCGAGGGAGGCGCGCGCGGAGCTGCTGGTTCTTTTCCACATAAGTCCGCGATATACTGACACGTCCCAGCTACTCAAGGATGCAGCCGCCGTGTTTGAAAACGTGACCGCCCCAAGTGATCTGGACGAGATAAACATACCGCTCAGGCGGTAGTGGGCTCAGGTAAAAGCTAAGTTCATCTCAGGGATCACTTAACCCTCTTCTCTTCATCGCCCGGAGATATATCCCCGTCATGGCTTTTTTTCTTTTCTGTGCCTTTTGACATCTTTTAGCTTCGCAAGATAGTCTTCTGTGTCTTCCTTCACCCAGTCCGCAACCTTAAATCGAACTATTCTTCCATCCGGTTTCATCGTCACGACTTCCTTTATTCCCGCGTTTATTATCGCACGCTTGCACCTGTCGCACGGTTTTCCCTCAATGGGCCTGGCATCCCCGAACTCCTGTCCGTAGAGGTACAGCGTTCCCCCCAGCACGCTCGCTCCATGCCTCGCAGCGTTGATTATGCAATTTTCTTCCCCGTGCACCGCATCACAGCTCTCGTATCCTGAGTAATGCGGTAGGTTTAGCTCATTTTTCAGGCACCCCACCTCCATGCAGTTGACCACACCCCTTGCCGGACCGTTGTATCCAGTGGACACCACCACATCGTCCCTGACGACTATCGCACCGAACTGGCGCCTTATGCACGGTGATCTCTGGCAGACCGCCTTAGCTATGCTCAGGTAGTATTCATCCTTGCTTGGTCTCGAGTTCTCTGGCATGCAACCATAACTGCTTTTTGCCATGTCTAAAAATGTTTGCGGTGACCGTTAAGCTGCATTTTTTATACCCGCGAGGTAACTGTGGATGGACCTCGCGGCTTTTTTACCGTCACCTATAGCCGAGATTACAGTGGCAGAACCCCGAATCACATCTCCACCTGCAAATACGCCTTTCATTGAAGTTGCGCACGTATCTGGGTCGACTTCAATGTATCCCCATCTGTTGGTGCGTATCCCTTCAGCCCCCCTCAGCGCGGTCCTGTTCGCTTTTGTACCTATCGCGTTTATAACGAGGTCGGTCTCCAAAGTGAAGTTTGACCCGCTGATGACCTCTGGACCCGGCCTTCCTGAGGCATCCCTTTCACCAAGCCTCATTTTCACGCATTCCATTCCCGACACGTTGCCCCAGCTGTCTCCGATGATTCTTACCGGAAGGGTCAGGAACTCAAATTTGACTCCTTCCTCCTCCGCATTCGTTATCTCCTCAGCCCTTGCGGGTGATTCGCTCCTCGTCCTTCTGTAAACTATGCGCACCTCGTTCGCTTTCAGCCTCAGGGCGGTCCTGGCAGCGTCCATCGCGACGTTCCCGGCCCCTATCACCGACACAGTTTTTCCGGTGTTTATCGGGGTGTCAAATTCCGGGTGAAGATACGCTTTCATGAGATTGGTCCTTGTTAAAAATTCGTTTGCGGAGTACACCTGTTTCAGGCTTTCTCCGGGAATGCCCATGAACTCAGGAGCGCCAGCACCGTTGGATAGGAAAACAGCGTCAAACTCGTTCAACAGGTCTTCAACAGTTTCCGTCATGCCGACCACGAAGTCACAGATAAACTTCACCCCCATTCTCTCCAGAGATGAAACTTCCGTTGAGACGATCTCCTTGGGGAGCCTGAACTCGGGTATGCCGTAGACAAGGACTCCACCGGGAACGTGAAGCGCTTCGAAGACGGTGACACGATGTCCCATTCTCGCAAGGTCAGCGGCACACGTTATCCCGGCTGGACCGGAGCCCACGACGGCCACATCTCCGCCTTTCTTTTCGGCAGGAATCTCGGTCATGCGCCCCGTCGCCCGGTCGGCCACGAATCTCTCAAGCGCCCCTATCTGAATTGGCTTTCCCTTAGCGGCGTAAACGCACGAACGCTGGCACTGCTCCTCCTGCGGGCAAACCCTGCCGCAGACCGCTGGCAGGCTGTTTGTTCTCTTTATCTCGAGGCAGGCTCCATCAAAGTCTCCCTCGATTATCTTCCTTATGAATCCAGGAATGTTCACCTCCGCGGGGCAGCCCCTAACGCACGGGCGATTTCTGCACTGAAGGCACCTCAAAGCCTCACGAATCGCCTGTTCCTCCGAGTAGCCCAGAGAAACTTCTTTAAAGTCGCGAACTCTCTCCTGGGGAGGTCTCTTTGGCACAGGAACCGGATCCATCTCAGTCTTCTCTCTCATACGGTTCACCGCAACCACAACCTCCGTGGTAAGCGGAGCTTTCCTGCTCAGAAAACCTCTGGAGTCTGGGTATGAATTCGTTCCAGTCTACTTCATGTCCATCGAACTCTGGCCCATCAACGCATGTGAGCTTCATTTTTCCTCCGACCGTTACCCTGCAGCTTCCGCACATTCCGGTACCATCGACCATTATTGCGTTGAGGCTCACGATTGTTTTTATTCCGGTGCCACGCGTGATGTCGGAAACGGCCTTCATCATTGGTGCAGGACCGACTGCCCACACCCTGTTCAGGTTCACTTTTTTAAGAATGTCTCTGAGAGCATCGGTTACAAACCCCTTTATTCCGCGGCTGCCGTCATCGGTTGTTATTATAACCTCGGAAAGTTTGTTCATCTCGCTTTCCAGTATTATGAAATCACCGCTTCTGGCACCAAGTATTGATATTACGTCATTTCCGGCCTCCCGCAGTCCTCTGGCTATAGGGTAACACGCGGCTATCCCGACTCCTCCTCCAATGACCGCGACCCTTCCATAGATTCCCACTTCAGAGGGGTTGCCCAGTGGCCCAGCAATTGAATAAATGTTCTGTTTCTCTTCGATCGAGGCGAGCTTGCGTGTCGTTCTGCCCACGACTTCAAATATCAGGCGCACGTAACCTTCTGATACGTCCCAGTCTGCTATTGTGAGGGGTATCCTCTCCCCCCGTTCATCCGTCATCAGCACTACGAACTGTCCCGGTTTCGCTTTTCTGGCTATCAGGGGAGCGTGGATATCTATTGAAAAAATTCCCGGGGCCAGCCTATTCTTTTTCACAACGCGATAGTACATGCTCATCAGATATAATCTGCGTTAATCTGAATTAATATTCGGTTTCGCACACGGGTCTGCCGTTTTCGGTTCTTGGTGCCAGATGATCAATGAGGCGCTGTGGGTCCTCCGCCCTTAATAATACTTCGATGGGTCCCAGAGGGCTTTCACCTTCCGTGAAACTCACTTTTCCCACAAATGCGGCCTGCTTGTTCAGCATGAAGCGTGTCACATCATCTTTCATGTTTGATATCATCACCGACCTGGCGGTATCGAGTATCGCCTGCTGGCGCAGCAGCCGACGTAACGTTGAAATTGACTCGGAATTGCCAGATTCTCCGACCAGCAGTCCGTCTGAATAAATAAATTTGATCTCTGGAAATATCCTCTCAAGCGCACGTTTGACCTTGTTCGGGTCTTCGGTTGGTTTCACCTCAGCCCTCACAGTTATGCGCATCCCTCTCCCCACAAGTCTGTTACGGATGCCTTCGATTTTTTCTCTAAGCTGGTCAATCGTGCCGTCGTTCTGGATGAGGAAATCAGCCCTCTCAATGGCTTCAGGTAGCCCCCAGCCGGCTTCCCTCCTGTCCTTTTCGTCGAACTCCGCCTCACTCCTGGCATCGTCATCCCGTCCTCTGTTCATGATTCTCGAGATCCTCAGCCTTCTATCCGCTGTGACTGCGAGAAGCCTGAAGTTAAGGCCGAACTCCCGCCTGAATTCTTCTACTTCATCGATGCTTCTTATTCCATCGACGATAACGAGTTTTGCCCCCAGGCCTTTCTCATTTATCAGGGGTATGCAGATTTTGGCCACGGCTGCCGGACCCATCTCCCTTCTCAGATCAGCAGCAACCCTGCCGATATTTTCCTCATTTATCTCAAGCCCGCGTCTTTTCGTCTCTTCCCATACCGCGTCTCCCATCCGCACAACAACGGCGCCGTGATCCAACAGGATTTTTGCTACCTCTGTCTTCCCGGAACCCTGTGGCCCGACTATCCCGATTATCCTCGGAGCCATTATATCTCTACCACTATCAGAGTGGTCGTGTTTGTCACACCGGGTATGCTTCGTATCTCCCCGAAAATTGACTTCGTTAGGGCCTCCAGGGAATCTACCTCTATCCTCGCAACTATGTCATACGGGCCTGCAACCGCCTCGACCTTTTTCACTCCGGGCAGGGTTTTCAGCTTTCTGAAAACCTCGGCAGTCTTTCCGGGTTCCGCTGATATGAGGCTGTACGCGTTCACCATTCAGTACACCCGTATCTTATGAACATTCCTGCTTTAAAACGTTTGACATTCTTTTTTTACCATGCAGATAATTATCAGTGGTCGAATGGGAGCGCTGAACTACCTGGCGTATGCGATCATGGCGGCCATGTTCATATCGATGGCCGTTGTGCTGTACACCGGATACAGCAGGGCGATGGAAGAGCAGCGTTTCGCCGGGAGTGTTGAGGAACTCGCCAACCGCATAAGGTCCCTTGCGGCTCAGGACCCCGGCACAGAATGGCATCTCCAGATATATGTGCCATCCGGATGTGAGCTTTCGTTTGGAGACAGCTCCGTAAATTTCATCATCGGGAACAGGGCCGATAACGTATACGTGGGGATTCAGGTATCTGGCCCGGCGCTGAGCGGCACGTCCGCGAACATGAGGCTTCTGAGGGTCGAGAACGGTGTTGAGGTGAGCGTCTGAGAGACATTTGTCAGGAAGGTGCTTCCAGCTTCCCGCTTATAGTGCTCTACAGCGTGATTCTCGGGATGCTGATATTCGCCCTGTTCATGGCCGTTTACGAGCGTCAGATGGACATGAGGGTTCAGGAGGAGGCCAGTTCGCTTGCAGATGAGCTCGGCAGAACTGCATTTGCAGCGCTTTCCGGGGAGCAGCCCTTCAAGGACCTACCTCCGAGCCTTGGTGGAAGTTACTACGCTGTGGAGGTACGTGATAATTCCGTCATCGTTGTTAGGATTACCCATGGAAGGGGATACGGAACTGAATGCAGCTCATTCGTAAACTTTAACCTGAAGGTGGAGAACGGCAGCTTCCTTCCAGGAGGGAGGGTTTACTTCATGAGGGTTGGTGAGAGTCTGATTATCAGCTCGTCTCCTGTTCAGGCCCCGGAAATGGAGATATTCGTGTCGCCCACAAGCGCTCCACCGGAATTCTATAACTTCGCCAAACACAGCGCTAGGGTCGCGGCGGGAATGATCGCCTCATACTTCTCGCTATCAGACATAGGGTACATTGCAGCTGGTTATTCAACGTCGGAGGACCGCATCTATGTTAGGTGGACGAGAGGGGCGGAGGAGGCTTATTTCGAGACCAGATGGGACGTGAGCGATCAGAGGGTGGGCAATGTGATGAGGGCATGGGTACTGAGCGGCGTTAATCGTGTTGGTTCCTCCGTTGGTTCGATGATAACGTGCGACGAGAATCTGGACAATGCAGTTGCAGGTGGTTGGCTGTTCTCTGGCACCAAGGCACTTCAGGACCTCAGGAACAGGACCTGGAAGAACGAGAACAGCTTCGTGAATGTTCCTTCGGATGCGGACATAGTGGCCGCCTGCGTTGAGACAAATATCGGCAGGATGTACCCGGTCTGGAGAATATCCTGGGATAATTATGTAATATATTACAGGGCGATACCATGGTGGGAAAATGATGACTCGCCGGGGTTCATATTTCAGTCTTATCCCGAGATAGAGCCCGTGGTATGAGCTTCAATAAAGCTCGACTTCAACGCTTTCTCCTCTGCTCAGCCCCTCAACGGTCTCTGGGATCATGATAAACCCGTCGGCGCGCGTCATGGTGGTTATCATGCTGGATCCGGTTATGCGTATCGGTTCGGCTTTCAGCCCCTTCGGTGTCCGGATAAGCTTCACCCTCACAACATCTGTGCGCCCAAGAACCGATGCCACGTTTTCAGCCAGTACTGCAGGCACGCTTCTGTAACCTCTGTCGGCATTTAAGCCCTGCATCAGCCGCAACCCGGGTCTGACCAGCATGTCGAATGCCACGAGAGCACCTGCGGGAAACCCGGCCAGACAGAAGACCGGCTTTCCTTCAACTATTCCAAATGCGCTCGGACCTCCAGGTCTCATCGCGACACCGTGGAACTTCAGTTCACCCATCTCTGCAACAACCTCAGGAACTGTGTCCTTTTCTCCAACAGCGCTTCCGCCTGTTATGATCACTGCATCGTATTTCAGCGCTTCACGTATCATTTTCACCACGGAATTTTTGTTCTCTTGGGCGATACCCAGCCTGTGAGGTATCCCGCCGCATGACTCCACGGCAGCGGATATTGAGTAGCTGTTTACATCAAAAACCTGTCCTCTTCCTATTTTACCGTGCGGTGGGACGACCTCGCTCCCTGTTGATATGACTCCCGCTTCGGGTTTTCTGAAAACCTTAACTCTCGAACGTCCTATCGAGGCGAGGAGCCCAACATCGCATGGTCTGAGAAGATGCCCTCTTCGAAACACTAGGTCTCCTTTTTTCACATCCTCTCCTGCAGCGGAGATATTTTTTCCAGGGGTGACCGGGCTGAGAATCCAGATTGTTTTTCCAGATCTGGATGTGCTCTCAAGCATCACCACGGCATCCGCCCCCTCAGGAATCTGGGCCCCGGTCGTCACTGCCACCGCCTCCCCCCTGCGTATTCTGAATCTCTTTCTCTCTCCCGCACCAGCGCTGCCGAGCAATCTTATTTCTCTGGGGCTCCCCTGTGAGGCGCCAAACGTGTCAGCGGCCTGCAAAGCGTAACCGTCAACTGCCGCACGATCAAAAGATGGAACGTTCACCGATGAGGTAATGTCCTCCGCGATAACTCTGCCTAGCGTCTCTTCGATTTCGATGTCCTCAGTCTCAAGGGGGCGCAAACACGAAACGATGCTGCTGACTGCTTTATCCAGGGAAATTCTTGTGGTGAACCCAGCTTTTTTCATCCTCATTCCCGTGAATGTTTTACAATATGCCCCAGCTCAGGAAGAATGAGATCAGCTGCGATTTTAACCGCGTTTGGGGCACCGGGCAGACAGAAGATGGGTTTTCCACGGATGATCCCTGCCGCGGCCCGCGTCAGAAGGGCGGGTGTTCCCACCTTTTCGTAACCAATCCGTCTGAGTATCTCTCCGAATCCGGGAAGGTCCTTTTCGAACATCGGGGCGATAGTTTCAATCGTGACATCTCTCTTTGCCACCCCAGTGCCACCGGTAGTTATTATGGCATCAATTTTCTGGTCGCGCAGAAATGTCTCCACCGCGTTCTTTATTTCATCTGTTTCGTCCGGGACCACTGTCCGAACTGTTTTATGTCCGCGTTTTTTTGCGGCTTTTTCCATTATCTTGCCCGATACATCAGTGTCCCTGCCCTCCCTTGCCTCTTTAGCCCGGGTATCGCTTATGACGAGTACGGCTACTCCCAGCTGCCGCGGAGCTGTTTTTCTGTGCTCTTTGAAACTCATCCTTTCACCTTTCTCAGCACCATTATCCTCTCAATGCAGATGTGCGGATACTGCCCGCCCTCGTCCTTTTCCAGCGCCTTGACCATGTCCCATACCGTGAGGAGGGCCGCCGCTACTCCGGTGAGGGCCTCCATCTCAACACCTGTTTTTCCATCGCTTCTGACTGTAACGGTTACTCTGAACCCTTCTTTCTCCCGGTTGAACCTGACCTCCACTCCGGTTATCGGAATGGGATGTGTGAGAGGTATTATCTCCGGCGTCCTTTTTACTGCCATTATCGCTGCGGTCTTTGCAACGGTGAGAACATCTCCCTTGGGTATCCTCCCTTTCATAACGGCATCCAGAGTAGTTTTCTTCAGCCTTATCATCCCCTCGGCTGTGGCCTCACGGTGAACAGTCCGCTTTTTCCCGATATCTACCATCTTGACCAACTTAGAATCCCCGCTCACATATGTTCCGTTTATCTTATAGGCGTGTTCATCTGGGTCGCGCCTAATCTGCCGGGCGACCGTTTTTCAATAATACATCTTGTCTTGGTGATATTCTTCCATGTGAGTCCAGACGCTGGCCTTTCCTAGCTTTGTCTTCTTTACGCGCCCCGCGGTCTCGAGGCTCCTCAGAACCCGCGTTACCTCAACGACCTTCCATCCAAGCGCTCTCGCGATGTCATTTGCACTCATTATCCCGTATCTGCGCAGGATGAACTCTATGACCTCGTGCCTCAGACGGTTTTCCCATTCTTCATCTTCTTCCTCTTCTTCATCAAAGTACATCTTGGGTTCCATCTTCTCCCACCAATTCCGTCATCTTTTGGTGCTCAAAAGCCTTGTGCTCACCTGCTCTCAAAGGCAATCCTGAGCTTAGTCCATCCCTAACCTGAAACTGTGTTCACCTTGAACTTAATCCTAGTGGGGATCCCGCCCGAAGTTCCGTTCCATCTTCCCAAACACAGAAATCACAGACGGGGAATCCGCCAAACTTTATAGCATCTGCATAGACCATACACTCAGGTGTACACGCATCGGTGGGGGTATTGAATGCCAGAAATCATCAGGGAAAAATGCGGTGTGTTCGCTGCTTACCATGCAGATGGGGGAAACGTCATACCATACATCTATTGGGGGCTCGTGTCCCAGAACCACCGGGGGCATCATTCCCACGGATTTTTGACCTTGAATGGGGATTTTCTTTTGCATCGCGGGCTAGGGCTTTTGCCACCAGTGATGCATCCATCAACCCAAAGGCTTTTCAAGAAGTTGAAGGGATCCGCTGGTATCGGCCATGTGAGGTACGCCACATCCGGAAAGAGCAACAAGACGTGGTTGATGAGGGACATCCAGCCTTTCGTGCTGGAGGATAGGGGCATAAAGATCGCCCTGGGGTACAACGGCAACGTGGTGAACACGTCGCAGCTGCGTTCTGAGCTTCGTGCGGAGTTTGGAGACATATCTGTTTCCTCGGATGTCGAGCTGATCGGCAGAAAGCTGCTGCAGGGGCTCAGAAGAGGGTCGGACCTGAAATCCGCAGTGACCACGTGCATGCAAGAGATAGAAGGATCGTTTTCGGTGGTGGGTCTCACCGGTGATGGGGAACTTTTCGCGTTCAGGGATCCACTTGGGATAAGGCCCCTCTGTTACGGCCGGAGCGGCGATGGAAAAATCTTTGCCATATCATCGGAAAGCGTCGGCCTGGACATAAACAATCTCAGGTACGAGTCCGAGGTGAGGCCCGGGGAGCTGCTGGTGTGGTCGAAGGGGGGATTCATGAGGGAGAGGCTAGTCGACCCCAAGCGGCGTGCGTTTTGCAGCTTCGAGTTCGCATATTTCGCCAGGCCGGACTCAATCCTGAACGGCACGAACAGACCAGTGTACAAGATAAGGGAGGAGTTCGGCAAAAACCTTGGAAAGGAGGATCCGGAAATCAGGAAGAAGGTGGACATGATCGTCTCCATACCGGAGACCGGGGACGACGCTGCGTACGGGCTTCATGAAGAGACGGGCATACCGTGGGAACGCGCGCTCAGAAAACACCGCTACGTGACGGACCGCGCTTTCATAACCAGCCCCGAGGAGCGTGAGACGATAATCTCCAAGAAGCTCAACATCGGGGAGGGGATAAAAGGCAAGAGGATTGCGGTCGTGGAGGACAGCATAGTCAGGGGGGACACATCACGCAGGATAATCAGGAGGATGAGAGAAGCCGGGGCCAGCGAGGTCCACATGTACATCACCTTCCCGCGCATAATCTCACCATGTCCGTACGGCATCGACATGTCAACGTTCAGCGAATTGCTCGGGTCGAAATACGATGAGGGGGAGATATCCAAGATGATAGGGGCAGACAGCGTGCACTACCAGTCCCTGGAGAACTTCATTAAGGCGACAGGCCTCGGAAGGGACGAGCTCTGCCTCGGCTGCCTGACTTGCGAATACCCCACCCCGCTTGCCCAGAAACTGGCAGACGATGTAAAGGCGAGGCTGAAAAGAGGGGAGAGGGAAATCGGAAGGATATATGAGATTTCGTAGCGATTTTGTGCCCAGACGAGCGTTCATAATTTGTATGATTTGTTATGATTTTTTCATAATAACATATATAAACAGATATGTGCGGGTTTGTTAGGAGACTGGTGATCATATGACCGAAAGGGTGTCAAGAAACTCTTCTTACCTGAACGGGATGAGCACCACCGCAACCCGTACGAGGGTCAGGGACGTGAGCCCAACCAGCGGCATGTGCCCGATCTGTATCAGAGAGTGCCCGTTTCTCTGCGAAATAGGGCTGTCAGCTTTCAGAGGGAGGGAAGTCCTATATCCTGATCCTAAGCAATTCGGCCAGAGCACCGCCGCGTCTCTTAAGGACTATGGCCTTGACTGGTCGCACTTCAACATAATCGCCCGCCTGAGAGGGGCTGAGGGCATAAAGGCTGACCCTGACGTTGCGGTATTCCCGAATGTGAGCATCGAGACGAAGATCGGAGGCATACCGCTCAAGGTCCCGATAATTAACGGCGCGTTCGGCTCTACATTCGTCGCCAAGAACAACTGGGATGGTCTGGCAGTGGGTTCCGCACTGAGCGGTACCATCCTCGTGATTGGGGAGAACGTCTGCGGCGTCGATCAGAACTCCCAGTTCACAAATGGCAAGATAACCCGCTCGCCTGACATGGAGTACCGGGTGAAAAAGTTCCGTGAGTTCTGGGATGGCAAGTACGGCGGGATTTCAGTTCAGACAAATGTCGAGGACCAGAGGCTTGGAGTGGACATCTACGCAATATCAAAGCTTGAGGTAGACGTGTTGGAGCGGAAATGGGGGCAGGGGGCGAAGGCGATAGGCGGTGAAATAAGGCTCACCGATATCGACAGGGCGCTTCAGCTCAAGAAACGTGGGTACGTAGTCATCCCGGATCCGGAAGATAAAACGGTCCAGGAGGCGTACAGGGAAGGGATCATCAAGAGCTTCGAACGGCACAGCCGCGTCGGCATGCCCGCTGAGAGAGACTTCGTCGAGGATGTGGAATGGCTGAGGGAACAGGGGGCAAAACATGTCACGTTAAAGACAGGAGCTTACGGTCCGGAGGACGTGGCATGGACAATGAAGGTGGCGTCAGAAGCTAAAGTTGATTATATAACGTTCGACGGCGCCGGAGGCGGCACAGGGATGAGTCCGGTCCCCATGATGAACGAGATGAGCACACCCACCATCTATCTTGAGGCCCAGGTACTAAAGTGCGCTCAGATTCTCAAGAAAAGAAGAAAATATGTCCCGGACATTAGCATGGCAGGAGGATTTATAAACGAGACCCAGATATTCAAGTCCATAGCCATGAGCAACTTCGGAAACGGCCCACTCGTCAAGGCGATAACGATGGCAAGGGCCCCACTCACCGCAGTTATGAAGGCATCTTACTTTGTGGAGCTGTCTAAAAATGGAAAGTTGCCTAAGGACTTTGCGGACGAGTATGGCAGCACCCCGGAAAAGTTTTTCGTGTGCGCACCTGAACTGAAGAAAAAAACAGGGAAGGATGTCCTCCCCACCGGCGTGGGGCTATACACATATCTGGTAGACAGGATAGGGGTGGGACTAAAGCAGCTGATGGCGGGATGCAGAAAGTGGAAGCTCGATCTACTTGGCAGGGACGACCTGCTTGCGCTGAGTGCCAGAGCTGAAGAGGTTACTGGAATACCAACACCAGATCACGCAGCAGAGAAAATCTTAGAGAGAATTCTCGACTGAAAAACACGGCGATTACATTTTCGACCTGCCGTTCCAGGTCTTCAACGCCTTTTCAACCATCAATTTAAACTGATTCTCCGAAACGATGTTTCCAAGACCCACTCCAGGACACTCATCACACACATCAAAAAGATAAGAGCCATTTTTCGCCGTAACCGAAAAAGGGTAGAAGCTGCATATGAGCGGCCTGAATTCATATATCTTGCACGCCTTTTCATCGAGAAACACACACTTTCCGTTCTTTTTCTTCATCTTGTATCTGTACGGTCCAGTGGCTGGTATTGGGGTTGAGAAAAATATTGGCTTCACTCCGGTTCTTTTGGCTATGTTCTCGACCTCCGACTCCAGGAGCAGTATGTTCCTGCCCCTTCTTGAGGTGTCACCGCAGCACATTGCGCATCGTTGACACTCAAAGGAAACGTTTTTTGGAGCTTTCAAGTTCATTTTTCTCCCTTAAATATACAGCCGGACGTGGTTTAACCTTTTCGTCTCAAAATCATAAAAACTGGTAGGAATTTAGATAAACGCTCAAAAACAACTGATTTTAATAGGCTCTTGTTATATGATTTTGATATTATGCAGGCAATAGTGTACGTGCGAACAGAGCCCGGAAAAGCCCTTAAGCTTCTGGACAGGGTGAGGGAGCTGCACGGGGTTAAATTTGCAGCTGCGACTACCGGAAGATTCGACATCGTGATAAGGGTTGAGGTCCAGGATCTGACTGAGCTTGGCAGTGCGGTCGTTGATAAAATACAGAAGCTACCGGGAGTAACCTATACTGAAACCTCGATGATCGTCGCTTGATACCAGCGCACCTGAAAGGCGTTTAAGAGGGTAAGGGCAATTGTTTAGAAGGTGATCCGTTGAAGAGAGAGATTCCTTCAGAATACAACCCACTTGAGGCTGAGTCCAGATGGCAGGAGTTCTGGAGAAAAAATGGACTGGGCGCGTTCAAACGTGATGACCGCACGTCACAGACCTATGTGATTGACACCCCTCCTCCTTATCCATCGGGTGAGTTCCACATGGGGACCGCGCTGAACTGGACATACTTTGACATAGTTGCAAGATACAAGAGGATGCGCGGATTTAATGTCTTCTTCCCGCAGGGATGGGATTGTCACGGGCTTCCGACAGAGGTGCAGGTTGAGAGGAGGTACGGAATAAGAAAGGGAGATCTTCCCCCATCGAAGTTCAGGGAGCTCTGCGTAAACCTTACACAGGAGAACATAGCCCACATGAAGGAGGAAATGAATTTAATGGGGTTCTCCATAGACTGGTCAACCGAGTACAGAACGATGGACCCTGACTACTACAGAAGAACCCAGCTTTCCTTTGTCCGGCTTTACAAGAAGGGCATGATATATAGGGGCGAGCATCCGGTGAACTGGTGCCCCAGATGCGAAACCGCAATAGCAGATGCCGAGGTGGAGCACGGTGAGAGAAAAACGGTTCTGAGCTACATAAAGTTCAAGCTCGTGGACGGAGAAGAGCACCTTACGATTGCCACAACCAGGCCGGAGTACCTCCCTGCATGCGTTGTGGTTGCAGTCCATCCAAGCGATGAACGGTACAGAAAATACGTCGGAGAGAGGCTGGAAGTTCCTCTCTTCAAACAGGTCGTCGGAATAATAGAGGATGAAGAAGTTGATCCAAACTTTGGAACTGGCGTGGTGATGGTGTGCACCTTTGGAGACAGAACCGACGTGAGGTGGGTCAAGAAGCACAAGCTGCCTGTCGTGAAGCTTATAGACGGGAGGGGCAGGCTGACCGAATCCGCAGGAAAGTACTCAGGAATGACGCTTGAAGACGCGAGAAAAGCAATTCTGAACGATCTGAGCAGTGCCGGCCTGCTGGTGAAACAGGATGATATTGAACAAAGCGTTGGGTTCTGCTGGAGGTGTAAGACTCCAGTTGAAATAATGAGCGTTCCACAGTGGTTCATGAAAGTGCTTGACTTAAAGGAAAGGGTCCTGGAGGAAGCGGAAAAGGTCAGGTGGGTGCCGGAGCACATGAAGACGAGGTTTGTTGATTGGGTGAACTCGATGGACTGGGACTGGGTGATATCCAGACAGAGGATATTCGCCACGCCCATACCCGTGTGGTACTGTTCGGGATGCGGCGAACCCGTAGTGGCAAAAGAGGAGCAGCTGCCGGTCATTCCCGAGAAGGATAGTCCACCGGTGAAAAAATGTGAAAAGTGCGGCGGAGAAAAATTCGAGCCGGAAAAGGACGTGCTTGACACGTGGATGGACAGTTCCATAACCATAGCAGTTCACGCTGGGTGGCCGGATATGGATGAGCGGCTCTTTCCTGCGGATCTCCAGCCCAACGGAACCGACATTATAAGAACGTGGGACTATTACCTGATGGTCAGACATCTTGCTCTTTTGGAAAGATCTCCATATCGGTCGGTGTTGATAAACGGCATGGTTCTTGGCACCGACGGGAGGGCGATGCACAAGTCGCTCGGTAACTACGTTGACACCGGGATGGCGAGGGAAAAGTACGGAGCAGATGCTCTCAGACAGTGGGCAGCCATAGGAGCTTCGACAGGATCTGATATCCCGTTCAGCTGGAAAGATGTCGAGTTCGGGTACAGGTTCATGCGAAAGCTATGGAACGCCGCCAGGTTTTGCGGACCGCATCTAGAGTTTTCAACGGACGAGCCTGACATAAAGAAATTTCGTCCTATGGACAGATGGATGCTAAGCAGACTCACAAAGCTTATCACCCGGGTTACTCAATATATGGAGGACTTTCAGTTCAACATGGCACTCGGAGCCATCCATAACTTCGTGTGGCATGAGTTTTGCGACAACTATCTTGAGGCGGTTAAGCACAGGCTTTACGGTAACGACAGGTCGACTGAAGGGGCAAGATTCACGCTCTCCAGGGTTCTTTTTGATGTGACAAGACTGCTCGCTCCTTTCATACCGCACTTCAGCGAGGAGCTTTATCAGATCTACTTTGTGGATCATATTAAGGTGACCAGCGTCCACATGCTTGACTGGCCGAAGCCAGAAGTGCGGATGTTTGATGAGGGCGCAGAGAGGGAGGGAGAAATAGCAAATGCCCTGATAGGTGCGCTTAGACAGTTCAAGTCATCCAGAAAACTTCCGTTAAATATGGAACTTGAAAGGGTGGATGTGCACGCCGGAGACGATGGCATTGCGGACATCATCAGAGCGGTCGCCGATGACGTTAAGGGGACCGTGAGAATCAGGGACATGAAGGTTACCACAAAAGCTCCTGAGGTGGAGGAGAGAGTGAAGGGGATAATCCTGGACCCAGCGAGGCTCGGGCCACGGCTGCGCGGTGACTTTAAAGCGGTGGCGGCAGAGCTGGAAAAAATTGATCCCGGTGAAATAGCAAAAAGTCTCGCAAGAGGTACCTTCTCCGTGAAGGTTTCCGGCAGAGATGTGGAGATAAATGCGGAAGACGTGAAAATAGTCAGGGAGATAATGGTGAAGGGTAAAAAGGTTGAGTCTATAACGCTTGATTCCCCACCAGTTACAATTCTGATAA
Source organism: Hadarchaeales archaeon (SeqCode) (assembly GCA_038851075.1). GTDB lineage: Archaea > Hadarchaeota > Hadarchaeia > Hadarchaeales > Hadarchaeaceae > JAWCKV01. The sequence goes on along the minus strand of JAWCLG010000001.1, from coordinate 35,992 downwards.
GGGCAGATCAGGGTGATTGATGTTAATTGAATGTGTTGAAAGGTAGATGGGTGATTCATTGGATAAAAACGAAAATGAGGTCATGCTTGAAACGGGGAATCTTTCACGTGAAGAACTTGAGGCGATGCTCAACACACTGCCCATTGATATAACATTTGTGGACGCGAATGATAGGGTGAAATACTTCAGCGGCGGAGACAGGATTTTTCCAAGGACCAAAGCGGTCATCGGAAAAAAAGTTCAGAACTGCCATCCCCAGAAGAGCGTCCATGTGGTCAACAAGATACTGGATGAGTTCAGGTCAGGAACGAGAAACGTTGCCGGGTTCTGGATAACAATTAATGGGAGGCTGATATACATAAGATACTTTGCGGTTCGCGGTGTGGACGGCCGTTATCTCGGGACCCTCGAGGTCACGCAGGACATCACCGAGATCAGAAAAATCAGCGGCGAGAAGAGGCTTTTAGACTGGGAATAAAGAGAGAGACCCGGACCTCATTAAATATGTAGCCATGATCAGGGCGAATATCAAGAAGAAAATCACCATCATTAAGTTTCTGTATCTTGAGGCGCGTTTCTGCCCCTGCTTGAAGAGCGCCTCACAGGAGGGCGAGCAGAAGAACTTATCCGCCGACGTGGCCTTACCGCACACTATGCAGTGCCTGTGATCCTCGACCATGCTCCTCACCCAATAATCCTGAATATAATGGGTTAAATAGCAGTCACTTAAACCGCAATTAACCGGGTCCTTTACTTCAACCTTTCGAATGCCGATTTCTCTGCACCGCACACAGGACACACCCAGCCATCCGGTAGGTTCTCGAATGGAGTCCCGGGCTTCACGCCTGAATCCGGGTCACCGAGTGCAGGGTCGTAGATATACCCGCAGACGGTGCACCTGTACTTTCCCGTATCTTTCACCTCCGAGTAAGTTGTCGCGGTTCTTGGCACATGTCCTCCCTTGACCTGTTGATAGTAAGAGTAAGTGAGGGGCTCTCCTTCCTTTATCACCTTTGCATCAACGATTTCTCCAACGAAAACTGTGTGAGTGCCCACATCGTGCTCAGAAACTACCCTCGCCTCAATATGTGCGATGGTGCTGTCCAGCAGGAGGGGCGCCCCGGTTATTCCGCGGGAGTGCCGGATCTCCTTGAACTTGTCAACGTCCCTGCCGCTTTTGAACCCGAATAACCCGATGAGCTTCATAGGAGTTTCTTTTTCCAAAACGGAAATCGAGAACACCCTGCCTTTTGATATCACCTCGTGTGTCATGTTTTGTCTGTTTATGCACACGGCTACCTTAGGAGGAGTCGCTGTAACCTGCATCACTGAATTTGCTATCTGTCCGCTGATTCTCTCTCCGTTGAAAGAGCCCACAACATAAAGTCCATATGTTATGGTGCGGAGTGCGTCGGTGTTCATAGTCAGTCTCAGTTTGATTTTATTTTGTTTTCTTTAGCGGAGTGTTACAGCAGATTATGTCGCACTCTTTGCAGTTGCAGTTCTTATCAACCGTAACCACAAGCCCGCAGACCTCGCACCTGTACTTTTCTCCTTTTTTCTTAACCATGGTCTCGTAATAGCTTGGAGGCCGCATCTTATATATTTTCATTTAATCGTCCAGCGGCATGACGGTGGTTCCGCTGTGTGGCTCGCCCCTGATTATCTCCTGAAGGCGGGTTATCTCCCTTCTTCCGATGAAAACGATACGGCTTTTCAAACGCTCTATTATTTTCGCAGCAATTGGATCCACTGGTGTTTTCATTCCCGGTTCTCCCTTCACCCATCCGAACTGCACCACAAGCTCCTTGGTTGTCATTCGTTCTATCTTTTTTGCAGACGGATCTGTTTTGGGGTCTGCCGTGTAAATTCCATCGACATCCGAGATGAATACCAGGATATCAGAAGCGCTGGCCTTTGCGAGCATGGCGGCAACGGCATCGGTGGTCTGTCCCGGAGTGGTCCCGCCCATAACCGGTATCTTATTTCTGAGCATTACCTGAATTGCTTCCTCCACCGTTTTCACCGGTTCCTGCTCGGCAATATCTCCAAGGGCGAGAGCTAACAATCTCGCGTTCACTCTGGTGATGTCTATGCCCAGCATATCGAGACGCGTGCTCAGGAGCTTAAGGCTCCTCCCCGCGTTTATGTACATTCGAGCCGGGTTACCTCCGCCCACAACAACAAGAACTTCATGTCTCGCCGACTTTAACTTCGCGAGAGCCTTCGCAATTTCAGATATGCATCCCGTATCCGGAACGTCCGGTGCGAGTATGGCGCCTCCAACGCAGACAGTGACCCTCATGCGATACCAATTATTTCACTGCACATCGTATTATTAACCTTCTGAGAAAATTGGTGTGAGGACCATGACCGTAGACAGTAAGGCTGTTTACCACTTCAGAAGGATGGTGGAAGAACTTTCCGGGAAGAGGGGCAGCGGGACCGAGCTGATATCGGTCTACATACCCCCAGAGACGGATCTGGCAAGGGTGATGCAGCAGCTGAGAGATGAGCAGGGCACCGCCTCAAACATAAAATCAAAGAGTACCAGAAAGAATGTCCTCAGCGCGCTTGAGAGGATCATCCAGTTCCTGAGGGCATACATTGAAACCAACCGCAAGCCTCCTCCCCATGGAATGGCCATATTCTGCGGCAATGTGGCCGGCAGGGAGGACATGACGGACATACAGCTTTACTGGATTGAGCCCCCCGAGCCGATTACTGTGAGGATGTATCGATGCGATCAGCAGTTCGTGCTCGATCCCCTCTGGGAGATGATGAAGGTAAAAGAGACGATAGGAATACTCGTGATTGACAGAAGGGAGGCGACCATAGCCACGCTCCGCGGCAAACACGTGGAGGTAGTTAAAAAGATGACATCCGCTGTTCCGGGAAAACACAGCAAGGGGGGTCAGAGCTCCAGGAGGTTCGAGCGTCTTCGTGAGATTGCAGCGCACGAGTACTCAAAGAGGGTCGCTGAGGCCGCTAACGAGATATTCAGCCAGATTCCGGACCTTAAGGCCATACTTGTCGGCGGCCCGGGCCCGACTAAGGAGGACTTTCTGAACAGCGGTCTGCTCAGGGAGGACGTGAGCAAGAAGATTGCAGGCGTGCTTGACACCGGATACACGGACGAATACGGGGTGAGGGAGGTTGTGGCAAAGGCGGGGGAGATACTCTCGGGGCTGGAGATAACCAAGGAGAAGGATCTGATGAGGAGGTTCATGGAATCCATAGTATCGGAAAGGGGGCTGGTGGCATACGGCGAGAAGGACGTGAGAGAGGCCCTCGAGAAGGGTTCGGTGGAGCTGCTTCTCATATCCGAGGGTCTGCGAGAGTTCAGGGTGGAGATAGTCTGCGACTCGTGCGGCAGTGTCACGCATGAGACGACGGACAACGTTGACGTTCTTTCAAAACGTCTTCAGAACAGGGCATGCCAGAAGTGCGGTGAAATGAGGCTGAGGGTGGCATCCAGCAGGGACGTTGTCCAGGAACTCCTTGAGATTGCAGATCGTTTTGGTAGCAAAGTGGAGTTCGTGTCGACCGAGACCGAGGAAGGGAAACAGCTGCAGCTGGCTTTCAAGGGTTTGGCCGCGATACTCAGATTCAAAGCAGGCTAAAATGAATACCGAATCACGTTTCAATATTTTTATATAATAATCAAGATAAAAGATAAGGTGGTAAAAAATGCTGGAATGGATCATCATAGCGATAATTGTTCTCGTGGTGCTCATAATCGCGGGGATATTCCTCTACTACTACAACCGCATCATCACCCTCTCCAAAAGAATAGACAACGCGTGGTCCCAGATAGACGTTCAGCTGAAGAAAAGAGCGGACCTAGTTCCAAACCTCGTGGAAACCGTGAAGGGCTACATGAGGCATGAGAAGAAAGCGATAGAGACGGTCACGAAGGCGAGGGAGCGGATGATGGGGGCAAAGTCACCTGAGGAAATGGTAAAAGCGGGAGACGCCCTCGCGGGAGCTCTGAAGACTATTTTCGCGATAGCTGAGAACTACCCGAACCTTAGGGCGAGCGAGAACTTTAAGCTGCTTCAGGAGCAGCTGGACGGCATAGAGAGCAAGATAGCCTACGCCAGACAGCTTTACAACGACTCAGTACTGGACTATAACGTGATAATAAGGACAATTCCCGGAAAGTGGGTCGCTGGCAGGATGGGGATGACCAAGGAGAGACCGTACTTCGAAATAACAGAGAAAGAGAGGGCGGTTCCTAAAGTGAGTTTTGAATGAGCAGGCTCAGCTTTTACGACCAGATCTCCAAGAACAAGAGAAACTCGATACTGCTTGTTTTTTTCATACTGGCGATAGTGGGAACTCTGGTTTATCTTATAGGATATCTCATTTTTCCGGAACTGGCACTGATTTTCCTGATTTTCGCGACCTTATGGATTTCAGCGCAGGCGTATCTCTCATTTAAATACGGTGCCTCTATAGTTCTGAAGGCGACAAATGCCAGGCCCGCTGATCCAGTCAAACACATCTATCTGATAAACACTGTGGAGGGGCTGAGCCTGGCTGCAGGGATCCCCGCCCCGAAGGTTTACGTTGTCGATGACCCCGAGATAAACGCTTTCGCCTGCGGGACGGATCCAGAGCATGCATGCATCGCGGTAACTACCGGGGCGCTTGAGAACCTGAACAGGCAGGAGCTTGAAGGCGTTGTCGGGCACGAGATATCACACGTCAAAAATTACGACGTCAGGTACATGACGATGGTCGCCGTGTTTGTCGGGCTGGCCGCGATACTCAGCTACATGTTCCTGAGGTCGGTCAGATTCGCTGGTTCTGGATCTGGAAGAAAAGGGGGAGGCGGTTTTGGAATAATCCTGCTCCTTGCCGTGATATTCGCAATATTCGCTCCGATAGCGAGCAGGCTGGTTCAGGCGATGATCTCGAGAAGGAGGGAGTACCTGGCGGATGCGGAGTCTGCGAGGTTAACCAGGTACCCTGAAGGTCTGGCCTCCGCCCTTGAAAAGATAAAGAACAATAACATGGGAGATATGAAGGTCAGCGAGTCAATATCTCATCTTTTCATATCTGACCCGAACAGGAGCGCGCTCGACAATATTTTCGCGACCCACCCGCCGATAGAAAAGAGGATAGAAGCGCTCAGGTCCATGTAGCGGGCTCAGGTCCCCTCTGACCACGTCCTCGCATACCTGACCTGTTCTTGGGTCCGTTTCTCGAGCGTGATGCCCATCGATTTCAACTTTTTCTCTGCCACAGTTCTGTCTATATGGTCCGGTACCTCGTGAACGCCGGGCCGTATTTTCTTCCCCTCCTCAGCGAGGTACAGAACGCTAAGAGCCTGAAGCGAAAAGCTCATGTCCATTATCTCCATCGGGTGTCCGAGCGATCTTTCTCCGGCCAGGTTCACCAGCCTCCCCTCAGCGAGAAGATACAGTCTTCTTCCGTCCCTGAGCCTGAATTCTTCAACGTCTTCCAGCACCTTTCCGTGCGAGACAGACAGCTTTACCAGATCTCCCCTGCTTATTTCGACGTTGAAGTGTCCGGCGTTGGCCAGTATCGCCCCGTTTTTCATTCTCCTCATGTGCTCCCCGCGTATGACGTTGATGCTGCCGGTGGTGGTTATGAATATGTCCCCACGTTGCGCTGCCCGGTTCATGCTCTCCACCCTGAACCCATCCATGGCTGCCTCAAGCGCTCTTATCGGATCTACCTCAACAACCGTCACTACGGCACCGAGCCCCCTCGCCCTAGAAGCGATTCCCCTCCCCACGAACCCGTAACCAACAACGACAACCTCCTTTCCTGCTATGAGGGTGTTTGTGGCAGTCATTATCCCCTGGAGGGTTGACTCGGCTGTCCCGAACCTGTTGTCGAATAGATGTTTGGACGGGGTGTCGTTAACGGCTATGACCGGGAACTCCAGCTTGCCGCTCCTGGCCATAGCTCTCAGCCTGACAACTCCGGTCGTGGTCTCCTCACATGCGCCGATTATCTTTCCGAGAAGTTCCCTTCTTTTTGTGTGAACCGTGGTTATGAGGTCCGCACCGTCGTCTATCAGTATATCCGGTCTGTGGTCAAGCACCCGGTTCAGGTTCATGTAATAATCACGTGTACCCTGGCCCCTCCACGCATAGACGTTTATCCCATCTGAGAGAAGCGCGGCCACAATATCGTCCTTCGTGGAAAGCGGGTTGCATCCGGATATCGCCACATCGGCTCCACCGGCAACCAGCGTCCTGACTAGAGCCGCGGTCTTTGCCTCGACGTGCAGTGCCATCCCTATTCTGAAACCCCTGAGCATTTTTTTTCTTTTCATGTCTTTCCTGATGCTCATGAGTACCGGCATGTGCCTCTCGACCCAATCTATCCTTCTCCTCCCCAAAGGTGCCAGTGATTTCACATCGATCTTCACTTTGCTGCCTCCAGAAGCTCCGTAGATGCCTTCTCAGCCATCTCAACGACCTTCTCCTCGTCAAGCGTGAGGACCCTTCTGTCCCTCATCACTATCTTTCCATCGACTATAACGGTGTCCACGTCGCTCCCCCTGGCAGAGTAAACAAGGTGTGATGCCGGATTGTGAAGCGGTTTCAGATGGGGGGAGCTCAGGTCGATCATTATTAAATCGCACCTCTTTCCCGGCTCTATTGTTCCGATGTCATATAACCCAAGCGCTTTAGCACCGTTAACCGTGGCCATCTCAAGAACCTCCGGAGCGCTCAAGACCTTGGGGTCATCTTCTCTCAGTTTACCCATCAGGGCACAGACTTTCATCTCCCAGAACATGTCCAGACTGTTGTTGCTGGCAGCTCCGTCGGTACCGAGACACACGTTTACTCCAGCCCTCAGGCATTCTGCGACAGGCGCCATTCCCGAGGCCAGCTTCATGTTGCTCGTCGGGTTGTGCGCCACGCTCGTTCCGCTTTTGCTGAGCATCTTTATCTCCTCCGGGCTTACCCTGACACAGTGTGCGGCTAGGACATCGGGGCCAAGTAGTCCTATCTTATGAAGTAATCTCACCGGAGTTTCGCCGGTTAATTTTTTTGTCTCTTTAACGTCATCATCGTTCTCCGCAAGGTGTATGTGTACCCCGATGCCCATTTTTTCTGACAGCCTTTTTACCTCTCTCAGACACTTTTCGGAGCACGTGTATGTTGAATGTGGGCCGAACATCGCAGTGACCCGTCCTTCCGCTTTGCCGTGCCATTTTTTTATGAAACCCTGACTTTTCTTCAGCTCGAGCGCCCGGAGAACGGATGAGCCCTTCTCTATCATTCCATAGGATAGAACGCCCCTGAGACCGGAGTCCTCAACGGCTTTTGCCACCTCCTCCATGAAAAAGTACATGTCCGCGAAGCAGGTGGTTCCGGATTTTATCATTTCGAGACACCCGAGAAGTGCTCCGGCACGAACTCTTTTTGCGTTGAGCTTCTTCTCCAGCGGCCATATCTTAGTCTGGAGCCATGGCATAAGGTCCATGTCATCCGCCACCCCTCTGAACAGGGTCATCGGCAGATGTGTGTGTGCGTTGACCAGCCCGGGCATCACCAGTTTCCCTCTGGCGTCGATGACTTCTTCGACCTTTCCGGTGATGTTTTTGCCGACCGACGCGATTTTTCCGTTTTCCGCAAGTATTGAGTATCCCCTCAGGATGGTCGCGCCGTCTGTCATCGGCAAGATCAGTCCGTTTTTTATTAGAATATCGGCCAACTTTACACCTTCAGAAGTTTGGCCAGAGCACGCCCGAACTCCCTCGCAGCTCCGGGCCCGTTCGCTGTAACAACCTTTCCATCGACCTCAACGGACTTGCCCGTGTACTTCGCTCCACCTTTCTCAATCATCTTCACAAATTCACCGTTCCACACAGTTGCACGCTTGTTCGTCAGCACGCCGGCGTTGGCGAGAATTACCGGAGCAATACATATCGCACCAACAACTCTGCCAGCCTCGTATGACCTCCTCGCTGTGGCAAGGGCGGTTTTGTCATTGAAGTACACGGAAGACCCGCTTCCTCCCACGAAAACCACCGCGTCGTAAGTCTCAGGCTTTATATCCTCCAGCGAGAGCTCAACCCTTACCTTTCCTCCCAGCATCCCTCTGGCCTCTCCGGTTTTGGCGCTTGCAACTTCGACGGAAATTCCAGATTTTTCCAGCTCATCCTTGGTGTGGAAGAACTCCTCGTCCCTGAAATCCCTTGGGGCTATTATCAGAAGCGCCTTCAATGCTCTCCCCCATTCTTATGGATTGGGGCAGTGGTTTAAAAATACCGTTCGGGTGCTACTCAATTCCCTTTTTGCTTGCAATTTTCACTATCAGAAAGATAACAAATGCGATTATGATAAATGTTATGAGCGCTGACAGGAAGCTCCCAATCCCGAAAAGCTGCCCGCTCCATGTCGGGTCTATGGGATTTCCCTGCGAATCAAGCGGGGTCGGAGGTACCGCTATCTTCAGCGTGGACAGATTTCCCAGCCCCGGAACCACAAGTCCGATGAGCGGCAGTATCAAATCCTTGGCAAGAGATTGAACGAGCGCACCCAGATAAACGCCCATGATGAATGCAACCGCCAGTCCCATCACCTTGTATTTCTTTATAAATTCGGTGAACTCAGCCCTGATCCCCTTTTTCGCCGGCGGGGCAGGGGGTGCCGGCTTCGGCTCGAGAACAGCCTTTATCTCCTTCAGTACCTTGAGAATTTCTTTGTCATGCGCCATGCTACCAATCACTATTGGCACCGTGTTTTTAAATGTTTATGGATGGGCCAAAGTCCAGGTCAAGAACGTTAAAAAGAAAGTAGACAATAGTCATCCGGGGCAACATGGCTGATAGGGAAAAGTGGAAGAAGAACTTCAGTGAATGGTTTGACGAGGCCATATGGAACTCCGAGATAATGGACACGAGGTATCCTGTGAAGGGGCTCTACGTATGGCTCCCGTACGGTCTCAACCTGAGAAACCGTGTTTTCTCGATCATACGTTCGCTGCTCGAGGAAGCCGGGCACAGGGAAGTTCTCTTTCCGCTGCTCATTCCGGAGGACCTTTTCAATAAGGAGGCGGAGCACATCAGGGGGTTTGAAGACCAGGTTTACTGGGTGACCCACGGTGGAAAAGACAGGCTCGACATAAGACTTGCCCTCCGCCCGACATCAGAAACTTCAATATATCCGATGTTCTCGCTCTGGGTCAGATCGCACGCTGACCTCCCTCTCAAGGTTTATCAGGTGGTCAACATCTTCAGGTACGAGACCAAGATGACCAAGCCTCTCGTTAGGCTGAGGGAGGTCACGACGTTCAAGGAGGCCCACACCGTGCACGAGTCAATGGAAGACGCTGAAAAACAGGTGAAGGAGGCGGTGTCGGTATACAGGAAATTTTTCGATGATCTCGGGGTGCCATATGTGATAACAAAAAGACCGAACTGGGACAAGTTCGCCGGCGCGGTGTACTCAATAGCGTTTGACACCCTTGCACCGGATGGGAGAACGCTGCAGATAGGAACGGTGCACAACCTAGGTCAGAACTTTTCTAAGGTTTATGACATAAAGTTCGAAAAACAGGACGGTTCCCATGAGCACGCGTACCAGACCTGCTACGGCATATCCGAGCGCGCGGTTGCGGCGGTGATAATGTGCCACGGAGACGACATCGGTCCGTGCTATCCTCCGAAGGTGGCTCCGGTTCAGGTGGTGGTCATACCGGTGCAGTTCAGCGGGGATGACGGTCAGACGATATCTGCGGCGGAGAAGGTCTCCGGCTCACTTAAGAACGTCGGTCTGAGGGTCATTCTGGATGCAGGAGATGCAAGACCGGGATGGAAGTACTACCACTGGGACAGACACGGAGTTCCTCTGAGAATAGAAATCGGCCCGGAAGAAGTGGCCACCGGTAGGGTCACCGCGGTCAGAAGGGACACGGGTGAGCACGTACCTCTGCCCCTCGAAGACCTGCCTGTGCAAGTGACATCTCTGCTGGAAGATGTGGAGGAAAATCTCAAACAGAGGGCATGGAGATTTTTCAACGAGAGGGTGGTGGAGCTCCACGACGTCGAAGAGGCGAAGAGAATTATTGATGCACGGGGAGGGATTGTGCGGATTCCATGGTGCGGTGGGGAGTCATGCGGCGTGAGTCTTGGAGAAAAAACAGGAGGCACGGTTCTGGGTGAAGAACTCGAGAACAGACCGAACGGCAAAATGTGCCCCGTGTGCTCGAAGAAAGCCGAGTTTTTCGCACTTATCGCGAGGACCTATTGAACATTTCCTTTCAGGTTGGCAGTACCATCCTCTTTTCAATATCGTTCACAGCCTCGGCAAGCGCGAGATAAACAGTCAAAAATCCGCTGAATATCCCCTCTCCGCCGGCTATCACGGTTATCGCTCCGATGCCCGTGAAGTTCGCTATTGTGAGAAGACAGAACATAACGGAAAGCGTGAAGAAAACCGCCTGCATGACCTCAGTCAGCCTCAGGGACAGTATGAACAGATAGATTGAAAGTATGCCCCAGATCATGTAGTAGAATCCCATGGCAATTGCTCCTGCCGGCTGTGCCAGGTTTAGGATCGGGAGTATGTTGAGGGCAGCGGTTCCCATCCAGAATGCCCCATACGAACAGAATGCGACCGTGCCGAACGTGCTGCCTCTCTTGAACTCCATTGATCCTGCGATTATCTGGACGACCCCTCCGTAAAATATGAAGGTGACCATCAGGACGCCGAGACCGGATGCGTTCAGCACGCCGGCATTGAACAGGCTTAAAAACACCGTTGTTATGCCGAGAGCGACCATTCCCAGCGGCATGGAGTTGGCAAGCGGTTTTTCCTTTTCCATTACTATGACCTGCGGGGTCCCGGGCTCCGAAACTCTCACCGGGACCACCCTCTCACGCACTCTCTCCCGCTCAACCCTCACAAGCCTCGTTCTCACTCTAGGCCTGGCTCTCTTTCTTCTCGGACGTCTGGCAGGAATGTTGCCTATTATCTTCCACCTGCCGGCGGTGCTGAGGGCCCTGAAGATTATAAGCCTGTTTTTTCTCTTTATAGCCACTACGCGTCCGCGTTTGGGTCTCCTTGGCAACTTTTTGACAATTCTATAACGCGGCAATTGAGTTACACCAAAAATATTCTTAAAAATCTTCCTATTTATAACCTGCTACCGCAGAAACCGCATTTATTGCTTCGCTGTATGACGGAAATCCGGTTGGTCCGCGGTACCTTATTTTGAGCCCGGCCGCCGCACAGGCGAACCTTGCGGATGCGACCGGGTCACGTGTCTCGGCGTACCGGACCATAAACGCCCCGCCGAAAACGTCACCCGCACCGGTAACATCTGTTGGGTTAACCTTCAGCGTGTTGATCGTGTGCATCTTTCCATCGTGAAAAAGAAACACGGGATCTTCCCCCATAGTGAGTATGGCGACACCTGGCCCCATGCTGCAGAGCTTTTTCAGAAGATATTCAGGATTGTCCATCACGAGCTTTGCCTCGTCCTTTCCGATTTTCACCACATCCACGTTTTCAAGATATGGCTTCAGATCGACGTCCTTTCGTATGCTCACGCTTCCGTCGGGCTCGACCCTTCTGAAAAGGCCCTGAGGGTCCATGATGATCATCGTCTTTTTTGCCAGCGCCCTGAGGGTTTCCGGCGGCACTTCGTTCAGGAGAGGAGAGATGTAGAATCCCTTTGCCCGCAGATAGCTGCTGGGAATATCCTCAGGATTCAGCGGGGGAGCTATGTGTCTGCAGAACTGCCGCCTGTTTCCGCGTTCATCATATATGTTCTCAAAAGCTGTCGTGTGCTCCCCGGACACCAAAAGCCCTTCTGTGTCAACGCCGAGCTTTCCATAAATCGGAGGGAACATTTCAGTGAAGTCCACTCCGACCTTGCTCACTACTCCAACCTTCCTTCCCATGGATGCGAGCGCGAAACCGGTATAGGTCGGCGCCCCTCCGAGCATACTTTCAATCACGCCCTGGGGGAACCTGTTCGTGTCTATGGCGATGTGCCCCATCACCACATAGTCCGGAACGTATTCCTCCACCATCAATTCTTCCTCCTTCCCGCGATAAAGTCCTCAACAGCCTGCTTTGCCTCACTATCCGACATCTGCACCGGGGGATGCTTAAAGAAGTATGCCGAGACGCCGATGAGCGGACCGCCTATGCCTCGATCCGCTGCGAGCTTAACCGCCCTGATCGCGTCAATCACGACCCCCGCGCTGTTCGGAGAGTCCTCCACAGAGAGCTTTACATCGATCGTGAGCGGGATATCGCCGAACTTTCTTCCGCGCATGTGTATGTAGCACACCTTGTTGTCCTTAAGGAACGGCACATAGTCGCTGGGACCAATCCTCAGCGGAACCTCGTACGGAACCTGGCTCGCCACGGCCTCAGTCTTGCTTATTCGCTTGGAGCTCAGGCGCTCCTCCTCCAGCATGTTGAGGAAATCAGTGTTCCCTCCGATGTTCAGCTGGTAGCTCTCCTCGAGCTTCACCCCGCGGTCAATGAGAAGCTTCGCGAGCGTCCTGTGGAGAATGGTGGCGCCAACCTGGGATTTTATGTCATCGCCGGCGCATGGCAGCCCGGCATCCTCGAATCTCTTCCCCCACTCCCTGCTGGAGACTATGAACTCCGGAATGCAGTTTATGTACCCGCATCCTGCCTTCAGAGCCTGCTCGGCATAAAAGCGCGATGCCTGGTAGCTCCCGACAGGAAGATAGCTTATCAGAACATCGACATTTTTTTCTTCGAGAACACGCGCAACATCAACGGGCTCCTGAGTCGGATCTACAGGAATCACCGGCTTTAGGTACTTGCCGAGCCCGTCAAGCACCGGCCCCTTCATCACCTCAACCCCAAGCTTCGGCACATCGCAGAACTTCGCCGTGCAGTTGGGCGGCGTGAATATCGCCTCACCCAGGTCTTTGCCGACCTTGTTGGCGTCGACGTCAAAGGCCGCAACGAACTTGATGTCACTTATGTGATATCCCTTAAAGTTGACATGCATCAGCCCGGGCACGAACTGGTCTTCCCGGGCATCCCTGTAGTAGTGTACTCCCTGAATGAGGGACGAAGCGCAGTTCCCCACTCCGACTATCGCCACATTTATCATACGAGATATCTCCGTTTGTGATATTTCAAACTTTGAAATATATCTTTTCATAAAGTATTTAAAGCTTGCGGACCATTCCATAGGGGGTTTTGGATGGTCGCAAGGCTCAGAAAAAAGACCACCTCGGAGATGCTCTGGCCGTATTTCCTGAAGCTGCTCAAGGAGCGCCCCATGTACGGGTACGAGCTGCAGCAGGAGATAAAGAGGAGATTCGGCTGGAAGCCCGCAACGGTGACGTCATACGTCGTGCTGTACAACCTGCAGAGGAAGGGCTACGTGACGATGGAATGGAAGGAGCAGCGCGGGCGGCCTGCTAGAAAATACTACAAGATAACGAAGAAGGGAGAGGAGCTGCTGGAGGAGGGGCTGAAGTACATAAAGGAGATGTACGTAAAGCTCACGTCCTAGCCCAGTCTCCTTCTGGCCACGATTATCCTGTGAATTACCGTGATGTGTGTGAGCACAGCGATTATGACTATCGAATATCCGGTCAAAGACAGCAGCGCACCGATCCCCAATATGATAAGCCTCTCAGCCCTTTCCATTATTCCGACGTCCAGCCTGCCGCTTCCGGCCGACTCGGCTCTCGCCCTCACGTAGCTCACCATCAGACTTCCGGACAGCGCCACGAGACCGATCGGGACCCCCAGCCCTGTCATGAAGCTTTCCTCCGCTATCCTGCCGGACCGAAAACCAAGTATGATTCCGGAGAATATCAGGAGGTCCGCGTACCTGTCAACGGTAGAATCAAAAAATCCTCCGAAATTTGTTGTCCTCCCTGAAGCCCTCGCGACCGCCCCATCCAGTATATCAAAAACTCCTCCCACCAGCAGCGCCAGCCCCGCCAGTAGCTGATAACCCTGCCAGAAGAGATACGCTGCAGCGGCGGAAAAAGCGAGGCCAAGGCAAGTGAGCGCGTTCGGGCTGATTCCGGACCGCGAGATGACCCTGCCGATCGGATCAATCACTCTCTGCGCGCTTTTCCTCAGGCGGTTTAGCAATTTCACCCCAAAGGGTTTTTGCCTCTGCCCATAAATTAGTTTGGTGCATCATGATATTCCTTGGTCCGGCAGGGGTTCCCATATCCAGCGATGACGGAAGCACAGTGGGCGGTGTTAAGAAGGTCGCGGAGCTTGGGCTCAACGCGATGGAGGTTGAGTTCGTCCGCGGCGTCTCGATGGGTGCAGACACGGCAAAGGAGGTGGGGAGGGTTGCAGCTGATCTCGGTGTGAGACTCTCGGTTCACTGTCCCTACTTCGTGAACCTGTGCACATCTGATGCAAAAAAACTCGAAGCTTCCAAAAAGAGGATACTGGACTCGGTGCAGCGCGCGCATCAGATGAAGGCCACCATTGCAGTGTTCCATCCGGGTTACTACGGGAATCTGTCTCTCGAGGAAGCATTCGAAGCAGTCAAGGAATCATGCGCAGACATGCTGAGGAGAATGAGGTCTGCAGGCATCAGAGAGGTGAAGCTCGGGCTTGAGACAACAGGAAAGGTCAGCGCATTCGGTACACTTGATGAGATCGTGGACTTGTGTGAGGTGCTGAAGGGTTGCGAGCCGGTCGTGGATTTCGCTCACATCTGGGCGAGGCAGGGTGGCAGGATAGATTATCGTGAGATATTCGCGAAAGTGAAGCCGCTGGGGATAGAGAACCTGCACTGCCACTTCACCTCGATGGAGTGGTCGCCTGCAAAGGTTGAGGGGCAGGGGAACGAGAAACGCCACCTCCCGATTGAGTTCGACACTCCTCCCTTCCGCCCGCTCGCTGAGGAGATCATGAGAAGGGACATCGGCATAACGATCATATCCGAGTCCCCGGTGCTCGAGCAGGACTCTCTGAAAATGAGAAGGGTGTTTGAGCAGCTCGGCTACAAATTCTGAGTTTCCGAAATCACGGCCTGCAGCCTGCTGATGCTCACCGCTGTCTGTTTGCCCGTTTTCATGTTTTTCAACGAAACCCTGTCTTCGGATAGTTCTTTCCTGCCAGCTATGATGACCCAATCGTAGCCGGCCGAGTTTGCATATGACATCGCCTTTGCCAGTTTTCGCCCCATAAGGTCTGTGACGGTGCGTATGCCGGCCCTCCTGAGATCTGATGCTATTCTCAGGACGCGCTCGAGACTCTCCTCGTCTGCTGACAATACGAGCACGCCTGGGGCTTCCGGAGGTGCGGCACCTCCTGAGTCAATATATATCTTCGCTGTCCTGTCGACGCCGAAACCTGCCCCCACAGCAGGGGTGTCGGGTCCTCCGAGCGTCGATACGAGGTCATCATACCTCCCGCCTCCGGCCAGCTGTATTCCTCCGGAGTACATCTCAAACACGAATCCGGTGTAGTAGTCAAGCCCACGCGCTATTCCGAGATCTACCTCAATGTCCTGTGGGGAAAGGCGCTCGAACCTGTCAATTATGTCAGTGAGGTCTTCAATCGCCTTCAGTGCTCCAGGATGATCCCTGAGGGCGGACACCGCGCTCCTGAGGACATCTCTTTTACCACCGATCGAAGATATCCTGAGGACCAGGTCTGCGTTTTTACCCTCAACTCCGGCTTCGGTGAGCTCTCTGCGTATCCTCTCACCATCACCGGAGTCGATCGCCCTGAGAATCGGATCCTGAAGGGTCTCATCCACCCCGCAACCGGAAAGCAATTCCCTCAGAATCATCACGTTTCCGACGCGCGCCCTGAATTTTATCCCGAGGGATTCCATTATCTCACATGAAAGAGCCAGAACCTCCGCATCCGCCTCAGGGCTCTTCGACCCGATTATCTCCACCCCGGACTGCGTGAACTGCCTCCATCTGTTCGCCTGCGGCTCCTCGTATCTGAAGCACGGGCCGAAGTAAAATAGCTTCAGCGGTTTTGGGAGGTTCTTGAGGCTGTGGATGTACAGCCTGACGACCGGGGCCGTCAGCTCAGGCCTCAGAGCAAGTTCTCTTCCGGACTTATCCTTGAAAACGTAAAGCTGGCCAACAACGCTGCTTCCGCTCTTCTTTGTGAACAGTTCGACGTCCTCGAAAATCGGAGTTTCAACCTCATTGAACCCGTACTTTTCAAAAACTTTTCGCATCACCTCCGTTACGTGGCGGATGGATTTCAGCTCGGTGCCGAAAAGGTCTCTCGTTCCTCGAGGCGGTTGCATTTACTCCCCTTCCGGAGAAACCGTGAATCTCCATGTCTGGGTTTCCTCTTCCTGGCCAGAGTCGTAGACGGCAATGACCTTCCAGTGGTATGTGCCCGGCGTCAGCTCCTGCGACGGAACCATCCATCCACGGGCCGAAACTTCCTGCTCCAAAACGGGCGATACGAAATCGCTTTCATCGTCGATAATCACTCTGTAGATGCTGGCTCCCAGGGCTCCGGCCCACTCCAGCCTTGGCCTGTTTTCGTCGACCTCAGAACCATCTGCCGGAGATATCAGCTTCGGCGAGTGATTTATTTCAACTATTTTGACCATTCCGTTGGTGCTCGTGTAAACCACCCGGGCGTATTCCATCCCATTCATTGTTCCGAAAACCTGCAGTCCTACGGGAATGGGACGTCCGCTTATCCGGGACGAGCAGCCCTCAACGAGCCATGCTGTCATCGGGTTCATGGACTGATCCAAAAACAGTATGAGCGTTTCGGGAATCGCGGCGGGCTCCGACGGTGGATAAAATCCGACATAGTCCGATATCTGCCCCTGATCATTAACTTTCATAATCGCGTACCCGTCCATGGTCAGATTTTCTCCACCTGCGCTCAGATACACCCTGTTTGAGCTCGTGTCAAGCATCACGTATTCCCTGTTTTCTCCGAAGTCGTACCTGTAGACGCTCCCCTCCTGAAAAGTCGGAACCAGCCTGTTTGGAGTCTTTAACCTGTTTGCCCTGAGAAGAATGTTCGCCGGCATGGCGCTTTGATAGTAACTGTATGCCCCGTAGTAGTCCTCGTATGTCAACAGGATGTAGTCTATTTTTACTCCGTAGTTTTCCCTGTATGTTTTCAGCAACCAGCCGAACTCCTCGGGCTCCATGTACGGCATCCACTGCACATCGGTTCTCCTTCCGTTTATCCCATACGACTTTCTGGGGACATTTATGCCGTACATTTTGGCTTCCTTCTCATCAACGTAATAGATGTAATCTGGAGGGAGAGGTCCTGATCTTTCGTTTTCCCACGTTCCTTCCTCCCTGACAACTTCAGCACCGTCGCAGACTGTCATCCTGTGCGTGGCTCCTCCGACAAGATGTCCGAACGACCACTCAACGGCAACCACGCAGTTTTCAGGTGTGTTCTCTTTTATCCACTGGAACGCATCGTTGAATCCTGAATCTAGCCCGACGAATCTCCACTCTGTCGGAGGGGTGGTCCTGCCGGCAATGTGGTACGCGTTCGACGCAAAACCCAGACCGACAAGCACGAGAATCGCAGCGCCCAGGATTGGATTGTACAGTTTTTTAAGATACGGAAAATGATCACCAAAAGATTCCTTTTTGATTAACGAAACAAGTGCGGAAACCCCAACCCCTGCCATGGCCGGAACAAAAGCCCAGCCAAGTCTTTCAAATCTGGCCTGACCCGCGCCTGGCCAGACCATTGCCGTCAGCACAAGCAGCCAGGATAAAGTTATGATTTCCCAGCGTTTTCTGGTCCAGGCAAACTTCAGTATTGCCAGCGCAACCAGGGAAAAAACAATAAAGGTTATGGCGGTGTTGGAGTAGAAATCCGACGCAGTCTGGAAAAGAGAGCCAGGGGCCTGAGCCTCGCCGGCGTACCTCGGGAAGGATATGCCTCCGCCCGCCCCTATCCCAAGATACCCGAAGTAGGTGCGGAAAGCATCTGCCCAGAAATCAGGACCTCTGCCCAGATATGCGGCCATCACGGCCGTTATCACGATTGTCATGGAAACGCACGCAAGAAAAACGGCTCCATGTTCACTCCATATTTCCTTCAAAACGGACTCCAGGTTCACGGCGCGCGTGCGCCTGATAATTCTGGCGATTAACTCGTGCAACAACAACGCAAAAATCCCGATCAAAAGCACGGCTATCAGGTAATGCCACCCGGCCCATGCGAGAGCATAAAGCCCGTAAACCATCCCTGTCGGAATGGCAAGTTTCAACGCCTCCTTCCCCTTATACTTGAACATCTTTATCGTCAGAAACATTGCCCATGCTCCGATGAGAAGCTGGATGGGCTCTCTGTCAAATGCCCCGACCTTGTTCCAGTATATGGTCGATATCATGAACGTTGCGAAGAAAGCTGCTGCGCATCCCGCCAAATCTCCGCCGAGCTCCCTGCCGATCAGAAAAATGGGTATCAGGGAAAGCGCGAAAAGAAGAGGTGCCCAGTACTTCACGATATCCATAAGTTCTATGCCCGGAACTATGGAACGCACGCCGCGGTACAGCATTACCGAGGCGAGCGGTTGTAGCTGCTCCTGCTCGAACGCCAGCCCATAAGGTGCGTGTGAGATAGGGTTGTTCTCAGGGATACCGTTGAGCTCGTCTATCTCACGGGCGCTTGTGTATACCCATCCGCTGTCGGAAGTTGTAAGGGTTGAATACTTCTCCCCAGGGATTAGAAGAATTGAGGCGGCAATCCCCATCAGCACCAGAAGGTACGCAACGATGAGCCACCGCCGGTAGTTCAACTGCTCACCCAATATAGATATCCGCCGCGGTTAAAAGCCTCTGGGTCTACTTTTCCTGTTTTTTCTCTTCCTTCTTCTCAGAAGCGGGCGGTGACGCCTCTTTTGTCGTTGCCATTATCCAGCCTAGCCAGAAGCCTATCCCGCACACGACCAGCAGACCGACAGTCAGCGGGAGGGCGAATGCAAGACCGGGTCTGTTGTACACGTTCCCAATGTTGTTAATGTCTCCGATGTATCCAAACCATATATGGAGCGCTGCTACGAGGACGGTCACGACACATATAAGCCCACCGAGTGCTCTGGACGCTCCCAAGCAATCACCTCTGACAACTAATCATTGCACGTATTTAAATCATTTCCGCGTTTTCCCGAGTCGTATCCCTTTGATAAAATCCCGAAACATCTCTGCGAGGTCTTCCATGACGTCGGGGGGCACCGGTCCTTTACCAAGTCCATACTCATCCAGATAGAGAATTTGCTTTCCCTTCATTCCAAAATTTGAAGGCTTCATATCCAGGATGTATCCGGCATCACCCGCTCTGGCAACGAGCTCAAACACGTCTCTGATCACCCTAAGCGAGTAAAGGCGAACCGGTTCGACGTACTCGTGAAAAGTTACGACTGCGGAAAAGGTGCGGTCTCCAATCCTAACTCCGGTTATAACTGCCCCATAGTACTCTGGCAGGAAATCCACCTCACGCCTCAGCTCTCTGTTTTTGTCGTCTATCCTTCTGGCCCTCTCGAGCATCTCATCGGCGCGACCCGTTTTACTCATGTGGACCTTCACAGCCACCCTCCCGCACCTCAGCACCTTTCTGTAAAGGCCGCTGCCAACAACCTTGGTCTCTCGGCCGATACACAGAACCTTTATGTCCGGCATAGTCAGCCCATCTTTTCAGGAGCCGACACCTGCTCCACCCTCGTGGGCTCCTCGGCGTCCTTGTTCCTGAAGAACCTGTAAAGGTAGCCGCTCACCGCGCTCTCCAGCCTCTCCTCGTGCGTTATCAGCAGGACCTGCCTGACCACCTCAGGCATCCTCTCCCTCAGGACCTTCGCCAGCTCCGAGATGCCGTCTGAGTCCAGGTTGTGGGTGGGTTCGTCGAAAACTATCCACTTCAGGTTCGGGGCAAGCACTATTGAGAACGCTATCCGCAGCGCAAGGCAGGCATCGGTGCGTTCACCGCCGCTGACCAGCCCCTCAACCGGAACCCAGTCTCCATTTCTGTTCCTGAGCATCAGCACATAGTCTCCGGTCTTGCCCTCACCGGTTACCGAGAGCTGGATTCCCACAAAATCCCCGTAAGGATATATGCTCTCCCAGAGGTCGTTCATCACCTCATTCACGCCATCAACGAACATCCTGCGCATGCTGGACTGCGTTTTCTGAAGCGCGGCCTGAATCAGACCCAGCATCCTCCAGGCGTCGTCCAGGTGCTTCGCCCTTGATTTCATTATCATCGCTTCCTGCAGCTTTTTTCTGGCCCCCTCAACGATTTTTCTCCTCTCTGCGGCAAGACTTTCCTTACCCTCCAGTTCGGCCTGTTTCGACTTCAAACGCCCGTACAGATCCTCCCATCTATTCTTCGTCTCCAGGGCCGTTTTCTCGTCGTATCCTTTCTTCAGTTCCTCAAGTTTCATCCTGCTCATCTCAAGCTCACGGAGCCATACCTCTAGCTCGCTCTCGATCCTCTCCTGTTCTTTCCTCAGAAGCAGCCTCTGCCTCGCCTCAGACAGCGCCTTTTCACTGGTGCTGAGCTCATTTTTCGCCGCCGTCATCCTTGACTTCAGCTCATCGAGTTTCCCTGAGAGCTCAGATTTCTCCGAAGATATGGCCTTCAGCCTTCGCTCGTGACCTGCGGCCTCGCTCTCGATATCGGGAAGGTCGACCGTCTCCTTTTCGATCAGCAGCAATTTCTGCAGTTCAGAGTTCCTGCTCTCGATCACGTTCGATATTCTGGCAACCTCGCTCTCGGCCTCTCTGATCTCCACCTCTGTAAGGGCGAGCAGCCCAGTTTTATGCTGTATCAGAGCATTCTTCCTGTTTTCATCGAGTGGACTTTCGCAGACGGGGCATACCGGACCTGCGCCCATCAGTTCTTCCAGCGATTTTCTGATGTTCTCCAACCTGGCCCTCTTCTCCGCGGCGTCCCTCTGCGCTCTGTTAAACTCGGCGACGAGCGACTCCAGATCTGACTTCACTGCCTGAACCGGAGTCTTTTTCAGGTATTCAAGTTTTTTCAGTTTTTCCTCGATTTTAGATTTCACCCCGGCAAGCGCCTTGACCGTCAGCTGCTCCTCGGCCTCAATCCTGCTGAGCCTTGATCGGACAGACGCATACTCCGAGTTCAGCCCGTCGAGTTCTCCGGCTTTCTTATTGTAGGTTTCTTCCGCGGATTTTACTCTTGACTCCAGCTCCGCGACCGGCACCTCGGAATCGACTCCAACTCTCCGTCTGATATCATCGCGCCTGGACCTCAGTGAATCCACCTTTCCCTGAACTTCCCGGAAGGTTTTTTCGGCTTCAATCATCTCCTTCTCAACCCTGCCGAGTTCATCAAGTTTCAGCCGGGCCTCATCAGCTTCCCGCTCAAGGTCCGTGATATCTCTCCTCAAATCCGAGATTTCCGCCTCCAGCCTGGACAGCCCGGACGACAGAAGGTCTATCTCTTTGACGTCTTTATCCTCCATGCGTCTGCGCGCTTCGTCCTCGGTCTCCGCGGCTCTGTCCTTAACTCTGTTAATGAGACTCACGATGTTCTGCCTCGCGTTCTCGAGCCTGTTTATGCCGAGGAGCTCGTCTATGCTTTCCATCCTCTTTCCCTTCGGAAGCGAGAGAAAGTAGTCAAGCCGGTTCTGCTCCGAGTAAACCGCGCGCTCGAACAGCTCGTAGTTCATCCCCAGAACTCTCCCAACGTGCTCGTTCACCCTGGTGCTGCCGCTCTCCACGAGCTCACCGTTTGCCTTTGTCAGCTCAGAAGATGCGGTTCCCAGGCCCCTTGATATGGTGCGCTTCACCACGTACTCCGTTCCATCCGGAGACACAAACCACACTTCGACTTCAGCCCGGTCCATCGGGGTCGGCCTGCTTCTTATCAGGTCCTCCAGCTTTATTCTTCTTGACTGTATCCCGGGCAGGGTGCCGAACAGCCCGTATGCCATCGCCTCAAGCACCGATGACTTTCCGGATCCCATCGGACCGATGAGCACGTTTGTCCCGTCACCGAACGTGATATCGGTCTCCTCGTGAGATTTCCAGTTCTTCAGCCTAACCCTTGTTATCATCCTGATCACCGGCCTCCGTCCTCACCCTGCTGTCGATGACCATCTCTATGTGTCTCATCGCATCTCCCTCCCTGTCCTCAGCGAGCATCTCGTAGAGCCTCACGGCGTCGAACACGCCGCTGTATCCAAGATCCTTCAGGTTCTCCTCAAGCAGTTTCTGCACCGTTTCATCGATGGTCAGCCTCCTCTCCTTCAGTTCACGAAGAAGCTGCACCTTTTCCTCTAGTTCGGGTGAGACAAGATCGCCCTTGCCTATGTTTACTATCGCTCTGCCCTCGAACTCGCGCGATATTCCTCCATCATCTATGTCGCGCCTGGAGGATCCCCTCGAAAGCGTGCCGATCAGCCTTATTCTCACAAGAGGTATCTTCCTGGTGTTTCTTCTCGGCATTCCAAGGAAATCTTCAATCTTCTTCCGCACCGACATCTCAATGAACTTCGGATCCGCCCCATCGAAGCGCATCTCCTCGTAGTAAAAATCTCGCGTTGTGGTGAGCTCGTGGAATTCATATCTGAATCCTTTTGTGTCAATAATGTAGAATCCTTTGCCTGATTCTGCCTCGGCCTTGAGCAGCTGCGTGCGCTCGGTGCTTCCTGGAAATATCAGGGGCGCCCCGTGAGCGGAGCTCTCCGAACGCTCGTGGATATGTCCGCATATGTACATGTCAAAGCCTTTCGGAAGGTCCGGGATATCCAGCGTTGGCTTTTCTTCAGAGGAATATATGAACTGGCCCAGTGACTGATGAATCATCAGCAGATTCACAGCATCTTTCAGCGGCTTCGGGTTCCATGAGAGCAGAGTGCTCCTGGCATGCTGTTCGGGCACGTTGCTCATTCCGTGAACCGCAACGGCTTCACCTCCTCCCTCCAGCATCACGAACTCTCTGTCTAGGTGCACCAGAAGCCCTGCAGCCTCGAGCGCCTCAACCGGGTTCACCAGCCCTCTTGTTCTCTTCTCATGGTTGCCGTGTATCGCAATAACCGGGATGCCCCTGAAGTGCAGCGGGGAAAAGTCAGAGATCTCCTTACCGGGGCCCTCCAGAAGATTTACCCCTCTGTTGGTGACCGAGGCCGGTATCGACAGGACACGCATCGATCTGGCCCATACCTCCTGCCTGGGGATGCGAACATCAAATATGTCCCCCGGAATCAGGATTGCCTGGGCCCCGAGTTCCAGCGCCCTCTCAATGGCCTCCCTCGCCTGGTCAAAGGAGTCTTCCTCCCTGGGGGTCCCCCACTTCGCCCCGAGATGCATATCCGAGATAACCGCTATCTTCAGGTGACCACCAGGTTCAATTTGCGCTTCATCGCTTAAGTCAATTATCCGCGTTGAGCGCGCCCTGTATCCAAAAAAGATGGCACCATCTCCGAAAGCAGGACCCAGCTTTCATCCGCTCAGTCTTAAATCGTGCGCTTGACAACAGGAATCTGGTGGGCTCATGACCGAGATATGGGCGGAAAAGTACAGGCCAAACAAAATTTCTCATGTTCTCGGGCAGCCCGATGCAGTCCGCACACTCGTCTCATGGGCAAACGGATGGAAGCACGGCAAACCGCCAAAAAAGGCAGTGCTGGTGCACGGACCGACTGGCACTGGGAAGAGCGCGGCTCTCGGGGCGCTCGCAAATGAATTCGGCTGGGATACGGTTGAGATGAACGCAAGCGACAGGAGGACTATGTCTGAGGTTAAGAGGGTGGCCGGGGCAGCCGCCACAACGGGGACCATATTCGGGCGCGGGACGTTAAGGCTGATAGTAATCGACGACGCTGACCGCATCCACGGAACGCTGGATCGTGGAGGATATCAGGCGCTCCTCGAGATGATCAGGGGGACCGGGAACCCGATTGCCCTCGTGGCAAACGACCCGGGTGAGCTGCCATGGGAGCTGCGGGCCGCATGCCTTCCGGTGGCCTTCAGGAAGCCGGACATCGAGACTGTCTCAGCGGTGCTCCAGAGGATATGCCGCGAGGAGGGCGTATCTGCCGAACCAGAGGCAATCAGGGTTATCGCCGAAACCTCCAGGGGGGACATCAGGGCCGCGATAAACGACCTTCAGACCGCCGCTTCCGGAAAGAAAACCCTCAGGACCGGCGATTTTATCATATACAGGAGAGATGTCGCACGGAACGTTTCCGAGTTTTTGATCGGACTCGTTTCAGCGACCGGTTCAAAGGAGGCCAGGGAGCTCATCTGGTCCCTGGACATGTTCCCCGAGGATGCTCTGGGATGGATCTCCGAAAACGTCCCGAGGATGTTAACCGACAAGCGCCGCCTTGCCGGCGTGTACGATGCCATATCACGGGCTGATGTCTTTCTCGGGAGGACCAGAAAATCCCAGAACTACATGTTCTGGGGATACGCCTCGGACATGATGACAGCCGGGGTTTTCTCACGCATGGGCGGAAGCGCGATGCGCCTCCCTAAATTCGAGACCCCATCGCACATCAGACGCTTTTCAAGGACCAGGGCAGATCGTGCGGCTGTCGCATCGCTTTCTAAGAAGATAGCCGCGGAATGCCACACCTCATCGCGCGTCGTCATGAGAGATGTCCTGCCGTATATGCGCTGGATAAACAGAAAGAACCGGGGGGCCGGAAAGGCCATCGAAGACTGGCTCAAGCTGACGGAGGTCGAGGCAAAGGCCCTCCTGCAGACGTGATGAGTTTGAGGACATCCGAGATGCTCAGACTCGGAAAGCTGGTCACTCCCGTGCCTGACAGGGATATGCCGGTTTACAGCTGGTTTCTGGCAAAGGAGTCCTTTTCAAGAGAACTCGTGCTCACCCTCGCCGACACATGGAAGCTCACTTCTGGCGACAGGGTCCTCGACCCGTTCTGCGGGGCGGGCACAACCCTTCTGGCGTGCAGGGAACTCGGAATAGAGTCCATCGGCTTTGACGTTCACCCGATGATGCTATTCGCATCCCGCGTAAAGCTCTCAGATTATGAGAGGGCCGCGCTGTCGGACACCGCAGATGAACTCCTGAAGTCAGAATACGAAGAGGTTCATGAGGACGTTCCGGCATTTGTAAAACGGGTGTTCTCCCCGGAAACACTGAACGATCTCCTGTTCTTCAGAAAAGCCGTTAACCTAGTTGAGGACGCACTCATAAGAGATTTTATGAAGATGGTGCTCGTGAATTCCGCGGTCAGGTGCAGCTGGATGGTGAAGGACGGCAGCGCCATTCGCTCCGTGAGACGCAGGACCCCCCAGCTGAGGAAAGCTTTCGCTGAGCAGGCGAGAAAGATGATCTGCGACACGGAGAAAATAAAGTTCTCCGATGCACGCGCCACTGTCATGAGAGGCGATGCTAGACTTCTTCCACTGGAGGATGGAGCGATCAGCGCCGTCATAACGTCTCCCCCGTATCTTAACAAGAACGAGTACCTGCATGCTTACAGGGTCGAGCAGTGGATAGCCGGACTCGACCAGGTGAGCGGTGAGGAGACGCTGGGCGGCTCCGGAGATGGGGGTGCGGAGGCGTATTTCAGGAACATGAGAACCGTGATCTCCGAGATAAGAAGAGTGTGCAGGCCGGGAGGCAGGATATGCGTTGTCGTCTCGGACGCATGCTCCAGAGAAGGAGTGGTCGAGGTCTGCATTCCACTCTGCAGGATGGCCGAGGAGGAGGGACTGAAGGCCAGACGTGCAATTGTTGTCAATAAAAGGCAGTGCACCACGCCCTCCAGGAAAAAACTCGGGCTGACCAAGGAGGCCCTGCTGGTCTGGGAGAAACAATGAGGGGCAGATCGAAAAAGGCGGGAGACTCGCACTTCAGGAGGATGTGCAGGGCATCAAGAAGCTACCTCCCCCTGATCCTCCTGGTCATCTGTTTTTCGGCAGTGGCGATTCCCGTGTACGCCGCGGTCAGCGCGGAACGTTCACTGGCAGGGTGGCTCTGGCTCTCAAGCGAAAGGCCGTGGGGCGTGGTGACTTCGGTGGTTCTCCACGTCGACGCCCCGCATCTCATCAATAACATGACCGGTCTTCTGATGGTAACCGTTATTTTCGGAGGGGTTATCCAGATTTACCCATCTCCCGTTAGAAGAAGATGGTGCGTTGCGTTCGCGATTCTGGCTACGGCGGCCGCGTTCATCATAAACGCCGTCGAATACCTGGTCATTCTAAGCGGTTACGGGCTCAGGACATGGGGTGCGTCCGGCATGGTGTACGGTGCGACCGGAGTCCTTCTCGCGGCCGCGCTGAAAAGCATGCCTGCACAGGTCACGAGGATGGTGAGAAAGTGGAGGTCTGGGGGAGGGAAACGTGTTTTAACCGCAGACATTGCAGAAAGGATGCTGAGCGGCATTTCGGTGGTTCTGGTTTTCATCTTTCTGTTCAGCATATTCTTCGACCCAGACGGATTCTTCGGGGCGGGACCTGGCGTGAACCTGTTCGCCCATGAGATGGGTTTCCTCACGGGTTTTCTGTCGGCGACCTTGCTGGGGTTCCTCAGAGGGCACTGAGCTCAAAGTCAGCTCTGGTCATCGGCCCACGAGAACTTGCGCTGCAGGCTCTTTGGGTATATCTTCTTCCAGTCATATCCCACTTTTTTCGACCACTTCACGAAAACCCTGGGATCAATGTAGCTCTTCAGCGAGGTGTTCAGGTTGTAGTCCCGGGTCGCCCTTGCTATCTCAATGTTCATCTTCAGGGCCTCTATCCTCTTTTTGAGATTTCTGACCTTTGCCGCACCTTTTCTGGTCTTGCGCGCCTCCTTCAGCTGCGCCTTCAAGGACCTGAGCCTTTCGACCTTCTTCTGCAGGGATTCCTTCCAGTTCTTGGGCAGCTTCCTCTTGTGGTGGCATGTTATGGCACCCTGAAGGTTGGCAAGTCTGGCAACGTATTTCTTTTTTTCATCAGGGTCGTCCGGTCTAACGCGGGTTTTGGAGAAATAATCCTTCACAGCTTTAGTGGCGTGATAAGTCCTGAAAACCTTCGCCGTGAGCCCCGGGACCACCTCTCCGAAAAACGCGTTCACAT
Source organism: Hadarchaeales archaeon (SeqCode) (assembly GCA_038851075.1). Classification (GTDB taxonomy): domain Archaea; phylum Hadarchaeota; class Hadarchaeia; order Hadarchaeales; family Hadarchaeaceae; genus JAWCKV01. Next base: position 8,991 of record JAWCLG010000001.1, on the reverse strand, counting down.
CCTCGGACCGAATTTTATCGAATATCGGATCCCTCGGTCCCTTTATGAATTCTCTCAGGTTCCTCACCAGCTCGGGCGGCGGGGTTATCGTTTTCACCCATTTAACGGCATCCTTTCCCAGGAAATCAAACTTCACGACCCCTGAGTCGCTTATCGTGACGTTACTTCCTCTGAGGGTCGTTGCGCCGACGGTGTCCAGCTCATCCTCATCTTTTTCATCACCGACCCTCATCCTCAGGTTGTCTATGAGATATGCAACCGTCGCTATCTTCCTCCTCTTCTCGTCCTCGGAATTCAGATTTTCCAGAATGTGTTTACGGATTCTGTCCATGAGCCTATCAAGCTTCATCGCGGTGTCAAACTTTTCGATATCCCTCTCCTGTCTGAAGCTGGCTGTTTCGGATATCCAAACATACTTGGTTTTGCCGGTGAGCTTGTCCTTCCACCTCGCAATCCATAACGCCTCAGGATCGAACATTCTTCCCCCCCAGCTTCTTCCCCTAGGAGCCGGAGGGGTCGGGGCATCCGGCGAGAGGTTCAGAACTATGTCCTCAGGGTTCACTCTCGGCTTCCATCTCCCCCTCAGAGGATGTTTCCCACGTCCCACGAATATGCACGGAGGCTCAACGGCGTAGTTGCCCACCTCAACCCTTTCCCCGTTCACGGTCGCGTATCCGTATCTCTCCCTGTTCTCCTCCCTGATCTTTTTTCTCCTCTCGGCCAGCGCTTTCTTTTCCTCCCTGCTCATGTTTTCCTTTTTGGCCCTCTCGTTCTCGACCCAGCGTATGATCTCTGAGAAATCGAAATCCGCCGGCCCGAGCAGTTCATCGATTCCGAGAGCCCTGCAGAAATCCGTGAAAAAGTTTCTGATGAAAACGCCGTCCTCCGCCTGAGGGGTTCCCAGCTTCCTGACCCATGCGACGGCCATCTCCTCCTGTTCAGGCGAGAGCCTCAGCGGCTTTCCCCTGCACCTTATCGTAAACCCGACCGGATCGTACGGAGGGATCATGACACCGTTGTGGATGAGCTGACGTATTCTGTGCATCCGCATCCCTCTAAATCATACCGTACCCGTTAAAATCTGTTTTTGAGCATATCAGCCATGACCCTGCAGACATCACGACCGCATCCCTCAAGATGATGCAGAAATCTTCTTCTGGCGCTTTCCTCCGGGCGAAACCTCAGCCCTCTGTATCTGATATCGACCAGAAAAAGTCCTTCCGGGTCGGCCGGAGGGAACCCCTTTCCCTCAGGATTTTCCAGAAGATCTCTCACTGTCCCTTCTCCAGCCCTTCCGCACCCAGCGCCTATTATGGCTCCAGACATCCTCCTCACCTGCTGCCAGAGAAAGGACCTCGAAAAGAAGTCCATCACAAGAAGAGATCCCGTCCTCCTGACCATCACGCGCTTCACCTCCGAGACCGTGGACCTCCCGGGCTCCCTCCTGCAGAAAGCGGCGAAATCGTGCCTTCCCTCAAAAATGCCTGCAACCTTTCTGGCCTCCTGAACGTCAAAATCCGGCGGAATCCTGTGAACGTACCTGTAATGCTTTTCGACCGCGTTGAATCTGGGATTGAACTCATCCCTGACATCGATAACCGAAAGCACGACAACGTCCTCCGGCAGCCGGGAGTTCAGCTCCATTTCGGTTATCTCCCTCTTCAGATCAACTGCCACGGTCTGGCCCAGAGCGCTCACCCCCCTGTCCGTACGGGTGGCCACCGCATACCTGCAGCTGCGGGGGTCGACCCCCGCGCATTCGCCGAGCGCTCTCAGAAAGACAGACTCCACCGTATTCTTTTCGGGCTGTCTCACATAACCGAAATACCCTGCCCCATCATAGGCCAGACGCATCGCGAATCTCATGTTTTCTCTTTCCAGAATGGTTCCCTCGCCTCAACCGCTCTCAAAAAAGCCCTTCTGGCCCCATCCATATCTCCGCTCCGGATGTGGGATACAAGATCCACCGTTCCGTCATCACGCATCAGGCATGGTTTGAGAAACCCATCCGGCGTCAGCCTTAGCCTGGTGCACCTCGCGCAGAACTCCGAGCTGTGAACCGGACGAACAATCTCGACCTCAACTCCTGGAAGTAAGTATCTCCTCCTCGCCTGCATGTCATCCCTTGTGACCAGCTTGATGGCTCTCTTCCTCACCATATCCTCAATATCGCTGAGGTCAGCATGGTGCTTCATAAAAATCTCGCCGCCTGCGTCCACAAGCTCGATAAGCTGCAGCGCCACCCCATGCCTCGAAGCATATCCGATCATGTCCGGAATCTCGTCCTCGTTAAGCCCTGAGAGAACGACCGTGTTGATCTTGACGGGGTTCATGCCTGCTTTCAGGGCTGCCTCTATCCCCGACAGTACTCTGGGCAGGGCGCTTTCTCCGGTTATCCGCGCATACAGCTCAGGTCTCAATGTGTCAAGGCTCACGTTGACCCTGCGGAGCCCGGCCTCACACAGATCCGCCGCTTTTTCGGCAAGAAACAGGCCGTTCGTGGTCATCGATATGTCCTCAAAACCGGCTGAAGAGATCCCCTTCACAATGTCACATATGTCATCCCGAACAAGCGGTTCTCCCCCGGTGATCTTCACGCTCCTGATCCCAAGCTCGAAAGCCAGCCGGGCTATCTTCTCTATCTCAGGTGGAGTCATCTCGGTCGATCCCGCTCTGCATCCCTCACCGTGGCAGTAGAAACATCTGAGGTTGCATCTCGAGGTTATCGAGATCCTCAGGCCTCTTATCTCCCTGCCGTATCTGTCCTTCAGCACGCATAGTCACCTGCAAACATCTTTACCTCGACCCTCTCTCCTGCCTCCACCATCTCACGCTCCAGCGGGATTTCCACATACCCGTCAGCCATCGAAAGGGAGGCTATTGCTCCAGAGTCCTTTATCACGGGTCTGGCGATGACCGCAGATCCTCTTCGCTCAAGTTTCACAGGAACCAGCTCCCTCCTCCCGGTCACCGATATTATCTTTGACGCGAGCACGGCCGTGACAACACGCTCCTTCGGCCTCGGAGTTCCTGAAAGACCGCGTATCTGGTCCGCAACCAGCCTGTCGAAAACCATCAGCGCGGACACGGGGTATCCGGGAAGACCGAAAATCGGCTTTCCCATGGCCACCGCCGCAAGCGCAGGCTTTCCGGGCTTCTGTGCAAGACCGTGTGTTATGAGCACGGCGCCCCTGATGCTCTTGATTATTTTTGGGATGAGGTCACCGGGGCCTGCTGAGGTCCCCCCAGATATTATCACCATATCACATTTTTTCAGCGCCCGCAGAAGTATTGACCTTATTTCACCCTCCCTGTCACCGCATATGCCCATGTAGATCGGGTCTCCCCCGCACGAAAGAACCGCAGCGGCCAGAGAGCAACCGTTTGAGTCATATATCTTCCCGGGCCCGAGTCTGCCGCCGGGCCGAACCAGCTCGTCACCGGTTGAGATGACAGCAACCCTGGGTCTCTCAAGCACCGGGACCTTCCTCACGCCTGTGGCGACCATTGCACCTATGTGCGCGGGGTTGAGCCTCACGCCCTTTTTCACGATAACCTCACCTCTTCTGACATCACTTCCCCTTCTGGAAACGTTCTCCCCCGGAGCCACAGCCCTTCTCACCAGCACCTTTTTACCGTCCTCCGAGGCGTGCTCCTGCATGACCACCGCATCTGCTCCGGCAGGCATCTGGGCGCCTGTTGAAATCCTTGCGCAGATCCCTCTGCGGATTTTAAGGCGCGGGGCAGTCCCTGGCCTTATCTCACCGCGCAGGGCAATTTCCTTCGGACTTTCCTCGTCGGCTCCAAAGGTATCGGACGCAACGACCGCGTATCCGTCATAAGAAGCCCTGCTGAACGGGGGAAAGTCCGCGGCGGAAAGCACGTCTCCGGCGGTGGTCCTGTTAATTGCGCGCCAAGGTGGAACCATCGAGACGCGGGGGCTTGGACTCCAGACCCTCTCGAGCCTCATCCTCGCATCCTCAAGGTCGATGACTCTAAGAAAACCATGCCTCATCCTTGGCCTCCTCCAACCGGACTGGCTGCGACGGTCTGCATTTTTCCCCATCTATGCATGGTTATATACTGGTATTAGAATGACGAACCAGCCCGGTCGAACGTGATGGCGAAAGGCCTCAGGCTCGCCACAACGACCCTTATCCTGAACTCGTCATCGAACTCCCAGCGGTACCCGAGTGGAACGTGGGCGCCCCCGAGTTTTGTGACTGCGGGTACTGTCCTGTTCCTGCAGTCAAAAATGGTTTCCACGCTTCCCTCGTCCAGATCCAGGGTCGACTCCCACTGTCCCCACCACACCGTCACCCCTATGAACCACAGCGGGACCGGCGTGGCCATTTGTGATCCGGCCAGCCCGGCCAGATCCTCCCTGCTGTAAGAGACCCCGCTCACGCGAAGATTGTGATAGGCTGAAACCCCGGGCTCTTTTCTCAGGGGCTCGGACGGAAAAATGGAAAACAGGTCTTCCCTGTCCGGTGCATTCTGAGATGGCCGCAGCTCGGAAAAAAGATCCGTGAGCTCACCCGGAAAATCAACGATGCTTTTCAGTTCCTCCATCTCACCAGACATTCTCTCCAGCAGGGAACGAAGCCTCGGCAGGGTGGAGTCACGTGGCGAGTCCACGTATACCGGAACGCTGTTCAAGTTTCCCAGAGCATCCCTGAGGCTCAGAGACCTGACCGCACCGGAGACCATGAGAATATTCTCAACGTCGCATGCAACTCTCTCGATGACATGACGCATCCCGTTTTCAAATGTCGCCGACTCCAGCGATTCCACAGCGCGCTCCAGTTTTTCGATCAATCCATCAAAACCTGAAATCAACTGTTCGGACGGCGACAGGTCCGACCCGGGAATGCCCTCGACCAGTCCTGAGATAAGACGCTCTGAAAGTGCGTCTCCGGCACCATGGTCGACCATCAGCCTGAAGGCGTTCTTCAGGCCGAGAAGCCCGTCAATCGCCGAGGTCAGCTTCTCCGCCGCATTTTCAACGATGAAAATCGCCCGGTTTTCTGCACATCCCAGGGCATCGTTGAGGAGCCCGAGTGCCTCATCAATCCCGCGCTCCAGATCCGATATTTTTTCAAGCGAATCCTCCATCCATCCCTCCAGCTCATAAAGATACTCAAGCCCGAACTGAATCTGCGGCAGGGAGATCAGGCTCTGGACGGCTCCCGAAACCCATGCGGAGCAATCGGCCGAACCCAGAACGTTCATCTCGTGAAGCGCCCACGCGGTCTCGAACAGCGCTGTGCTGCGTCCGGTGTTGGGTTTAACGATGCCAGTGCCCCACGCCTCTGACCATGCGGCGAGGTACTCAGCGGCACCCCAGTACGTGTTTGCATCACCCAGCCGGTTGACAAAATTATCCATGAGATCCTGCAGGAGAAAATAGCGGGAGTCCAGCGTTGCAGATATATCCTCGAGCGGCATGGATATGCGCGTCATCCCGTCACTCGAAGTCATGTTGAGGCGGGCGCTCTCAGGCATGATCGCGGTCAGCTGCACGTCGCCTTCACGTTTTTCGGTAAACGACACCGCCTGCGGGGGTGAATTGAGTTCCAGCTTGAGCCTAGAATCAAAGAGATCGCAGGAGGACAGGTCCATCAATCCCTCTGAAAGGTATCTCAAGGTCAGTCCCTCCATCATCCGCAGTCTTTCAGACCGGCTGAACTTCCAGGCTTCTGAAGAAACCTCATACATCGCCCTGTATCCCGCGCATCTGAGCGCCCAGTTAATCTGGCTCCTTACCGCGGAACCAGCACAGATGAGTTCGTGCGCAGAAGCAGATTCCGGGTCTGACCGAGAGATTCCGTAACGCATCGCCTGGGCGGCGAACGCTATGGCGATGAGCAGCATCAGGACGGCTGCCGCAGACATCGGGATAAAACCTCTCTCGCTCACGCTGACCACAGCTCCATGCTCATCCTCACAGCCGCCGGACAGCGATCATCGCCGGTGATGGGGGCCCGTGAAAGGGGAGCCGTGATCGTCTCGGAGCATATGAGATGCCCGCCGTCCCGCATATTCTCCAGGGTGAGCAGGAACACCGGATCCCCGTCTCCGGGAACCAGCACCTCAGCCCTCCACCTGTAGCAGAACCTCCCTCCCATAAAGCGCTGAATCACATCACGGACCATGTGCTCTATTCCTTCCTCCATGTTGTCCGATAGCACGGTCCCGGAAGACGACCGGAGAACCCAGAGCTCCCCGACGAGCTGCGCTACTGTCCTGTCCTCCAGCCCCACCTCGGAGGAAAACGGGAAGAAGGATACGCCGTATTCGAATCCCCCAAGATCTTTCACATTTACGGTGGTCATTATGAGAAGGATCCCTCTCGCGGAATCTCTCGCGAACCTCACCTCCCCGCCATCCGCGTAATCCGGCGACGCGCCATGGAGCATCAGCAGCGAAACTGAAACCAGAGTCGCGAAGACCAGAACATCATGGACGGATCCGGAACCTCGGGCATTCAAACCTTCCACACCTCCACGGAGACGCTGCACGGGGCGGGCCCTCCGTCGGTGATAACCACGCCGGGTAACTTCACGCATGCTTCGGGCGGTCCTTCTCCCGAAAAGCCAAGCCTCCGCAGGACGCCTCCGTCCATGGAGAATATTGTTATGCAGAGCTGCCCGTCAGTCTGACCGAGAGATGCATTGAGAACATGTTCCGGTTCGATTCCGGAAATCGAGGCGGAAATCACACGGGAAGCGACGTCGAGCGCGGTTCTGTGCGCGCGCGCCTGTTCCACCCTTTCTTCGCATGAGCCTCGCACGGCAAGCAGCCCGCACGCGAAAACCACCAGCAGCGCCGCGCACACCGCCGCTGAAAACAGCTCTTCGGGTCCGGATGTCACTCTATCAGCCTCAGCTTTACGCTGCCGTCCATGATCAGCTCCACGAACGCCGGGTTTTCCGCCCGGTCCCCGCTCAGATGCGTATTGAGAGGAACGAATCTTTCCACCCTGCACCTTCCGACCACCGCCACCCTTGCGATTCCCCCGCGCTCCTCCGTCACCTCCACCGTGAAACTCTGGGCTGGCCTGGGTATGCTCCTCATCACCGCGCTGCATGAGGGCATCGTCTGAACGTCTGCTATTGAACCGGAAATCGCATCGGCAACTGAGTTCAGCTCATCAAGGGAGATATCTCTCGCGATAACGTTGCCCCATGATAGAGCGGTTCCGATCAGCAACATGGATGCGAAGGCGACCGCGAGCTTGGCTCCCATAAACAGTTCAATGCTGCCCTCATCCACAGGGACTCACCTTTATCCCGGCACCGCACGCCCCACCGACCAGAACAATCAGATATTCGCCGCTGCGCAGCTCTGATCGGTCACAGAACGGCACCGGCACTGCACCTGAACGCACCACCCTGCCGCCTGAAACCAGTTTCAGCGTCTTTCCGTCCACCAGAACTGAAGCCTGCCCAACATCGAGCCTGCATGAGACGGAGCTTCCCGGGCCGCCGGAGCATAAAAGTTTCACCCGTTCCACGAAGGCGTCAAATCCGTTTATCAGGCCAACGTGTTCTTCCGCCCTCTCCGCCATTTCCAGGCATGATATCATCATCCCGAAAGCCAGCGCGGCTCCGAACGCTCCAAGGAGGATCACCGCCGGCACCGACTCCACTGCCTCCCCCCGGATTCCTAGCCAACCACGGCCTGCGACTCCCACGGTATGTATCCGCTGTGGGTCACCCTGACATTCACGATGACATCGCTTCTTCCGTTAAGAGGTATTGTGAAAGTATACTGGTTCGAAGAAACACCAAGGGTCTGCGCTTTGGTTCCTCCCGGGTAACTCACCACGACCGTCGCGTTGTTCAGCGGGGCTCCTGTGGCTGCGTCGTAAACCTTCACGGTGAGGCGGTTGCTCGAAACCGACAGGGTAACGTCCATGTCCTTTATGCCAGAGCGCTCCGCAGTGCCCATGAACTGCATCATTATCCCCATCGCGACGGCCCCTATGGTGAGAGCCATCACCAGCTTTATCGGGACACCCATCAGCTGTCCGCGGTTATCCATTTTTCCCGCCGGTGCATTGAGCGTTTGCCTTTTATATATGGAAAAAAAAATTGGTCGGTGAGCAGCTGGGCGAAAGGGCTCTTAACTGGATACTGAGGATAATGGGACTCGTTCTGACCATAGTGCCGATAGTCGCTGCATTCGCGGTCAACGGGTGGAACCTGCAGGCGACCGTGATGCCCGACACCGAGAGGATACAGAGCCTCATACCCCAGGAAGGGATGGGAGACATGATAAGCGTGGGGAACTTTCAGCTCTTGGGGGACACCGATACATTTGATCCAACCGCACACTATGTGATTTCATGGGAGAACGCGGAATCAAAGCTGATAAACGACCTCGGGCACGTGATCGGATATGTGGATCTGGGCAACAGCGGGGCTCACGCGGGGCATGCGCCTACTTACGCCTTCCTCGGAGAGGCCGGATGCAAGGGGTGCTCAACCCCGGACGGAGACAACGCTGACCCTTCAAAGGACTGCGTTAACCCGAACGACGGCATCGCACCGGTGTTCGACCTCAATCCATCCGCGGGTTCTTTCTCGTCTCCGCTTCCCATGACCATCCCGGGAATAATAGGCAGGGACGACCCGACAAACGCGGTGATCGTCAGGAGCACTCTGGAGCAGATCAGGGAGGCGTTCACGCGCGCCGGGTGGGATTTCTACTATCCGTGTGAGGGCTATGCGAGCGAGGAGCCGCACACGAACATGGGGGAGGTGGCGGACGCCTTTCTCAACGAGCCGACCACCCAGTATCACGTCAGAATATTTTACGGAGGGAATGATCCAACTTACGGAGACTGGTACTACATCGGCGCACACTACGAGGGACAGAATGCCGTGCCTTCAGCTGGCGCCCCCATCACCGTGAGGAATCCGTTCAGCTTCGCGCTCACGCTGGATAACTTCACAGCGGATATCTACTGCTCGGCGGACAACTACC